>NZ_CP044125.1:2710000-3037969 GCF_016864575.1 Rhizobium sp. BG4
GCGTAACTTCGGAAGAAGCGTGACCCCATTTTACGCAAGTGAGATGGGGTGGCACAGACCAGGGGTAGCGACTGTTTATCAAAAACACAGGGCTCTGCGAAGTCGCAAGACGACGTATAGGGTCTGACGCCTGCCCGGTGCTGGAAGGTTAAGAGGAGAGGTGCAAGCTTTGAATCGAAGCCCCAGTAAACGGCGGCCGTAACTATAACGGTCCTAAGGTAGCGAAATTCCTTGTCGGGTAAGTTCCGACCTGCACGAATGGCGTAACGACTTCCCCGCTGTCTCCAACATAGACTCAGTGAAATTGAATTCCCCGTGAAGATGCGGGGTTCCTGCGGTCAGACGGAAAGACCCCGTGCACCTTTACTATAGCTTTACACTGGCATTCGTGTCGGCATGTGTAGGATAGGTGGTAGGCTTTGAAGCGGGGACGCCAGTTTCCGTGGAGCCATCCTTGAAATACCACCCTTATCGTCATGGATGTCTAACCGCGGTCCGTTATCCGGATCCGGGACAGTGTATGGTGGGTAGTTTGACTGGGGCGGTCGCCTCCGAAAGAGTAACGGAGGCGCGCGATGGTGGGCTCAGACCGGTCGGAAATCGGTCGTCGAGTGCAATGGCATAAGCCCGCCTGACTGCGAGACTGACAAGTCGAGCAGAGACGAAAGTCGGTCATAGTGATCCGGTGGTCCCGCGTGGAAGGGCCATCGCTCAACGGATAAAAGGTACGCCGGGGATAACAGGCTGATGACCCCCAAGAGTCCATATCGACGGGGTTGTTTGGCACCTCGATGTCGGCTCATCGCATCCTGGGGCTGGAGCAGGTCCCAAGGGTTTGGCTGTTCGCCAATTAAAGCGGTACGTGAGCTGGGTTCAGAACGTCGTGAGACAGTTCGGTCCCTATCTGCCGTGGGTGTAGGAATATTGACAGGATCTGTCCCTAGTACGAGAGGACCGGGATGGACATATCTCTGGTGGACCTGTTGTCCTGCCAAGGGCATAGCAGGGTAGCTATATATGGACGGGATAACCGCTGAAGGCATCTAAGCGGGAAACCCACCTGAAAACGAGTGTTCCCTATCAGAGCCGTGGAAGACGACCACGTTGATAGGCCGGGTGTGGAAGTGCGGCAACGCATGAAGCTTACCGGTACTAATAGCTCGATTGGCTTGATCGTTCTCATTGATCAATGCTCATCAGGCGCCAAAGGCGCCTCATGATGCAAGACGTGTTCAAAACCAGCGAATAAAATGGCGAAGCGAAACTATTCGCTACTCACTAATCCCTATTCGCTCAAAATCCAGCTTCTCAATTGTTGCGCTTCGCTGACCTGGTGGTCATGGCGGGGTGGCTGCACCCGTTCCCATTCCGAACACGGCCGTGAAACGCCCCAGCGCCTATGGTACTTCGTCTTAAGACGCGGGAGAGTCGGTCGCTGCCAGGTCTGCTAAACGCAACATAAATCTTCTCATCACATTCTACGGCCCAAAGCCGATCAAAGGGCCGCTCGCAAAGCGGCCTTTTTGCTTTCGAGCCCTATATGTAGACTGAAATAGCGATGCACCGGATCTATAATGGTGCGTCCCTTACAGGAGACAACTCCTTCGGAGTTGCTCCGGCAGTAAGCGTAAATCGCCAAAGGCGTTTTACGCTATCGCGACAAAACCCAAAGGGTTTTGCGCTGGACGCGGGGTGGAGCAGCCCGGTAGCTCGTCAGGCTCATAACCTGAAGGCCGCAGGTTCAAATCCTGCCCCCGCAACCAAACTTCCCGGAATCCTATCGACCTATCGATGGCGCAAAAGCTTCGCTTTCCCCGGCGATCGTAGATCATCGTCCTACGGACCATAACCTCAACGCAGAAGGTTCAAAGCCTCACCCCGAAACCAACGATCCAGACACACATCACAGCCCGCCATCACGCGGGTTTTGCGTTTATGGGCTGGAGATAAACCGCAGCCTCACTCCTCCCGAAACGCACGGCTCAACTGATCCGTCAGCGGCTTTGTGAAAAACGACATCGCCGTCCGCTCCTGTGTCGAGATGAAGACTTCGACCGGCATGCCGGGCAGGAGTTTGTGGTTACCGAGCCTGGCGAGTTCGGTGGGGGAGACGGCGATGTCGGCTAAGTAGAAGATCTGGCCGGTTGACGGGTCGGTGCTGGTGGCGGCGGAGACGTAGGCGATGCTTCCGGAGAGCTCCGGCGTCGAGCGCTGGTTGAAGGCCGAGAAGCGCATGCGGGTGTCCTGGCCGATCGAGACCTGGTCGATATCGGTCGGCGCCAGACGGGCCTCGATCTTCAGCGCGGCATCGGCGGGGACGAGGGTGAGCAGCTTTTCGGCCGGCGTGATGACGCCGCCGATCGTGTGGACGAAGAGTTCGTTGACGGTGCCCGAAAGAGGGGCACGGATGTCGGTGCGGGCGAGGCGGTCCTCAACGGCGATGCGGCGTTCCCTCAGTTCCGAAATCTTCGGCTCGACGATGCCGAGTTCGCGCTGGGCCTCGGTGCGGGCGGCCTCGTCGATGGCGATGATCTGGACCTGGATTTCGCTCATGCGGGCGCGGGAGCGGGCGATATTGGCCTGGATCTCGCCGCTCTCGCCGGTCAGCTTGGCGATCTCGCGGTCGATGAAATATTTGCGCGACGTGTCGATCAGCTTCCTGTCGGCCAGTCCCTTGATCTTGTCGTGCTCGGTCTGGACCAGTTCGAGCTCGCCAGCCTTGGCGTCGCGCTGGGCGATCAGGCCCTTCAATTCCTCCTCGAGCTGCGAGATACCATATTGCAGCTGCTGCTTCTGGTTCTGCCGGTTGCGGCGGTTGCCGTCGAACATCTTCTGTTCGCCGGTGGCGACCAGCGGGAATTCGCCGAGGATGGCCTCGAGTTCCGCCGGGTAGGCGATCGCCTCCACATTGTCGCGCTCGGCGATCAGCCGCGCCTGACGGGCGGTGAGTTCGACGAGCTGGGTGCGGACGATCGAGAGCTCGGCGCGGGTCTGCGCGTCGTCGAGGCGCAGCATGATCTGCCCCTTGCCGACCTGATCGCCTTCCTTGACGGCGATTTCGCTGACGATGCCGCCGTCGCGATGCTGGATCGATTTCAGGTTCCGGTCGACCTTCATCACCCCCGAGGCGATGATCGCGCCCCTGAGCTGCGTGGTCGCCGCCCAGCCGCCGGCGCCGGCAAAGAGCAGCAGGCCGAGGGCAATACCGGCGGTGATGCGGGTCGCCACCGGGAACATGTTGTTGGTTTCGGCCGACGGCCGCTGCTGGTCCTGGTTCATCGCCTGTCCCCCCGTCTCTACACATTCTCGACAATGACAAGCAGATGGTGACCCGTGAGATTGATGGTCATCTCGTAATGCTCGTCTTTGTCCATATCGACTTCGATCAGCGTCTGGCTGAGCTCGTCCGTTCCCTCGTGCCGGACGCGGATCGGCAGCGGCGTGGCATCAGCCTTGTCGCCGTAGATGTCCTCGAAGCGCTCCTCGATGCCGTCGAGCACCTCCTCGAAGATCTTGTATTTGGAGATGTCGATGCGATCGCCGACCATGAAATCGAGGATCTGGTGGACGACATCGGCGCTGCTTTCGCCGGCGGGGACGGTGAACTCGAACGTATCGTTTCCATCGCCGCCCGAGATGATGGCGGCGGTCAGTCCTGCCCGGATGACATCGTCGCCGGAGCCGGCAACGGCCTTTTCGAAACCCTCGATAATGTCCTGGCCGACTTCGAAACCGGTCGCCTTGCCGCTTTCGAGATCGATCAGCACGCCATGGGCGGTCTGCGAATAATCGATCGTGTCGTCGCCATCGCCGCCGTCGAAGACGTCGTCGGCTTCATCGGCCCGCGCTTCGACCGTGTCATCGCCATCGCCTGCGAAGAGAAATTCCTCGCCGTCACCATCGCGCAGGATGTCGTCGCCGTCGCCGGTCTTGATCACCTCGAAGTTGCTGATGCTGTCCGTGCCGATTTCGGCGCCGCTGGCATTGGCGGCGACGAGGTCGACGACGACGGAGAGGACGGCTGCGGAATAGTCGAGCGTGTCGACGCCTTCGCCGCCGTCATAGCTGTCGGCAGCCCAGTCGAAATCGCCGGTGACGGTGTCGTTTCCTTCGCCGCCCTTGACGAGATCGGTACCGGCGCCGCCGCTGATTTCGTCATCGCCGGCATTGCCATGCAGCTCGTCGGCGCCATCGCCGCCGGTGAGCGTATCGTCTCCTGATCCGGCGCGGACGATCTCGAAATCGGTGACGGTGTCGCAGCCGATCTCGCTGCTCTCGGCCTCGCCGGAGACGAGGTCGATCTCGACGGCCTCGGCAAGGGCGGAATAGTCGAGCGTATCGGTGCCGGCGCCGCCATCATAGATATCGTCGGCCTGGTCGGCATCGCCGGTGACGGTATCATCGCCATCCTCGGCCTTGACCGTATCCGCGCCGCGGCCGCCGCTCAGCACATCGCGGCCGGTCCCGCCTGCGAGGTGATCGTCGCCGGCGCTGCCGAGGACAACGTCGTCGCCGTCGCCGCCATCGAGGCGGTCGTTGCCGTCTTCGCCGTCGATGATGTCGTTTCCGGCATCGCCATAGAGCTGATCGGCGCCATCGCCGCCGCGCAGCAGATCGGCATCGGCACCGCCGCTGAGGAGGTCGTCGCCGGCCTCGCCGAACAGGCTGTCCCGGCCGTCCTCGCCATAGAGCCGGTCGTTTCCGGCGCCGCCCCAGATATGGTCGTCGCCGAGGCCGCCGAGCACGATGTCGTCGCCATTGCCGGCAAAGATCGTGTCATTGCCGCTGCCGCCGAGGATATGGTCGTTGCCGTCTCCGGCGCTGATCACGTCATTGCCGCTGCGGGCATCGATATTGTCATTGCCGGCGAGGCCTTCGATATCGTCGGCGCAGGCGGTTCCGGCGATCAGGTCGTCGCCCGATGTGCCGGTGATCGGCGGCGCCTTGACGACGGAGAAATGCGCCGTCTGCGAGACCAGGGCCTGGCCGTCGCTGATCATGTAGGTGATGGTGACCGGGCCGAGACCGGCGGCGTCGAAGCTCCAGCCGCTGGCGGTCTGGACGAGTTTTCCCGAGGACACGGCGATATCCTTGGTCGACAGCAGGTCGCCATCGGGATCAATGCTGCCGCGCAGCAGATCGGCAAGGCCGATCAGCGCCAGGCCGCAGCCGGAGATATCGGCGAGTGTCACCGGGCCGTTGGTCCGCGGAGCGCGGTTGACCGGTTTTGCCGCGGACTCTGTGTTCGAAGAGCGCGCCGCGCCGCCTGCGCGCGGGCCGGAATCCGGCTGGACCTGGCGCGGCCCGGTCCAGGCATTGTCGTTGGAGGCGTGGAAGGAGGCGGAGACGCCGCCGAAACTCTTCAGCAGGGACAGGCTCGGCAGGTTCAGCCGGTTGAACTCGATGGCGTCGGAATCGGTGAGCGCATAGCTGACCCGGTTCTTGTGGCCGGAGAGCACGACGCCACCCGGTTTGCCGCCGGAGTAGGAGCCGCCGATCTCTTCGTCGGGCATGCGGACCACGGCGCCGGCGGTCTCGACGTCGATCGGCGGCAGATCGTCTTCATCGCTGGTGGGGCGGCGGGGATCGGGCTCGCCGCCGCGTGGGGCTTCCTGCGGGTTCCCGAGTGCGCTTTTCAGATAGAGCGCAAAGCCCGTCAGCAGCAGGGAAAGGAAGACCGGCACCCGGGACAGCTTGTCGTCGCTTTTCAGCACATAGCGGTCGTGCGGGTCTTCTTCGGTCTTTGCGGTTTTGGTGCCTTTGACCTCGATCATTCTGACATCCTCGCGGTGATGCGTGATCCAAGCTGCGTCATGGCGGCCGGGCGACTGCCGGTTTCGGCGGCTGCGGGCTTGAGGATCTCGTCCTTGGGTCCGAAGGCCACCATCTTTCCGCTCTGGATGACGGCGACCATATCGACGGCGGCCAATGCGCTTGGCCGGTGAGCGATGACGATGGCAATACCGCCGCGGGCGCGCACGGCCTTGATCGTCTGGGTCAGTGCCGCTTCGCCCTCGCCATCGAGATTGGAATTCGGCTCGTCCATGACGACGATGAAGGGGTTGCGGTAGAGCGCCCGGGCAAGGCCGATGCGCTGCCGTTGCCCGGCCGAGAGCGAGACCCCCTGCGGCCCGAGCGCGGTGCGATAGCCATCCGGCATCCGCACGATCATCTCGTGGATGCCGGTGGTCTGTGCCGCATCGACGATCCCCCGGGATCGACCTGGGGCTCCAGACGACAGATGTTTTCCTCGATCGAGGCATCCAGCAGCGCCACATCCTGCGGCAGGTAGCCGACATGCTGGCCGAGGTCGTCATCCGACCATTGAGTGAGCTCGGCGTCATCGAGACGGACGCTGCCGCGAAGGGTCGGCCAGACGCCGGTCAGTGCCCTGGCCAGCGTGGTCTTGCCGCCGCCGCTCGGGCCGATGATGCCGAGTGCCTGCCCGGCGGCGATCTCGAAGCTGACTTCGCTGAGCAGCACGCGGCCGGAGCCGGGGGCGGCAACGGTGATCTTCTCGACCTTCAGCGAGCGGCTAGGTGCGGGAAGCGGCATCGGCGGCACGGCGCCGGCAAGCGCGATCACGGTTTCCTTCAGTCGCAGGAAGGCAGTGCGGGCGGCGACGAAGCCTTTCCAGTTGCCGATCGCCAGATCGACAGGGGCGAGCGCCCGGGCGGAGGCAACGGAGGCGGCGATGATGGCGCCTGCCGAAAGCTCGCCCTTGATCGTCAGCCAGGCGCCGAGACCGAGCACGGCCGATTGAAGGATCATGCGCAGCACGCGGGAGATCGCCCCGAAGGTGCCGCTGATGTCGTTGGTGCGGGTCTGCAGTTCGAGATGATCCTGGTTGGCGCGGTTGAAGCGTTCGACGGCCCGCCCGGCAAAGCCCATTGCCTTGAGGATATCGGCATTGCGGGCGTTGGAATCGGCAATGGCGTTGCGCTCGATGCCGGATTTGTGGGTGGCGCTCGCCAGCCGCCGGGTCATCAGCTCGGTGATGATCGTCAGCATCGACAGCACGAAGGCGCCGGCGAAGGTCAGCGCACCCAGATAGGGATGCAGCATATAGACGAAGATGAGATAGAGCGGCATCCAGGGCAGATCGAAGAGGGCCACGGGCCCCTGACTGCCGAGGAAGGAGCGGACCGTATCGACATCCCGGCCGCGCTCCAGCGCTTCTGCTGTCGAGAAGCCGAAACGCGGCATGTCGATTGCCACCTGATGGGCGAGCGGGGCAAGACGGCTGTCGAGCCGCGCGCCCATGCGCACCAGGATCTGCGAGCGGATGATGTCGAAGAGGCCCTGGAAGAGGTAGAGGCCGATGGCGAGTGCCGAGAGGCCGAGCAGCGTTGGGACGCTGCCGCTCGTCAATGCGCGGTCATAGATTTGCAGCATGTAGAAAGAGCCGGTCAGCGCGAGAATATTGATGGCGCCGGAGGTGAAGAAGAGGAACACGAAAATCCCTCTCAATCCGGATGTCAGCTTCTCGACCTGTTTGCGCTTGGCTCCGGTCAGCGGGTTCTTGGGGCGCATGTCGTTCACCACTTCTTTGATGACGGGAATTCAGGTGCGCCGGGTTTTCCGGCGCACCTGACGTTTCGGATCAGAGATTGAAATCCGAAGTGGTGAGGTTGTGGTTCCCCTTGATGCTGAGGCGCAGCTCGGCGCTGCTGTCGCCATCGACGCTGCCCTGGACGACCGTGTAGTCGCCGTCGGCCCGGACTTCATGCGTGACGATCAGCTGCGCGGCGCCCGTCAGCGTCGAACCGTTGACCAGCGTGAAGGCCTGGTTGCCGGCAAGGCCGCCATTGGCGTCGGTGCCACTGAGGTCGATCTTGTCGCCGGGCTGGAAGCCGAGGATGGTATCGCCATCGGCATCCTTTTCGGAGAGGAAGACGAACTTGTCGTTTCCGGCGCCGCCATCGAGGATGTTGGCGGAGGCATTGGCGGTGATCGTGTCATTGCCTGAACCGGTCACGACATTTTCCATGCCCCAGAGCGTATCGGTGCCCGACTGTGTGCTCGAGGCGCTGCCCCGGCCCATGAAGCCGCTGCCGAGATCGACATTCAGATTGGCGGTGATCGCCGCCAGATCCAGCGTGTCGCTGCCGGCGTCACCGTAATAGGTGTCGTCGCCGTCACCCGCTTCGGCCACGAAGAGATCGTTGCCGTCCCCGCCATGGGCGGTATCGTTGCCCGTACCGGTCTGGATCATGTCGTCGCCGGCATCGCCGAAGACGCGGTCGGATCCGGCATCGCCATAGAGCATGTCGTTACCATCGCCGCCGATGAGATCGTCGTTTCCGGCGCCGCCGAAGACCATGTCGTTGCCGCCTTCGGCATTGAGGAAGTCGTCGCCGTCATCGCCGCGGATGATATCGGCACCGGCGCCGCCGGTTGCCACATCATTGCCCGCGAAGCCGACGATCGTCTCGCCACTCGCCGCACCGAGGAGAACGTCGCCTGCTGCCGTGCCGGCGATCATCGCTCCTGTCGTTGCTGCCGGCGGCGTTGGGGTGGTCGGCGGTGTCGGCACCGGCGGCGTGCCGGCATCGTCTTCTTCCTCTTCGGCCGTCGTGCCTTCACCATTGAACTGCGGCAGCCCGCCTTCGCTGGTGAACTGGATGCTGTGCTCGCCATTGGTCATCGTCGTCACGCCGTTTGCCCCGGTCGTGATCTCGTAATCGGCCGCGGTGGTGCCGGCGGCGAGCTCGATGACATCTTGAGGACGCAGCGTGCCGATGATCGTGTCGTTGCCGCCGTTGGAGCGGAAGACGATGCGGTGGGCGGAACCAAGCGCCGAGATATCGATCGTGTCATCCCCTGCGTCGCCATCGATGGTGATGGTGTTGAGACGCAGGCTGGTCGTCGAGAAGTCGCCGACGATGTTGAAGCTGTCGGCTCCTGCGCTGCCGGATGTGCCGGAGGGATCGACACCATTGATGCGGATTTCCTCGATCTCGCTGAGTTCGGCGATGACGGAGGCATTGTTGCTGCCGTTGCGGGTGACGACGATTTCCGTCGTGGCGTTGAGGTTTGCCGCGACATTGCCGGCGATCGCCAGCCAGGCTGCCCTGGTGTAGATCGTGTAGGCCTCGGCCGTGGCATTGCCGTTGATAACGAAGGTGTCGCCCGCGGCTCCTTCCGTTCCGCCATTGACGATATCGCGGCCATCGGTGGCGCCGGAAGCATTGGCATTCCAGATAACGGTGTCGTCGCCGGCGTCGCCGTTGATGGTGTCGACGCCAAGGCTTCCGGTGGCGGTGACGATGAAGTTGTCGACGAAGAAATCGTCGCCATTGTCCCAGTCGCCATTTGCCAGGAAGCGGATGGCAGACTGCGGTCCGATCTGTGCGGCCGACAGGGTGGTGTTGAACGTGCCGCTTGCCGTGCTCAGCACGCCGCCGGTCAAAGTCTCCCAGCTGCTGGTCGTGTGGTTCCAGGCCTGGACGGTGACATTCTCGCCGCCCGTCAGCGTGGCGTCGCCGACATAGGCGAACTGGATGGTCGCCCCGGTGGCTCCGGTCAGGTCGAACGAGCGCTGGATGAATTCACCACCGTCGATCGCTTGCGTGAACTGCAGGCGGCTGCCGGTGGCGGTATTGATCAGGATGTCGCCGCCGTTGGCGGCCGTCGTCTCACCGCCGCCTTCGGTCCACTCTCCGGCGAAGGCGAGCGTGCCGTTGTTGTCGGCATAGGAAACCGCGCCGTCGAAGTTGTCCGCGAAGGTGCCGCCATTGGCTCCGATGCCGCCAGAGAGCGTATCGTTGCCGTCGCCGCCATTCAGCGTATCGACGCCTTCATCGCCGTTGATGACGTCGTCTCCGCCTGCGCCGCTGAGGACGTCGTTGCCGCCCAGACCGTTGATGGTATTGGCTGCGGCATTGCCGGTGATGGTATTGGCCCCAGCAGTCGGGGCGCCGAAGTTCGGCGGCGGCGCTGCGGCAAGCGTGAAGTCGGAAATGTCGATAGCAGCGTTGTTGGCTCCGTTAATCTGGATCGTGCCCTGAATGGCCGATGCCGCGCCGTTCTCACGGATGGTAATGATCGTGCTGCCGCCGGGGCCGGCGGATTCAAACACACGGTTGTTGAAGTTCGCTGCCGTCACGCCGAGGCCGGTGAGATCGATACGGTCCTGAGTGGCCGGGGTGCCGCCAGCAGCGTCGAAGCTGTTGATGACGTCGTTACCGAAGTTGGTGGCGTTGTAGATGATCGTGTTGAAACCACCGCCGACGTCGATCGTGTCGTTCCCGGCACCGCCGATGATGGTGTCGTTGTCGTCACCGCCATTCAGCGCGTCATTGCCGTTGCCGCCATCGAGGACGTCGTTGCCGTCATTGCCCGTCAGTGTGTCGTTGTCGCCGCCGCCGAAGAGCTGGTTGGCAGCGTCATTGCCGATGATCGTGTTGATCCCGGCATTGCCGGTTCCGTTGATGGCGTCGGCGCCCGTCAGCGTCAGGTTTTCGAGCCCGGTCGCCAGCGTGAAGCTGACCGAAGCCTGTACGGTATCGACATCGGTCGCGAGGCCGGTGCTTTCGTTGATGACGTCGCCGACATCATCGACGACATAGGTATCGTTGCCTTCGCCACCGATCATGGTGTCGGCGCCGAGGCCACCGTTGAGGGTGTCGTTACCGGCGAGGCCGCTCAGCGTGTCGGCGAGGTCGCCGCCGGTGATGGCGTTGTTGCCCGCGTTGCCGGTGCCGACGAACTGGCTGGCATCGGCGCCGAGGAAGGCGAGGTTCTCGACATTGGCCATGGCCGCAATCGACAGTTCGGCGAGGAAGGTCTCGACCGTATCCGTGCCTTCACCTGTGGCTTCGACAACGACGTCGAGCAAGTCGTCGACGCCGTAGGTATCGTCGCCCGCGCCGCCGACCATCGTGTCGGCGCCGATCGCGCCTTCGAAATCGTCGAGGGCGGCATTCAGACGGTTGTCGAGATCATCGTTGCCGGTGCCGCCGACCAGAAGATCGTCGCCGAGACCGCCGACAAGATCGTCATTGTCGCCGCCGCCGAAGATCAGGTCGTTACCGCTGCCGCCGGTGATGGCGTCATTATCGGCGTTTTCACCGGCAATGAGGTTGTTGATCGTCGAGGCAGACAGATTGACGGTGCGCGTGCCGCCCGTCGGGTCTGCCCGGCTGATGGCATAGTCTCCCACCAGCTGGTAGCCATTGAAGAAGGCACCGTTGAAGTTGATGAGTTCGACGCCGGTTTCAGCATTGGCGCCATCGAAGTGGTTGGCGACGGTGACTCTCTGGGCTACCGAGCTAGCGCCATTCGGCAGACTGTAGTCGATGACGAGATCGCCATCGTTGTTGGTGCCGTTATTGTCCACCACATTTAGTGCGGAGATCGTGTAGATCGGCAAACCATCGACATCGGTTCCGGTGACCGGCGCCAGGATCGAGATCTTGTCCGCCACGCCGCCGCTTGTGGCCGAGAGGCCTTCATTGATGACGTCGGTGCCGTCGCCGAGCGAGAAGGAATAGGTGTCGTTGCCGAGGCCGCCGTTGAGGGTGTCGCCGGCAGCCGTGGAGGTGACGGTGGTGAAGTTGACGACGAGATTGTCGATGGTGACGGTGTCGCCGCCTTCGAGGCTCGACGCAACGAAGCGTATCGCGGCGTTGCTGGTAAACGCTCCCGTGCCGAAGGTGCTGAGGTCGATGTTGCGGGGAGCGCCGGGGGTGTTGGTCGTGCTGGTGATCTGATCGACCTGAACAAAGGTGATGCCATCCCGCGAGAAGAACACCGTTACGTTGTCATTGTCGCCGCCTGCATCCAGTCCGGTTTCGATAATCGAGTAGCTGAGGTTGGCGGTTGCCGCGCCGGCAAGATTGAGTGTGCGCTGAATCTGCGCACCGTCGCCGGTGCCGAAGTAAAGAACGTTATTGACCTCGTCATCGATCTGGATTTGCCCATTGCTGGGACTGTTATTGTCGCCGCTCTCTACCCAATCCGGCCCCCAATTGGCGGTTCCGGTGCTATTGCCGAAGGCGTTGTCGTTGAAGTTATCGGCATACGACGAGGCCGTCGAGGTCGTCGTCACCCCATCGGCTCCACCCACGAGGATATCATCTCCGGCAAGCCCATTGAGTGTATCTGCCCCGGCAAGGCCGAGGATCAGATCGTCGGTCGCGGTTCCGTTCAGCGGCACGTCGCTATTCGCTGTCCCGACAATGATGTTGAGCGCATTGCCCGTGGCAAACTCCACCTTTTCGATGTTGCGCAGGCGGTCGCTGCCGTCGATCGCGTCTTCGACCGCATGGGTGACGATGACCTGCCCGTCGGTGGTGGCGGAGAAGGCATACTCGCCGCGGTCGCCGCGGAAGATGGCGGTGTCGCTGTCGGCGACATTGTCCGCGCCGGCCGTGGTGATTTCGCGGATGATCTGCAGCTGGCCGGGGTTGATTCTGCCTTCGAACATCCAGGCAGCGAGCGTCTTGGTAACAGACGCACCGTTGACGACAAGCGTGACGAGGCTCGTCATGCTCTTGATGTTCGGATTACCAGCAATTTCCGTTCCGGTCGGGCCGTTGTCATTGAAGCCACTCATGATGCCGATGCGGACGTTCAGCCACTTGTCGCCATCGATGATGTCGTCGCCGCCATTGCCCTGGATCCTGTCGCTACCGTCACCGCCGAGGATGATGTCTCCACCGGCAAAGGAGGTGACGCCCGCCCCGAGGACGGCCTGCAGGCCTGAGATCAGGGCGATGCCCTGGGCATCGAGCACGCTGCCGAGATAGCCGCTGGCGCCGCCGTTGTTGAGGCTCGCGCGGTCGGCCGCCACGTCTTCGGTGCCGCCGAGCTCGTCGGCGAACCTGGTGCCTGACAGGCCTTCCATCGACTCGTATTCGTCGAGGGCGGCGTTCTGCGGCAGGGTCGGAGCCTCGTCGAAGACGATCGGGCGCGACAGGTCGGCATTCACGCCGAGCGTATTGTCCTTGTAGGTCGCCCAGTCGAAGCCGGACATACCGGCCATCTTGCCGCGGCCGGCGCTGCCGACCATGATGTCGTCGCCGCCTTCGCCGATGAACTCGTCGAAGCCGCCGTCGCCGAGGAATACATCGTTTCCGTCGATGCCGTCATGGGCAAAGATTTCGTCGAAGTTGTCGCCGGGGGCGCCGTCGAAGGTCCCGGTTTCGATCCAGTCGTCGCCCTCGTTGCCGAGGATGCGTTCGGCATTCTTGTTGCCGTAGATGAAGTCGTTGCCGGTGCCGGCGAAGACTTCCGAGCCCATGTCGGTGCCGAGGAAGATGAAGTCCTGGCCGTCATTGCCCATCACAAGGTCGAGGCCCGGGCCGGCATGCACGACGTCATGGCCCTTGCCGGCCTTGATATTGTCGTCGCCGCCGCTGTCGACGATGATGTCGTGGCCATCGCCACCGTTGATGATGTCGTTGCCGAAACCGCCTTCCAGCCGGTCGTTGCCGGCGTCGCCGAAGAGCGTGTCGTCGCCGATGCCGGCGATAAGCGTGTCGTCACCGTTGGTGCCGCCGAGGACGACGTGGTCGCCGCCGGTGTAGCGGAGGTAGTTGGCGTCGGCGCCGGCGGTGGCCGGATTGTCGCGAATGACGAGGGGCGTCAGCAGGCTGGTGCCGAGAGGATCGATGCCGCGGTTGTCGGCGCTTTCATTGACCACCGTATTCGGATCGTCCTCCAGGATGCCGTCAGCGCCGGCATCTTCGCCAAGGCCGGGATTGTATTGCTTGGTACGGTCGACTTCGAGAATGAGGCCGGGCGTCGAGAAGACATCCGACGGCAGATGCGTCGCGTCGGTGTTGCGCATGATCATCGCAGCGAAGGAGTTGTTCTCCATCTCGCCGAACAGATGCAGCCCGTCGAGGCGCTGCAGATAGTAGAAGCGGTCGCCGTTCTGCAGCTTTTCCATCTGCACTTCGAAGACGAAGTTGAAGGTCGAGCCGAGCATGCCGCCGAAGGGCATGATCTGTTCGGCAAGGCCGCCGATCCAGAGATCGACGTTTTCAAGGCCGCCGAGCGAGCCGCCGGCATAGGCGCCGGTGGCATTCAGGAATTCCAAGCGGTCGTCTGGTACTGCGAAGCCGCCTGTCGAGACGCCGGTGATGATGGTCAGCGCGGCATCGCGCTTCTCCTGAAGCGTCGTAGCTCCGGTGATCAGCGTATGCGTGCCGTAGGATGCGATAAAGTTGATGATCGATGCTTCATGCTTGAGGTGACCAGCGAAGTCGACCCAGCTCTCATAGGGCTTGAGCAGCGAGTCCTCGTTTGTGGCCTCATAGAAGGTGCGCCGCGCCTCGTTCAATGAGGGCACCCCAGTGTCGCGTCCGCGGGCGAGGTTGATCGTTGCAAGATCGAGCGGCAGGCCGAGCAGGTTGTTGCGCAGCGCCGTCGTGACGAACTCGTCGATCTCGTTGCCGACCTGCCGGGTCATGCCGCGGACAATGGCACCAGCGGCAATGTCGTCAGTGATCGAGTGAGCAACGCCGGTGTCGCCGCCGTCGAAGGCGAGCGGATTGAGGAAGCCTTCGATCAGGCCGATATGATCTTCGTTGAACGACGGATCGAAGCGGTCGATCGACTCGGTCAGCATCGAGTGGCCGAAGCGATAGACGACATGAGCGAACTCGGCGACGATCGACGGGTCGATGGTGGTGTCGAAGCCATCCGGCACCAGGAACACGTTGATATTCGGCTGGATCTTGCGCGCGAACTCTTCGAAGACGAGATGCTGGTACTGCATCTCGGTGCCGAATTTTGCTGCCTGGAACAGGCGCTCGCCATCCCAGACCAGAGTTGCGATCTGTGCGGGCGTCGGCAGGGCGGCCAGATCGACCTCGAGCCATTCGTTGATGAAAGCGAGGTCGTTGCTCGCCAGCACCGTGTCCTTGGTATGCTGGACGAGTCGGTTGTGCTCGGCATGGAAGACATGGTGGACGGCGGTCAGGCCGATATTTTCGTTGACGCGACCGTCGCCGGCGATGAAGTGCGCGTCCAGCAACTCGTTATCATATTCGGTATCGCCATTGCCCGGGTTGCCGAGGCCGATGGTGATGTCGCCATCGGCGATCTTGCCGATCGGTACGGCCTCGTGGGCGATGTCGGCGAGGAACGCGCTGGCGGTGCGGATGGCGCCCGTAGTCGAGACGCCTAGTCCGCCGTTGGCGGCCGGATTGCCTTCGAGTACGACGTCATCGGCCGTGTTGGGGATGCCGTCTGCGCCGATCCCGAGGATGATCTGCGGGAAGCCGTTGGCACCGGGAATGAAGTTGCCATAGGGATCGGTGCGCAGCAGCGGCACGGCGCCGACATCGGCATCCGTCAGGTTGATGCCGAGCAGCGTCTTTGCCTGAGCTTTCACTTCGCCCCAGGTGGCCATGCCGCCATTTGCGCCCTCGATCAGCTTGCCGGTTGCGACGGGATCGCCTGCGGCATTGAACTGATACTGGCGCAGGAAGACCTGGTGCGATGCATGCGAGGCATAAGTCTGGTTCTGGTCGACATAAGAGGTCGTGGTGTTGACCGGGCGCACGTCGTCGGTGGTGCCCATGATGCCGTCTGCGCCGGGCGAAACCGTGGCGCGGGTCAGCACCATGAAGTTTGTATGGCTGCCTTCGACATAGAGCGGATCATCGGGCGCCAGCGGGATGAACACCGTGCCGCTGCCGCCCTTGTTGATCAGGTCGAGGCCGTGATCGAAGAACTGCCCGAACAGGGTGAACCAGGAATTGAACGGTGCCGACAGGCCTTCATCCGGTGCTACGGCAGGAAGATAGACATTGTCGCCCTGCATGGTGATGCCGAAGGGCTCAAGCGCCGTGTCGCGCACCGTGCGGGCCTCTTCGAGAGCGCTTACTGTCAAGGCATGGGCTGCCGTGGCCTCCGCCAATTCATCCAGCGCTATCTGCTCTTCCGGGGTCGGCGCGTTGTTGGGATCGCCATCGCCGAGCGCATCGGCCGCAGCCTTCGCATTCTGCATCGCGACGCGCGCCTGATATTCGGCATCCGAGGCTGGTTTGAATGCCTGGTAGATCGCCGTAACCGCAGGAAGATCGGTCATCGGGCTTGCTGCGCCGGCCCGCTCAAGTGCGGTCAGGATCGCGGCCGGGTTGCCGAGCGTCTGATCGACGAGCAGGTTGGAGATGGTGCGCAGGCTTGAATCGAAAACGAGGGAACCGGGATTGTTCGACGGGTTGTAGTTCGCTGCCGTCGGCATAGCCGGAGCCGGGCCAGCCGGGCCGTCGGGATCGA
This sequence comes from Rhizobium sp. BG4, assembly GCF_016864575.1. Lineage (NCBI taxonomy): Bacteria > Pseudomonadati > Pseudomonadota > Alphaproteobacteria > Hyphomicrobiales > Rhizobiaceae > Rhizobium > Rhizobium sp. BG4. The sequence goes on from NZ_CP044125.1 coordinate 2,726,237, forward strand.
AGGACGTGCCGTCGGCGGGCCGGTAGATCGGTGACATCAGTTCAGGGAACTCGGCACCTGCGGCGCCCCACATTTCCTGGCCAGGCAGGAGGTGGTTGTAACTGCCATCGACCGTGCGCAGGCCCCAGGCGACGTTGTATGCCGGGATCAAGCCGTCTTCGCCGTAGAGCGTGGCTCCCGCGGAATGCGCCTCCGCAATCTTGATCTGTGCCAAGATGAAATCGAGATCCGAGCGAATATAGGTGACCATGTTACTCTCCCCTCCGATTGCATTGGAAACGTTATCGTTTCGCCAATGCTTGATCCCCAGTGTGAAATCGCAGGGCTATTCAGGTCGCCTTCCGGTTTTTACTGTGCGGTCATGCCGCGAGCGCAAAAATCCGGTGGAAAGTGAACGGCATTATCTGCGATGATCAGATGATGTCTTCGGGGGAGGCCATGGCATAGTTCCAAAGGTCCGGAGACGTCTAAAGACTTTGGTCTTCAGGGGGCCGGGACTTTCGACCCGGGAGGAAATGTGACTTACGTCCCGTACAAAAAGGAGCCGGGCGGCGGTGTGTCCGGCATTTCCAGGGTGTGGCAACGCCTTGATCTGACACAGCAATTTCTGATCGTTGCCGGACTCGTCATCTGTTGCTCGATGGCGCTTCTCGGCGAGTGGCTGAGCGGGCGGATCGCTGCAAACCAGCTCAGAAGCCGGGCCGAGTCCGGGGCGCTCTACATGGAGGGGTTCCTTGCCCGGCATGTCGACGGACCGGCGAGCGACCCCAAGGTTTCTGCGGCCCGGCAGCTCGAACTGGACGATCTCCTGATCGGCACCGATCTCGCAAGACGGGTCGAGGGCTTCAGGATCTGGCGGCATGATGGATTGGTCATTTACAGCACCAACAAGCAGCTGATCGGCCAGAAATTCCCCTCCGAGGACATCGACCGCGCTTTTGCCGGGCAGGTCGTGGCGCAGCTGGAGGACAGCCATGACGACGGCGAGGAGGACGGGCCGCCGACACGGCGGCCGCTGATCGAGATCTACGCGCCGATCTACGAGCCTGATACCCATGAGGTGATCGCGGTCGGCGAACTCTATGAGGAGGCTGCGGATTTCATCGTCCAGCGCAACCGGGTGCAGCAGCAGACCTGGGCGATCGTCGGGGCGACGACGCTGGCAATCATGGCGCTCTTGTTCCTGATCGTGCGGCGCGCCAGCCATACGATCGCCTATCAGCGGATGATCCTGAAGACGCAGCTGACCCAGGCGCAGGCCCTGGCGCGGCAGAATACCGAGTTGCGCAAGGCGGCCGACCGGGCGCGCATGGATGCCAGCAAGTCGAACGAGCAGCTGTTGAACCGGATCGGCGCCGATCTGCATGATGGCCCGGTGCAGCTGCTCAGCCTGCTGATCCTGAAGCTCAGCGGCGGGGCGTCAGGGCTGCCGAAGGCGGCGCTCGAGCACCTGCCGGATATCAGGGGCGCCGAGCTTGCGCCGGCGCATCTTGCCCGGCTGGTGCTGAACGAGCTGCGCGAGCTCTCGACCGGGCTGGTCATGCCGGAGATCGAGCATATGCCGCTGGAGGCGGCGCTGCGCAATGCGGTGGAGCAGCATGAATATGCGACGGGCTCGAAGGTGTCGGCCGACTACGAGGCGTTGCCGGAGCGCGTCGCCCATCCTCTGAAGATCTGTCTTTACAGGGTGGTGCAGGAGGGGCTGAACAATGCGTTTCGCCACGGCGGCGGGCAGGGGCAGCATGTCTCGGCTTCGGCCGATCTTTCGGCGATCACCGTCGTCATCACCGATGAAGGTCCCGGTCTTTCGGCGCCGAGCGCCACGTCGAGCCACCGCCCGCTCGGGCTGCAGGGCATCCGCAACCGTGTGGAAGCCTTCGGCGGCAGCGTCGAAATCCGGGCGCGGCAGGGGTCGGGAACGGAGTTGAAGGTGATCGTGCCGATGGAGGGAAACGGCATCTAGGCAGTCTAATGGCGCGGCAGCGCCTCTCCGCCGCCTTCGAGCTTCTGCGCGGCAATCAGCACTTCCAGGCGATTGCGGGCATTCAGCTTCTGCATCAGGATCGTCATGTAGTTCTTGACGGTCTTTTCGCCGATGTTGAGGCCGGTTGCGATCTGCTTGTTGGTGAAGCCGCGCAGCAGCATGCCGATGATCTGCCCTTCGCGGATGCTGAGCTTCACATCGCCGCCCGCCTTCTTGCGCAGCGAGGCGATTTTCAGCTCCTCGATCACCTTGCAGGCGAAGGCCGGAGTGATGAACATGTCGCCGCGGTGGACGGCGGCGATCGCCTGGATCAGCTCCTGGATGCTGCTGCCTTTCAGCACATAGCCGCTGGCGCCGGCATTGAGCGCACGCACGGCATAGTCGCTGCCGGTATTGGCGGTGAAGACCAGGATTCTCGTGCGGATTTTCTCAACCAGCTTGGCGATCGCGTCGAAGATATTGCCGGGCATCATCAGGTCGACGATGAAAACATCGGGCGCGCATTTCAGCCCGATCTCCAGCGCATCATCGGCACTCGATCCTGTGGCGGCGACCGTAAACTTCGGATGGCTTTTCAGGATTTCACTCAATCCCGCCAGCATTACCGGGTGGTCGTCTATGAGTGCCAATGAAATCTTGCTCATTTTACGCACCATCTACAACTTACATAGAATAATTTATAGGATCAAACCAATATAGTGTCCATCTAGTCCATTAGGACTACATTGGAAGTCGTAATATCGCTTGCGATGGATGTTTTATTCTATGCTATCTATTTGCCGTAACTTGCAATTGGTTCGCAATTGCATCTGTGACCTTGTCTGCTCGACATGCCCGGCAAAGCCGCCCTTTTGGGGTGGGTGAGGTGGTTCGATGCGGTGCTTCGCTCGAAATAATTCACTATCAATGCGTGTATCGATAGATTTCGTGCACGCCGATTTCCCGGCTGCAAATGCGTCGCGAGCCAGGCCGCCCCGGCTCGCGACTTATGCGGTCAGGCCTCGCTCTTGACCGGCATATTCTCCGCCATCGTCCGCTTGAAGCCGCCACCGCCGCCCATGCCGGGGGTGATGATCACGGGGTAGAGGTAGAGGAAATCGTGGAAGTGGACGACGGTCGTCGGGCCGTCGGCGAGGGTCACGGCATATTCTGCCGGGCCCGAGCGGTCGGGATGCTTCATGCCGCTGAGATTGAGGCCGGCCTGGTGGTTCAGGCCGTAGCTCATCGACATCGGGATGCCGTGCCAGGAGCCGGCGATCGGGCGGTGGACATGGCCGAAATACATGTGACGGATGGCCGGATGCGTCTTGAGCACCGCGAGCAGCGGCTCGTCGTCCACCATGCGGATCCGGTCGACGCCCATGCCGATGTCGAAGGGCGGGTGGTGGAAGAAGAGGTAGACGGGCTTGTCCAGCACCTCGGCAAGGCGGTCCTTCAGCCAGCTGAGGCGGGCCTCGTCCATATGGCCGGTATGTTTGCCATGCTCCACGGTGTCGAGCATGATCAGGCGGCAGCTGTCATAGTCGATCACCGATTGGACGAAGCCGTTGTCGTCGACGGGCTGATCGGGGAAGATCGAGCGGAAGTTATCGCGATTGTCGTGGTTGCCGATCATAAGCCGGTAGGGGATGACGGTTTCCTGGTCGAGGATATCGCGCAGCAGCGCATAGGCTTCCGGCTCGCCGCGATGGGTCAGGTCGCCGCTGAAGATCAGCCATTCGGCATCTGCCTGGTTGGCGCGGATATCGCGCAGCGCCTGGCGCAGGCGCACTTCCGGATCGGTATCGAACAGCGCGCCGCCCGGCGGCATCAGGTGCACGTCGGTCAGCTGGATGAATTTGGGCATGTCAGTCTCCTTATGATTTGGTGATTTTATCGTTTCAGGCTGCCGCGCTTTTCGGCTGCAATTCCATCAGGCGGCCGTCGCTGCCGAAGAAATGAAGGTGTTCGGAGGGCAGGCTGACCGGGAGTGTGGTGCCGACGGCCTGCTTGTCGCTGGCGGGCAGCAGGGCGGCCATGCCCGTCTGGCCGATCCGCAGATGCACCTGGCGGCCGTTTCCGAGTTCCTCGACGAACTCCACTGGCAGATTGGCGCCCCGGCCGATCTGCACATGCTCGGGCCGGATGCCGGCGACGATCTCGCTGCCGGGTGCTGCGGGCACGGCGCCGCCGAGCGGGATGCGCATCTCGCCGCCGAGCACTACGCCACAGCCGCTGTCATCGACAACAGCCGGGATCAGGTTCATCGGCGGGGAGCCGAGGAAGCTCGCGACGAAGGCGGTTGCCGGGCGCTCGTAGATATCGGCAGGCTTGCCGATCTGCTCGATGCGGCCCTTGTTCATGACGATCAGGATGTCGGCAAGCGTCATCGCCTCGATCTGGTCATGGGTGACGAACAGGCTGGTGACGCCCTGCTTGCGGTGCAGGCGCTTGATCTCGAGCCGCATCTGGGTGCGCAGCTTGGCGTCGAGGTTGGAGAGCGGCTCGTCGAAGAGGAAAACCTTGGGCTCGCGGATGATGGCGCGGCCCATGGCGACGCGCTGGCGCTGGCCGCCGGAGAGCTGGCCGGGCTTGCGCTGCAGGTAATCTTCGAGCTGCAGGGTGCGGGCGACCTCGGCGACGCGGCGGTCGATCTCGGCGCGCTTGACGCCTGCGACCACCAGCGAATAGCCGAGGTTCTGGGCAACCGACATATGCGGGTAGAGCGCGTAGTTCTGGAACACCATCGCGACATCGCGCTGGCGCGGTTCCAGCGTCTCGACGCGGCGGCCGGCGATCTCGATCTCGCCGCCGGAGGCACGCTCCAGCCCGGCAAGCAGCCTGAGCAGCGTGGACTTGCCGCAACCGGACGGACCGAGGATGACGGCGAAGGCGCCGCGCTCGATCTGCAGGTTGAGGCTGTGGAGCACCTGCGTCGCGCCGAAGGACTTGGTGATGTTGGAAAATTGGATTTCGGCCATGTGAAATATCCTTGCTTTTAGTCAGCCGCAGGCGGCTACTTTTCCGAGTTGACCAGGCCCTTGACGAACCAGCGCTGGGCGAAAACCACCACGGCGACCGGCGGCAGCATGACGAGCAGGGCGCCGGCCAGGATGACGTTCCAGTCCGAAGCGCCATCGGGTCCGGGCTGCATGAAGGTCAGTCCGATGGTCAGCGTGCGGTATTCGGAACCTGATGTGACGAGGAGCGGCCAGAGATACTGGTTCCAGCCGAAGACGAACATGATGACGGCAAGGGCCGCGATGTTGGTGCGCGATAGCGGCAGAAGCACATCCCGGAGGAAGCGCAGTGCCCCGGAACCATCCATCTTCGCCGCTTCCGTCAGCTCATCGGGAATGGTCAGGAAGAACTGACGGAACAGGAAGGTGCCGGTTGCCGTGGCGATCAGCGGCAGGGTCAGGCCGGCATAGGAATTGATCAGGCTCCAGTTGAGATCGACGCGGATGCCGGATGCGGTCTGGATCAGCCAGGCGAGGCCGGTCCATTCCAGGATGCGCTGCAGCGGCAGCAACACGTTCGAGGCGACTTCATAGGTCGGCACGATGCGCACTTCGAGCGGCAGCATCAGGGTGATGAAGATCATCCAGAAGGCGATGCCGCGGAAGCGGAAACGGAAGTAGACGAGGCTGAAGGCGGTGATCATGGCGATGACGATCTTGCCGACCATGATGATCGTCGCCGAGATCAGCGAGTTCATATAGAGCGTCGAGAAGCCGCCTTTTTCCCAAGCGGCGGCCATGTTGACCAGCAACTGATCGTCAGGCAGCAGCGGCTTCGGGAATTCCGCCATGCGCTCCAGCGGCAGCGTCGCGGTGATGAACGACACATAGATCGGGAAGCACATCAACAGCGTTGCGGTGATCAGCACTGCATGGGTGACGAAATTGAGGATCGGGGTTTTCTCGATCATTCGCTTGCCTCCCCCTTGTCGGAACCGGCGTAGTGGACCTTGCGCTCGACGAAGCGGAACTGCAGCAGCGTCACCGAGATGACGAGCGCCATCAGGATCAGCGACTGTGCCGAGGACGAGGAGAGGTCGAGGCCGACGAAGCCGTCCTTGTAGATCTTGTAGACCATCGTCTGCGTGGCGTTGCCGGGGCCGCCCTGGGTCATGACGTTGATGATACCGAAGCCTTCGGTGAAGGAGGTCGTGACGTTCAGGACCAGCAGCAGGAAGAAGGTCGGCGAGATCAGCGGGAAGACCAGGTCGAAGAAGCGGCGCACCGGTCCGGCGCCATCCATGGCGGCGGCTTCCACGAGGCTGTTGGGGATTGCCTGCAGACCGGCGAGAAAGAACACGAAATTGAAGGTGATCGAGGTCCAGCTGGAGGCGACGATGACCATGATCAGCGCGTCGCCGCCATTCAGCGACGGGTTCCAGAAACCCGGATACCACTGGTTGACGATGCCCATGAAGCCGATCTGCGGCTGGAAGATATATTGCCAGGCGACAGCGGCGACGGGGGCCGCGACCGCGTAGGGCCACATGATCGCGGTCTTGTAGATGATCGTGCCGCGCAGGCCCCGGTCGGCGAAGACGGCAAAGATCAGCCCGAGGCCGAGCGCAATCACCGTCGTCGAAACCGACATGATCAGCGTGTTGCGGATGGCGCTGTGATAGACCGGGCTGACGGCGATCTCGGCGATGTTGCGAAGACCGACCCAGACGGCATCGCCGCCGAAAGGCGGTTCGAGCGTGAAGGACCAGAACAGGGCCTGGCCGGTCGGCCAGTAGAAAAACAGGAAGATGATCAGCAGCTGCGGACCTATCAGCAGGTAAGGCAGCCACCGCTCTTCGAAGACGACGCGTTTAATCATGTGATGCTCGGCCAGAAACTATGGGGAGCTTGCCCGGATCGCATGGGACCCGGGCAAGCGTGCTCGTGATCGTGCAATGCCGGATCAGGGCAGGGTGGCGCCCGGATAGGTGTCGGCGAAGCGCTTCAGCAGCTGGTTGCTGCGGTCGGTCGCGGTATCGAGCGCCTGCTGCATCGTCACCTGGTTGTTGAGAGCCTTTTGGATCTCTTCGGTGATGATGTTGCGGATTTCGACATAGTTGCCGAGGCGGACGCCCTTGGAGAGCGGCGTCGGGGTGGCGCGGGTCAGGCTCTTGACGGCGAGATCGCGGTTGACCTTGCCCTTCTGCTGGTAATAGCCCTCGGCGACGAGGTCGTTATAGGCCGACTTGGTGACCGGGATATAGCCGGTGCCGTCGGACCAGAGCTTCTGCTGCTCGGGCTGGGCGATGAACTGGTAGAAGGCGCCAACGGCCTTGTACTCTTCCTTCGAGAAGCCCTTCATCGTCCACAGCGCGGCGCCGCCGACGAGGCTGTTGATCGGCGTCACGTCCTTGTTGTGCGGCAGCTGGGCGACGGTCCAGTTGGTGCCCTTGGCAGTTGCCAGTTCGTCGGTCGTCGTGAAGCCGGCGATCGAGTCGAAGAAGATCGCGCACTGACCGTTGACGAACATGTCGCGGCGGGTGTCGATATTCGGCTCGTACTTGGCGAGGCCTTCGTCGAACCAGCGCTTCTGGCGCTCCATGTGCTTGACGAACAGCGTCTTGTTGATCTCGAGCTGGGCGTCGAGGCCGTCATAGCCGTTATTCTGCGTCGCGACCGGAATGTTGTGGATCGCCGAGAACTGCTCCATGTCGGACCAGAGGTCGATCGACCAGCCGATCGGGCACTTCGAGCCGGCCTTGTCGCGCAGGGCAACCAGCAGCTTGTCGAAATCTTCCCAGGTCTCGGGGAAGCTCGTGTAACCGGCGGCCTTCAGCTGGTCGGTGTTGTAATAGACCATCGCCGTCGAGGAATTGAACGGGAAGGCCCAGAGCTTGCCGTCGCGGCCGGCATAATAGTTGCCGATGACGGGGAAATAGTCGTCCCAGTTGATCTTCAGACCGACGTCCTCAGCCAGCTGATAGGCGGGAACGACGGCGCCTGAGAGCATCATCGTGCCGGTGGCGCGGTCGACGACCTGCAGGATGTGCGGCGGCTTGCCGGCGCGAACCGCGGCCATCGCCTTCTGGAAGATCTCGTCGTAGGTGCCCTCGCGGGTGCAGTTGATGTGGTACTGGTCCTGGCTCTGGTTGAAGCGATCGCACTGGGCCATCACTTCCTTCTGCAGGCGGCCCGAAAGGCCGAACCACATGTTGATCTCAGTCTTGGCGCTGGCCGGTGCGGCACCGGTGAGCACCGCAAGCGTGGCGGCGGCGGCAAATGCAGCTTTGAACATCCCTATCTCCAAAATCGTTTGTGCGGCGGCCGGTTGGTCGGGCCGTCCGGGAACGGTGCGACCGAGTACCGTGAAAACGTTTCATCGGGATGACGGATATATGTCCGATTGGTGACTGCTGCAGATTTTTGCGGTCAGGAATTGGGCTGGCTGGAGAGACTTGCAAGGCCGGTTGCGATGAGATCGGCGGTCACCGTGACGGTGTTTACGCCAATCGCGGCAATGGAATAGGAGGCGCCGACGGCCGCCCAGCGCGTTGCCGTCAGGGCATCCGCGGTGTTGAGGAATACCGCCAGGAAGATGCCGACGAAAACATCGCCGGCGCCGGTGACATCCACGGGATCGACAGCCAATGCTGGAACGCAGACCGGCGCCTTGCCCGGCTGGATGAGAACGGAGCCGCTGGCGCCCATGGTCAGGACGATGCTGGCACCGCCGTCCGCCGCGTGGCGGGACAGCGTATCGGCAAGCTCGCCGTCATCGACATCGGTGCCCACGAGCTGGCGGGCGGCCGAGCGGCTCATGAAGATGAAGTCGCAGCTTCTGCGTAGCGTGCCGAAGGCGGCCGGTGTCTGCCAGTGCGCCGGAAGGCCGGTCGTGTCGATGGTGACGAGATCCGGGCGCGAGGCGCCGGTCAGGTGGAGTTCATCAAGCAGGCCAACGCGGAAGCCTTCGAGATGCAGGCAGTGCTGGCCCTGCCGCGCCGCCGCCGCATTGAAATAGTCGCGAATGCGCGGGATCGGCAGCGATAGCGGCTCATTGAGGATCGTTCGGCGGCCGCCCGCCTCGACGATGACGACGCTGCGCGAGAGCCTGCCGCCGGTGACGCGTTCGATGGCGTCGACGTTGAGGCCGCATTCCAGCAGTTCGGCCAGCGCCCAGTCGCTTTCGGGGTCGTCGCCGAGCGAGGAGATCAGATCGACGGCGACCGGGAAGTCTCCGCCGAGCCGGCTTGCGGCGATCGCCACATTCGCTGCGGGTCCGCCGACAGACCTGTGGATCAGCTTGGCGGAGACGCGGCTGCCGGCCGGCGGCATTTCCTCGGTGAGGATGGAATGATCGATGCTGACATAGCCGATGGCGGTCAGCCGTGGGGCGCCTTGCGGCAATGGCGCTCCCTTGCGGGCGCGTTCCGTCTGGCCGACGAGCGAGCGGGCGACCGAGCTCGGGCGATAGCCGAGCCTCTGGATCGCGTCGAAAACGGCAAGGCGGTTTTCCTCGGTGACCGCCTTGTTGCCGTTGACGACACGGCTGACGGTGCCGATCGAAACGCGCGCCAGGCGCGCGACGTCCTTGATGGTTGCGCGATTTTTCATGGCTGGGATGGGCTCATCTGAGCAGAGGAAAGAAGCTTCATTGAATCGTCATCGAATGGTGTCGGAAGTTTCACATTCTTGGCCTAGTTCGTCGCGCGCAATGAAACGTTTTCACGACGTCCGGCGCAACTCAAATTTAAGCGAGGATCCATGCTAATCACAACTTATAACATCCAGTATACCCGCGGCCAGGACGACCGCTACGACCTGGAACGTATTGTCGATACCGTCAAGGACAGCGACATCATCGCATTGCAGGAAGTCGAGAATTATTGGGACCGTTCCGGCAATATCAGTCAGTCGGAGGCGATTGCCCGTCTGCTGCCGGATCACTATTTCGTCTGGGGCCCGACCGTCGACGTGCTGAAGGTCTCCGATGCCGAGGGCAAGCGCCCGACGGATCACAAGCGCCGCCAGTTCGGCAACATGATCCTGTCGCGCTACCCGATCCTGTCCACCCGCAATCACATGTATCCGAAGTTCACCGCGCCCGGCCCGCATACGATCCAGCGCGGCGCGATCGAGGCACTGATCCAGACGCCGTCGGGTCCGGTACGCTTCTACTCGACCCATCTCGACCATCTCGCCAGCCGCCACCGCATGGTGCAGCTGCAGGAGCTGGTGAAGGTGTCCAACCGTGCCTTCGAAGACGGCCCGGCGATCGGTGGCCGCGAAATCGTGCCGTCCTGGCGCGAAGAGCCGGCGCTGCCCGACATGCCGCGCGAGGCGATCCTTCTCGGCGACTTCAATTTCGAGCCAACCTCGCCGGAATATGAATGGATCTGCGGCGCCGTGAACCAGTGGCATGGCCGCCTGCCGGATGCATCCGGCTTCGTCGATGCCTACGTTGCCGCCGGTGGCGCGGAAGACGAGGGCCACACGCTCTACCGTGACATCGCCGCCAAGGCCGGCATCCGCATCGACTACTGCTTCGTGCCCGCCTGGCTCTCCAGCCGGATCAGCAAGTGCTGGGTCGACGAGCAGGCGACCGGTTCGGATCACCAGCCGCTGCGGGTCGAGATCGATCTCTAAGGCGAACGGGCGGCCGGGCAGCTTTCATGCCCGGCCGCCCCGATCTCAGCGATGGTCCAGCCGCTCCACCAGACGATCGCCGAACCACTGGATGCCGCAGACCAGCACGATGAGGACGATGACGACGGCGATCATCACCGAGGTCTCGAAGCGCTGGTAGCCGTAGCGGATGGCGAGGTCGCCGAGGCCGCCGGCGCCGATGGCGCCTGCCATGGCGGAGGCGCCGATGAGGGTCACCAGCGTCACGGTGAAGCCGGCGACGATGCTGGGCAGGGCTTCGGGCACCAGCACTTCGCGGATGATCGTCCAGCGATTGCCGCCCATGGCGCGGACGGCGTCGATCAGGCCGCGGTCGACTTCGCGGAGCGACACTTCGGCGATGCGGGCATAATAGGGTGTCGCGGCGATCGCCAGCGGCACGATCGCCGCCCAGGTGCCGAGCGCGGTGCCGACGATCAGCCGCGTCAGCGGGATCAGTGCCACCAGCAGGATGATGAAGGGCACCGAGCGGAAGCCGTTGATGACGGCGCCGAGCGCGCGGTTGACCCAGAGATTTTCGGCAATGCCGCCGCGCGCCGTCAGCACCAGGGCGAGCCCGAGCGGCAGGCCGGCCACCAGCGAGATGATGCCGGATGCGCCGGTCATCAGCACGGTTTCCCAAAGCGACCGTACGAGCAGGTCAAGCATGATCGGTGTCATAGCCGAGTACCTCCACCCGCGCCGAGCGGGCCGTCAGAAATTGTGCCACCTGATCCTGCAAGCCGGGATCGCGGGCCGGGACGGCGATGAAGAAGCGCGCCACCGGCTGGTTCTGGATATGGTCGATGCCGCCGTGGACGAGGCGGAAGGAATGCGGCAACGCCGCCGAGAGATCGGCAAACAGCGCGCCCTGCGCTTCCGGTCCGGCGAGATCGACGCTGAGGATCGCCTCGCGGCCTGAGACGGGCGAGAGCCTGGCGGCGATATGCTCGGGGAGCTGCGGGCGGATGCTGCCGAGCAGGCTTCGGGTGATCGCCGTCTGCGGGTTGCCGAACACCGACCAGACCTGCCCTTCCTCGACGATCTTTCCGGCATCGATGACGGCGACGCGGTCGGCAATGCTGCGGATCACTTCCATCTCGTGGGTGATCAGCACGACGGTCAGGCCGAGCTTGCGGTTGATGTCCTTCAAGAGCGACAGGATCGAGCGCGTCGTTTCCGGGTCGAGCGCAGACGTCGCTTCATCCGAGAGCAGCAGGGCGGGGCGGGCGGCAAGGGCGCGGGCGATGCCGACGCGCTGCTTCTGGCCGCCGGAAAGCGAAGCGGGATAGGCCTTCGCCTTGTCGGCGAGGCCGACGAGATCGAGCAGTTCGCGGGCGCGCCTCAGCCGTTCGGGTTTTGCCACGCCTTCAATCTTCAAGGGCAGCGCGATGTTTTCCTCGACCGTCTTGGCCGAGAGCAGATTGAAATGCTGGAAGATCATGCCGATGCGGCGGCGCAGCGGCTGCAGTTCCTTCTCGGCCAGCCCGGCAATATCGCGGCCGTCGATATGGATCTCGCCGCTATCGGCGCGCTCCAGCCCGTTGAGGCAGCGGATCAGCGTCGACTTGCCGGCGCCGCTGCGGCCGATGATGCCGAAGATCTCGCCCTTGCGGACGGTCAGCGAAATGCCGTCGAGCGCCGGTGTCTCGCCGAAGCGGCGCCGGACATCGGAAAGGCGGATGATATCCGCGGCAGCTTCGGCTTTCGCCCCGATCGCGGCGGCGGAAACGAATGAATTCATGAGATTATCCTCTGCAAACGCTCAAGGCGGCCCGGACAAGGAACGTCCGGACCGCCCTGGCTTCGCGCCCTTTCCCCCAGGCGCGGATATCGGTTTAGTAGGCGCTCAGCCCCGTGCCCTTGTAGACCTTGTCGAACTCGGCCTTCACGGCGTCGTTCTGGTAGGAGGAGACCAGCGTCTTCACCCAGTCCGCATCCTTGTTGTCTTCCTTGACGGCGATGAAGTTGCGGTAGGGATTGTCGGAGATCGGCTCCTGGGCGATGCGCTCCTTCGGCGACAGGCCGCTCTTCAGCGCCCAGTCGGTGTTGACGACGGCGGCGTCGAGATCGTCGATCGAGCGGCCGACGATGCCGGCATCGAGTTCCTTGATCTCAAGCTTCTTCGGGTTCTCGGTGATATCGGCGATGGTGGCGAGAATGCCGGTGCCGTCCTTCAGCTTGATCAGGCCCTCGTTCTGCAGGACGCGCAGCGCCCGGCCTTCGTTGGACGGATCGTTCGGCAGGCCGACGATGGCGCCTTCGGGGATTTCGGAGACGGCCTTGTACTTCTTCGTATAGAGGCCGATCGGCCAGACGCCGGTATAGCCGACGCGGACGATGTGATAGCCGTGGGTCTTGATCTGGTTGTCGAGATAGGGCTGGTGCTGGAAGGCGTTGGCGTCGATTTCGCCGCGCTCGAGCGCCTCGTTCGGCTGGGTGTAGTCGTTGAAGGTGATGGTCTCGATCTTGAGACCCTTCTTCTCCGCTTCGGCGGTCACGACGCGCCAGACGTCTTCGTCCTCGCCACTCATGATGCCGACCTTGATGGATTTTTCGGCGGCGACCGAGGGAAGGGGTGCGGCAAAGGTTGCGAGCGCGAGGGCCGAAACGGCGAGCGCTGCGAGGCTTGCCCGGCGCGTCAGCGTCACGGCTGAGAAGGTCTTGTTGTTCATTTTGTTTGTCCCGTCTTGGTGATGAGATTGATCTCGAAACACAAAAAGCATGTCAGATCGGAAGGCCGCCTTCGAAGTACGCCCGTCTCTTCTCGAAAGCGGCGCGGGAAAAGTCTTGCCGGTCTGCCCGATCTCTTCCGAATAAAATTCTATAATGTTTATAGACTATATTGGTTGTGCCGCGACGCGAACCGTCCTATTTCGATGTGGAGAGTATGAATCTGGATGCGAGTGCGAGATGACAGCCGGTGGCGGTAAATCGAAGGTCGTGGCGATCATCGGCGGCGGCGTTTCCGGCGCCTGCGTGGCGCTGCATCTGGCCAACGAGCTGCCTGCCGGTATCGCCGAGATCGTCGTCTTCGAACCCCGCGGGGAGCTCGGCCGCGGCGTGGCCTACGATACGGAAGATCCGGCGCACCGCATCAACGTGCCTGCGGCGCGGATGAGTCTCTTCCCTGACAGGCCGGAGGATTTCCTAGAATGGATCGCTTCGACCGGTGCCGTCAGCCGCGATCCCGAAGCAGCGCGGCCGGATGGCAATCTCTTTCCGCAGCGGCGGCTGTTTGGCGCCTATGCCGCCTCGCGCCTGCGACCGGCTATCGAGGCCGGCCGCATCCTTCACCAGCGCGCGACGGTGACCGGGGTCGAGAAGACTGATGATGGCTGGCTGGTCTCCGACAGTACCGGCATCGAGACGCGGGCCGACTTGCTGGTGATCGCCACGACGCATCCGTCACCGTCTCCGCCGCTCGGGCTGCAGGCGGTGCTGGCCGGTCACCCGCGCTATGTCGCCGATTCCACAGTACCGGGTGCTCTCGACAATATAGAGCCGGATGACCGGGTGCTGATCGTCGGCAACGGGCTGACGGCGGCTGATATCGTCGCGTCGCTCACTCTCTCCGGCCATCGCGGGCCGATCACCTCTGTCTCCCGTCGCGGTTTGCGCTCGCGCGGACATGCGGCGACGGCGCAGGATCCGTTCGGCGATTTTACCGCGCGGCCGGCGAAGACGGCTTCGGAATTGCTGCACAGCATTCGCCAGGCGATCGCGCAGGCCGCCGGAGAAGGGGTCAGCTGGCATGCGGTGATCGATGAAGTGCGTGGTCATGGACGGCTGATCTGGCAGGGGCTTCCGCTGGCTGAACGCCAGCGCATCGTCCGCCATTTGAGGCCGTTCTGGGACGTGCACCGTTTCCGTGTCGCGCCGCAGGTCGAGGATGTGCTGGAGCGGGCGATCGGCGAGGGGCGGCTGACGATTGCCGCCGGTTCGGTCGCCGATGCCGAGCGGGACGGCGAAGAGATCCGCGTGACGCTGCGACTGCGCGACGGCAGCCGCCCGGTGAAAAGCTTCGATGCCGTCGTGGTGACGACCGGTCCCGCGCATGGCGGCATCCTGCAGAGCCAGTTCTGGCTCTCCGAGCTTGACGATGCCGGTATCCTGGAGCTCGATCCGACAGGGCTCGGCATTGCCTGCAACGAGCGCTCCGAAGCGATCGGCCGGAGCGGCGACGCCGATCCCTCGCTGCTGATCGCCGGTCCGCTGGCGCGCGGCACTTTCGGCGAGCTGATGGGCCTGCCGCAGGTCACCGAGCATTCGGTCTTCGTGGCCGGCGAGCTGCATCGCAAGCTGACCGGCGGCTGACGCCGTAGACTTTCCCTCGAATATTGCAGACTGATCGCGCCGTTCCCCACTGGCGCCACCGATCCCTCCGTGCTTGCCAGCAAGGCCGCAACCTGAGGGACCGAATTTCCCCACCGCTCTCCAGAATGGAATTCCATTCCTTTAGTGCACTAAATTTATAGAGAATATTTAATGCAAGATCAAAGGAGAGAGACATGCCCCTTCGCCTCGTCGGTATCGCCGGTAGCTTCAACCGCCCGTCCAAGACGCACGCGCTTGTCAGCCACGTCGCGGATCTCGCCTCCAGGCGTTACGGTTTCTCCTCGAAGGTTTACGACCTCCACGATGTCGGGCCGTCGCTCGGATCGTCGCTCTGGCGCAAGGAGCTGGATGCCCAGGCCGCCGGCGTCATCGACGATATCGTCAATGCCGATGTGCTGGTTGTCGGGTCGCCGACCTACAAGGGCTCCTATCCCGGCCATTTCAAGCATCTGATCGACCTGATCGAGCCGCATGAACTGCGCGCCAAGCCGATCATCATCACCGCCACCGGCGGCGGCGACCGCCATGCGCTGATGGTCGAGCATCAGCTCAGGCCGCTGTTCGGTTTCTTCATGGCCCATACGCTGCCGACGGCAATCTATGCCGCCGACCGCGATTTCGCCGATTACAAGGTGACCTCGGAGCAGCTCTCCGGCCGCATCGGTTTCGCCATCGACGAGCTCGCCGCCTTCTTCCCTCGCAGCACAGCAGCCTGCAGGCTGCGGAGTGAATGCGATGAGCGGCGCTCCCGGCACGATGGCGCAGGAACTCTGGAACGTCGTCGATTTCGCCCGCCGCTACCGGCTTCCGGTTCGCGAACAGAACCGGCTGCTTATGCTTTTCGGCCCGGTGGCGCGCGCCGAAGAGCTGCTTGCCAATGCAAGACGCAACCAATCGATCTGACCCTGACAAGGAGAACCGGATTATGAGGCTTGTATTCGAATTCCTGTCATTGCTGCGCCAGGGGCTCAGCCATCCGCAGCCGCTCACTGAAGCTCTGCCTCTCGATGACGATCGCGAGCCAAGCGCTCGCGACTATGAATTCTACTATTGGAGCCCGGCGCCCGGGCCCTGGTATTGAGGAGCCTCGTCATGGCTGTATTCGATGACCGCCGCCCGGCGCCGCTTACACCATCCGGCCGGATCCTGCGCACCGGCGCCGATCTTGCCGCACCCGCAGCCGCGGCATTTTCCTTCGCGCTGCTCTTCGCCATCACACTCGGCATTCTCTAGATCGGAGACGACATGACGCCGGTTCTCATCGTGCCCGGACTTTTCGGATCGGAAGAGGCGCATTGGCAGAGCGCCTGGCTGAAGGATCATCCCGAAAGCCGTCTCGTACGGCAGGAAAACTGGGACCGCCCGCGCGTCACCGAATGGCTCGATGCCCTGGAAGCCGAGCTGGAGCGGGCAGGCGAGGCCTATATCGTCGCCCACAGCCTCGGATCCGTGCTCGCCGCCCGTCTTGCCGGGCGTCCGGCGGCGCGGCGGGTGAAAGGCGCGCTGCTGGTGGCGCCCTGCGATCTGGACGTGACCGACAAGCTGCATCCCGGCAGTATCGGCTTCGGCACCATGCCGACGGACCGCTTGCCATTTCCAAGCATCCTCGTCGGCAGCCTCAACGATCATTACATGTCGCTGGAGCGGCTCACCTATTTCGCGCGGCTCTGGGGCAGCGACCTGCGCAATGCGGGGCTTGCCGGGCATATCAATGTCGCCAGCGGATATGGCCGCTGGCCGGGTGGCTATCGGCTGTTCGATATCCTCAAACACAAGACGCGGCATCTCGAGAAGATACCCCAAAGAAAGCATTCACCTGGCCGGGAAGTTCCACTAGCTTAGCCGCGCAAATTCCACCTCCCGGCCAGGTATCGCGGCCTTCCCAGCCGCCCGATCCCGCCGGTCCTGTTGTCACAAAGGTCATATGTCATGAGTCTCCGTATCAACGATGTCGCCCCTGATTTCAGCGCCGACACCAGCCAGGGTCCCATCCAGTTCCACGACTGGATCGGCAACGGCTGGGCTGTGCTCTTTTCGCATCCGAAGAATTTCACGCCTGTCTGCACGACCGAACTCGGCACGATGGCGGGTCTCGAAGGCGAGTTCAGCAAGCGCGGTGTGAAGATCATCGGCATCTCCGTCGATCCGGTCGAAAGCCACGCCAAGTGGAAGGGCGACATCAAGACGGCGACCGGCTTCGACGTCGAATATCCGCTGATCGGCGACAAGGACCTGAAGGTCGCCAAGCTCTACGACATGCTGCCCGCCGGCGCCGGCGACAGCTCGGAAGGCCGCACGCCCGCCGATAACGCCACGGTGCGCTCGGTCTTCGTCATCGGCCCGGACAAGAAGATCAAGCTGATCCTCACCTATCCGATGACGACAGGCCGCAACTTCAACGAAATCCTGCGCGCCATCGATTCCATCCAGCTGACGGCCAAGCACCAGGTCGCAACCCCCGCCAACTGGCAACAGGGCGACGACGTGATCATCACGGCCGCCGTTTCCAACGAGGATGCGATCGCCCGGTTCGGGTCGTTCGATACGGTGCTGCCGTACCTGCGTAAGACGAAGCAGCCGGCGGCTTGAGGGGTGCCGCGGATGAGGCGGGTGCCGTGCTAGCGGCCCCCTCATCCGCCCTTCGGGCACCTTCTCCCCGCTGGGGAGAAGGGAATGTCGAGGATGCTGCTCGCGCCAACTTCCCCTTGTAACTTCCCAAACGCCGGCTTTGAGGCTTTGATGGCTTCAGCGGTGGCGAGCGAGAGACCGAGGCCCCTCTGGGACACCAAGCCCGCGGGAGAGCACGGGTCCTCGCCCGCCGTTCCATTGAACCCGAACAGTCGCCAGGGCCGCTTGCGAAAGCAAAGCCCGATTAGGCAAGGATGGGATCAGATGGATAGGATCATCGGTATCGACGTTTCGAAGGAGCGGCTCGACGTTGCCGTCTGGCCGCAGGGCGAGGCTTTTGCTGTCGGCAACGACGACGATGGCATCCGCGAACTGACCAGCCGCCTGAAGGCGATCGGCGCCGATGCAATCGCGCTCGAAGCGACTGGCGGTTTCGAGACCCTGGCAACAGCAGGCTTGTCTGCGGCGGGATTGACGGTGCTTGTCGTCAACCCTACTCAAGTGCGTGCCTACGCGCAGGCGATCGGCCGCCGGGCCAAGACCGATCCGATCGATGCGGCCGTCATTGCCGCCTTCGTTGCGGCGACCAAGCCCGCTATCCGGCCGCTACGTGATGCTGAGACGCAAGCTCTGTCGGCTCTCGTCAGCCGCAGGCAGCAGATCGTGCAGATGATCGTGGCGGAAGAGAACCGGGCGCGCATGGTGCGCGACAGGCAGGCGCAGAAGAGTATCCAGCGCCTGCTCGCCGCACTCAGGCGCGAGCTTGCCAGCATCGACGCCGATATGGACGGCCATATCCGCAAGTCGCCTGTCTGGCGGGTGCGCGAAGCGCTGCTGACATCGGTGCCGGGCGTCGGGCCGGCAACCGCGCGCACGCTGCTGGCCGAGATGCCAGAGCTCGGCAGTCTCGACCGTCGCCAGATCGCGTCGCTGGCAGGCCTTGCGCCCTGGACGCGGCAATCGGGCAAGTGGAAGGGCAAGAGCTTCATCGGCGGCGGCAGGGGCAAGGTGCGTGCGGTGCTGTTCATGGCGGCTCTGGTCGCCAGCCGCTACAATCCCGCCCTCAGAACCTTCCGCGATCGCCTCGTCGCACAAGGCAAGCCGAAGATCGTCGCTATCGTCGCAACCATGCGAAAGCTCCTCACCATCCTCAACGCCATCATCAGGGACAACAAACCATGGCAAGACGCTTGACGCAGAAGACAGTCGCTCTCCCCTCGGGGAGAGGGTAGGGTGAGGGGGCTCCGGGCGAGAGGGTCGCTTCCAAACAAGCGCCGCCCTCACACCTCCGCATGAAAATGATGCTTCTGCACACTGCCGGCCGAGCGGCGGATGACTTCGGCGATTTCCATCAGCTGCCTGACGAGCGGCGTCGAGTTGCGCCAGATCATGCCGATCGTGCGTGACGGGCGCGGCGACTGGAAGCGGGCGATCGAGACTTGCGCCGAGCGCGTCTCCACCGGTACCGCCATCTCCGGAATCAATGTGATGCCGATGCCGGCGCTGACCATCTGGACGAGGGTGGAGAGCGAGCTGCCTTCCATGATTTCGCGCGGACGGGCCGAGCCGATGCGGCAAAAGGACAGCGCCTGGTCGCGGAAGCAGTGACCTTCCTCGAGCAGCAGCAGGCGCATTTCCCGTAGCATGTCGCGATCCGGCACCGGGCGGCCTTCGTCTTCGAGGCGGCGCACCAGCACGAATTCCTCGTCGAACAGCTTCAGCTCGGTCAACGAAGGCTCCGAGACCGGAAGAGCGACGATCGCCAGGTCGAGATCGCCGCGGGAGAGTTCCTGCACCAGCTTGGCGGTCTGGGTTTCGCGGACCTCGATCTGGATGCCGTCGAAGGTGGCGTTGAGATCGTTGATAATGGCGGGCAGCAGGTAGGGTGCGACCGTGGGGATGACGCCGATCCTCAAGCGCGCCAGGAACGGATCGCGCGAGGCGCGGGCGAGATCGCCGAGTTCGTCGACGGCGCGGAGAATATCGTGGGCGCGCGACGCGAACATCTGGCCGAAGGCAGTGAGCTTCACCTCGCGGGCGCTGCGCTCGAAGAGCTCGTTGCCGAGCTCTTCCTCGAGCTCCTTGATCTGCATCGACAGCGCCGGTTGCGAGATGGCGCAGGCATCCGCGGCATGGCGGAAGCGGCCGTGGCGGGCCAGCGCCTCGAAATAACGCAGCTGTTTCAACGTCAGGTTCTTCATAATTTTATCTTATCGCTGATATCAGTAAATCCAACTTAAATTTATCACACGCTTCCGATAAGAAGAAGACAGGGGAGGGCGCGTGCAACGCCGCGCCAGCCGGTCCGCCACTGGCACTCCCTCTCAATAACCGATGAATTGCATCATCCAAGGAGAACGCTATGGACGACCAAAAACCCGACAGCGCAGGCAAATGTCCCGTGCCGCACGGCAATGCCGCGCATCGCCCCGGCAACCGCGACTGGTGGCCGAACCAGCTCGACGTGCAGGTCCTGCACGGTCACAACGTCCGCTCCGATCCGATGGGCGAAGCGTTCGATTACGCCGAAGAGTTCAAGAAGCTCGATTTCGAAGCGCTGAAGAAGGACCTTCATGCGCTGATGACCGATTCGCAGGAATGGTGGCCGGCCGACTTCGGTCATTACGGCGGTCTCTTCGTGCGTATGGCCTGGCACAGCGCCGGCACCTATCGCATCACCGACGGCCGCGGCGGCGCCGGTCAGGGTCAGCAGCGTTTCGCGCCGCTGAACAGCTGGCCTGACAACGTCAACCTCGACAAGGCCCGCCGCCTTCTCTGGCCGATCAAGCAGAAATACGGCAACAGCATTTCCTGGGCCGACCTGCTGATCCTCACCGGCAACGTCGCGCTCGAATCCATGGGCTTCAAGACCTTTGGCTTCGCCGGCGGCCGCGCCGACGTCTGGGAGCCGGAAGAGCTTTATTGGGGCCCTGAGGGCACCTGGCTCGGCGACGAGCGCTACAGCGGCGAGCGCGAGCTCGCAGAGCCGCTCGGCGCCGTGCAGATGGGCCTCATCTACGTCAACCCGGAAGGCCCGAACGGCAATCCGGACGCGCTTGCCTCGGCCCGCGACATCCGTGACACCTTTGCCCGCATGGCGATGGACGACGAAGAAACCGTCGCGCTGATCGCCGGCGGCCACACCTTCGGCAAGACCCACGGTGCAGGCGATGCATCGTTCGTTGGCGTCGAGCCGGAAGGCAGCGCGATCGAAGACCAGGGTCTCGGCTGGAAGAGCACCCACGGCTCGGGCAAGGCTGGCGATACGATCGGCAGCGGTCTCGAAGTCACCTGGACGCAGACGCCGACGCAGTGGAGCAACTACTTCTTCGAAAACCTCTTCGGTTTCGAGTGGGAACTGACCACCAGCCCGGCCGGCGCCAAGCAGTGGGTCGCCAAGGATGCAGAAGCTTCCGTTCCCGATGCCTTCGACGCCTCGAAGAAGCATCGCCCGACCATGCTGACCAGCGACCTCGCGCTGCGCGTCGATCCGATCTACGAAAAGATCTCGCGCCGCTTCCTGGAAAACCCGGCTGAGTTCGCCGATGCTTTCGCCCGCGCCTGGTTCAAGCTGACCCACCGCGACATGGGACCGAAGGCCCGCTATCTCGGACCGGAAGTTCCGGCTGAAGACCTGATCTGGCAGGACGTCGTGCCCGCCGTCGATCACAAGCTGATCGACGATGCCGACATTGCAGCGCTCAAGGAAAAGGTTCTGGCGACGGGTCTTTCCGTGCAGGAACTGGTCTCGACCGCCTGGGCATCCGCGTCCAGCTTCCGCGGTTCCGACAAGCGCGGCGGTGCGAATGGCGCACGCGTCCGTCTTGCTCCGCAGAAGGATTGGGAAGCCAACCAGCCGGCGCAGCTCGCCAAGGTTCTCGGCGTTCTCGAAGGCATCCAGAAGGACTTCAACGCTGCCCAGACCGGCGGCAAGAAGATCTCTCTTGCCGACCTGATCGTTCTAGCCGGTGCTGCCGGTGTCGAGAAGGCTGCAAAGGCTGCCGGTCAGCCGGTCAACGTTCCCGTTACGCCGGGCCGTACCGATGCGTCCGAAGCACAGACCGATGCGGCATCCTTCGCCGCACTCGAGCCGCGCGCCGATGCGTTCCGCAACTATGTCAACGGCAAGCGCAAGCAGTTCATGAAGGCTGAAGAGGCCCTCGTCGACCGGGCGCAGCTTCTGACGCTGTCGGCACCCGAAATGACGGTGCTGATCGGCGGTCTGCGCGTGCTGAAGGCCGGTGCTCCCGAGCACGGCGTCTTCACCTCGCGTCCTGAGACACTGACCAACGACTTCTTCGTGAACCTGCTCGACATGGGCACGAAGTGGGCACCGCTGGCAGGCAAGGACGGCGTCTACGAAGGCCGCGACCGCAAGACCGACGCCGTCAAGTGGACCGGTACCCGCGTCGACCTGATCTTCGGCTCGCACTCGCAGCTGCGCGCCATCGCCGAAGTCTACGGCCAGTCCGACGCCAAGGCGAAGTTCGTCAAGGACTTCGTTTCGGCCTGGAACAAGGTCATGAACGCCGACCGTTTCGATCTCGTCTGATCGATCGAAAATTGCACTGGACGCGGCCCCTGCCGCGTCCAGTTCACGGCAGCTCCGTCGGCTAAGCCGTTTTATTCCTGACTAATTTACGACGGGATTAATCACATTTTTGGGACACTGTGTTCCGCTCCCGGGGGTAGAAAATATCCGTTGCGAGGCGTAACAGTGGATTCGTGATATATCGCTGTTGGCATCTTTTGCCGCGCGAGTGACAAGACGGCCGTACGGTAAACGCACGGCGGTCGATCCCGAAAACAACGCGAAGAGTTCTTTTCACGTCCACTGTTCCGCGGCGCCACCTCCCAGGCGCTCACGCGGGCGTCCGCATTGATAATTCCTCCCGAAAAATTGCTATTCGACACTGATCATGACCACACCTTGCCCCGAGTTGTTTAAAACCCTCTTCGGCATCGCCTCCTATCCCGCTGCGCGGGAAATGGATGAAAGCGACCTGATGCCGAGCCAGACCTTCAGGAAGGCGCTGCGCATCGTCCTGACGATCGCCTATAACCAGACGCTGTCGCGCACGACGCCGCATCGCAAGATCCGCCGGATCGGCGGTATGGGCGCGCACGACGCCGATGCCATCCTCGATCTCCTCAAGTTCGCCGATATCGTCTCCGGCGATGACAACGGCTACCGGATCACCCGGTCGCTGCGCATGGTTTCGCTTGCTGAGATCTATGCCGCCATCACGCCGGCGCGGATGCTTCCGAAGACCAGCTTCGATCATCTCTATGACGCGATCATCGACAAGGCCCGGACGGCGGCTATCGCCGATCTCGACGGGATCGACCTGTCGTCGACGCTTGCCGATCTGCTCGGCACCGAACATGGCGCGAGCCTTGAGATGGCCGAGCGCGGCCACTAAGACCTGCAATCGCCGATTTTGTATCAATCGGCGATAGTGGTTCTGGATTTTCTGCTGTTTCAGCGGTATGTCACAATTGATGAGTGACACACGGTTTCCAACAGCGCTGCAAATCGTCGTGACGGTCGCGGTCAATGAGGCCGCGGGCGTTCGCACGACCAGTCCGCAATTGGCAGCCAGTCTCGATACAAATCCCAGTTTTGTCCGGAAAATCGTTTCGACCCTGTCGAAATCGGGGATACTCATTTCCTCAGACGGCGTCAGTGGCGGTATCCGCCTGGCGCGTCCGGCGCCCGATATCAAGCTTCTGGAGATTCATGGCAGCGTTCTGCCGGAACAGAAGGCGTGGTCGGCACGCGAAAACATTCCCACCATCTGCTCGGTCACGCGCAATATCAGCGCAGTATCCGACCAGCTCAGCGCCCGGGCCGACAAGGCTGTCGCCGGCGTGCTCGAAGGCGTTACGGTCCAGGATTGCATCGACAGGATCAATCAGCTCGACCGCGCCGCGCTCACAGCCGCCTCGCATTCCTGAAAAGCACTCATAAAAAAGAAGCCCGGAGGGAAATCCGGGCTTCTTCACTGTGATCGGAGGTCAACCAGATCACATGACGTGCGTCTCTAACCGCACGTCAATTCATTAGAAGTCGCGCTGCAGGCGGAAGAAGCCTTCAACCCAGTCAGCGTCCTTGCGGCCGTCGACGGTCTGATTGCCGTAGTCTTCCTTGACGTAGGTAGCAGCCAGCTTGGCGTTCAGGTTTTCAACAACCTGGTAGTCAAGCGTAACGCCAGCGCGCCACATGTTGCCGTCATCCCACGAGCCATCAGCGTCGGTCACGATGTTGTTCGTGTACTGAGCAGCCGGGGTGATGGTGAACTTGTCGGTTGCCTTCAGAGCGTACTGAGCGACAACGGTCCATTCGCCGTTAGCGTAGTAAGCGTTGCCGCCGTTGCCTGCATCGCCGAGACCGCTCGACCAGATGGCTGCGATTTCAGCCTTGCCCGGGCCAACGTCTGCGCCGATGCGAGCCGTTACAGCACCTTCCTGGTTGCCGGCGTCATAACCACCGTAAACAGCCCAGGTGAAGTTCGAGAACTTGCCACCGACAGAAGCGTCGACGCCGAGCGTGTTGCCGTGCTGGTCAGTGTTGCCCATGAAGAGCGAGCTGCGCGGCGAGGTGGTGTTCGTACCAGAGTTGCCGTTGAGCTCTTCGAGAGCGGCACCAGCGTAGAAGTCGCCGGCGTCGTACTGGTAACGGATAGCGTTCGTGTTGGTCACGTTCGCCATCGCATCGGTTTCGCCCGAGAAGTCGTCGTCCCACCAGCTGGTGAACTTACCAACGCGCAGGCCAGCGATGTCGATGTATGCCTGGTCGATAACGGTGGCGTTCTGGTTGCTGCCGAGAACGGTCGAGCTGCCGCCCGTGAGGCCACCGATGTCAGCATCGGCGCCGCCGCGGAAGTTGGATTCGAGAACGATGCGGCTCGTCAGCGTGCCGTACTCGGTGTCGCTCTTGGCGTCGAAAGCGACGTGAGCGCGGGTACGAGCCTGCCAGTCTTCCTGGGTGTTGTCCTTGTAAGCGTCGCCAGCGCCGAAGCCGACGTCGAAGCGGAGGTAGCCACCGATCTTGAGGCAGGTTTCGGTGCCCGGGATGTAGAAGTAACCAGTGCCGTAGGCGTCGCAAACGCGAACGTATTCAACAGCTTCCGGCTCAGCTGCAACAATGGCGTCGGCCGCGTATGCGCCGGACACCGAGCTCAGCGCAGCCGCCGAACCAATGAGAATAGAACGAATGTTCATAGCAGTTCCTTTTTCAATCGGGCGCAGGAAATCGCGCCGAGAAATCAGCGTCAAAAACCCATCCCAGTTTTGTCGAATCCCCTCGGGGGAAAGCGGCAACCCGCGAGTATTTGGATCGCACATCGCTCAAACCGTATCAAGCTAAGATACGGTTGAGTCACGCTGTTGCCGACCCCTGTTGCCAAAACGACACAAAATTGCCTTGTGAAAGCGCAGATATGGGAGGAACTGAGGGCGGAAACAAGACGTTGATGATTGAAAAACAACGAAAATCCGGGCCGCGGCGGATTTTTGTGCTGCCGAAAAGACGCTTTCAGCAAAGATTTGGACATAACCTATATAAAAGCTGGCTATTTCGTTGCGTGCCCACGCTTTCGGCGTTATTTGGCAGTAGCGAAAGCATATGGCGCGGATTGTGCAGGGCTATCGAAGATGTTGACGAAAAAGGGAAAGTACGGGCTCAAGGCGCTTGTCGATCTGGCGAAGCTGGCGCCCGGCGAGACGGCCTTCATCAATGATGTTGCGGCGCGCAACAATATCCCGAAGAAGTTCCTCGATACGATCCTGCTCGAATTGCGCAATGTCGGCATCCTGCGCTCGAAGAAGGGGCCGGGCGGCGGCTACTCGCTGTCGAAGCCGGCTTCCGAGATCAGGATCGGTCATGTGATCCGCACGCTCGACGGCCCGCTGGCGCCGATTCGCTGCGCCAGCCGCACGGCTTATGAAGCCTGCGACGACTGTTCGGATCCCGAAACCTGTCATGTGCGCAGGTCGATGACCGAAGTGCGCGATGCGATTGCCGATATTCTCGACAACATGACGCTGGAACAGTTCGTTGCCAAAGGCGGCAATCTTGCTGATGGCGGCGAGGACGAGGTGCTGCCGGTTTCGGCTGCCAGCTGATCAGATTTCCCAGCTATGGCTGTAATGGGCTGCCGCCTTGGCATGCAGGCGTTCGAGCTTGCCGCCGAGCGCCCGGATGCGGGCATTGCGCCAGTGGCGGTCGAGATTGAGGCCGATGCCTCCCGTATCTCCCTTGGCGATTTCGAAGATTGCCGTCGCGGTGCGTAGCGCGAGCTCACTCGCGTGCGCTTGGGCGGCTGTGGCGGAGAATTCGGCGTCGGCGATTGCCGGGCCTGAATTGATCTGGGCGATATCGAGCCGGTGCCCGGCGCGCTCCAGAAGGGCTGCTGCCGCCTCGATGCCGACGATCAGGGTGCCTGCCGCGGCCGGGACGGCGCTGGTCTCCTGCAATTCCGACAGAACAGCACGGGCGATGCCGAGATCGACGCCGGCATTGAGCAGGGCGGTCATCGCAGCTGCCGGTGCGCCCTGCCGGACGGCCGCATCGGCGCGCGCCTGAACGTTTTCGGCAACGAGCAGCGCGGTTCCGTTGGTGCGCTGGCCGAAACCATCCCAGCTGTCGACGGATTGCAGTCCCTCGCTTCGGCGGTTGACGTAGAGGAGCTGGTTGTCCGCCGCGCCTGATATGACCAGCCAGTCGGCGAAGAGCACGCCCGGCGCCTGCGCGCTACGGCCGTCGATTCGATGGCCTAGCGGTAAGGTGGTGATGGAATCGGTGGGAAATGATGCCGTAGCGAAGCGGTCGCCCGATAGCGCGCGGGAGAATAACAGCCGCTGCAGATCCTCGCCGCCGTGCAGCCGCAGGCCTTCGAGAGCCGCGAAGTGGATCGCCAGGCATTCGCCGATCGAGGCGTCGCCCTCAGCGATGATCGCGACGATCTCGGCCAGCAGCGCGTTGCTGACGTCAAGGCCCTCATATTCCGGGGGAACGGTGATTCCGGTCAGACCCGAGAGCGAGAGGGCATCGAGTTCGGGGAAGGGGAGAATGCGGTTGATATCGCGCTCGCTCGATTGGCGGCGGAAACCGGCGGCGAGCCTGCGGGCGGCGGCGACGGCTGCCTCCTCGCTCTCGATCCGGTCGGCCGGCGGTCTCAGCCGGTCGTGCAGTTGCGATATCGTTCCCATCGGTCATTCTCTTCCTGATGCCCGTATGAGTGATCGATCCTACCTCGATTGATAAGGCCGGTTTTTCTACAAAATCGGTATGGTTTGAATTTTTCTACCGGCTTGTCAGCTGCGGCACTTTGCCTAACTATCTCGTAAAGCTCACAATTCGAACGTCACCGCTTCCAGCATCGCCCGGGATCGATTATGGCTCACTCTTTCGCAGACGACGACCGTGAGGTTCAGACCATGTCACCGCCAGCCCGGCAGCGCCTCCAATTCGATCCAGGCGACATGCCGATCTATGCAATCGGGGATATCCACGGCCGCCATGACCTTCTGGAGATGGCGGAGCATACGATCGTCAGGGATGCGGCGCGCCTTCCGGGCCGCAAGCTGATCATCACGCTCGGCGACTATATCGACCGCGGCCCGTCCTCGGCGCAGGTGATCTCGCATCTGATGATGCCGCCGCCGGAGAATTTCGATCGCATCTGCCTGACCGGCAATCATGAAATCATGATGCTCGATTACATCGACGGCAAGATTTCCTACACCGAATGGATGCGGATGGGGGCCGATGCGCTGCTGCGGTCCTATGGGCTCGATCCCGATCATCTGCCGCTGATCTTCCCGACGACCTCGAAGCTCGACACCTTTATCCGCCAGTCGCTGCCGAAGTCGCATATCGATTTCATGCGCGACATGCCGATCTATGCGGATACGCCGGATATCCTCTTCGTTCATGCCGGGATCGATCCCGGTGTGCCGCTCAGCATGCAGAGCGACGAGGATCTGGTCTTCATCCGCGACCGCTTCTTCTATGCCGACCGGTCGCTGCCGAAGCTCGTCGTACATGGTCATACGCCGGTGCCCGAGCCCGATATCCAGCCGATGCGGCTCAATCTCGACACCCGGGCCTTCAAGAGCGGCAGCCTGACCGTCGCCAGGTTCTGGCGCGGTCAGGTCCACATCTTCTCCACCTAATCAGGCGCTGGTTTCCGCCGGCTCCGGTTTGCGCGGCATTTCCTCGGTATAGTAGCTCACATATTTCTGGCGGTAGCGTTCGGTGCCGCCGAAATTGCTGAACTTGCTGAGCTCAGACATATCCGTCTTGTTGAGGATGACGCCGAGCACCTTCTGCTTGATCTGCGGTTCGGCGTTCAGGATGTCGCGCACCACCGTCGTCGGCGTCTGGCCCCATTCGGTAACGAACAGGAAGCCGTCCACCTGCGGAGCGAAGGCCTTGGCGTCGATGACCGGGCCGAGCGGTGCCAGGTCGACGACGACGTAGTCGAACATCTTGCGGGCGTTTTCCATCAGGTTGAACATGCCCTGCGATGCCAACAGTTCGCTCGTATGCATCAGGTTGTCGTTGGAAACGACCGGCAGGATGGCAAGCTTGGTGCGGTTGTCGACCTTGACGGCGCTGGCCCACGGGATTTCGCCGAGCACGGCTTCCACAAGGCCCTTTTCCGGCGGCTGCTTCAGCATGCGGGTCAGGCCGGGATTGCGAAGGTCGGCGTCGATCAGCAGCGTGCGCTTGCCGCTGGAGGCGAGCAGCGCGGCGAAGTTCGCCGCCGTCGTCGACTTGCCTTCGCCGGGGAGCGCCGAGACGACGCCGATGACGCGGTCCGACTTGCCCTGGAACATGACATCGCTGGCGAGCTTGGCGTTGCGCAGCGTTTCGGCAAAGACCGAGCGCGGTGCTTCGAGAACGATGCGCATGATGCGCTCGAAGCTGGCGCCGTCATCGGCCGGCATTTCCACCGGCTTGGGCAGCGGCTCCTTGCGCGGCTTGAAGACCTTGCGCTCCTTCGGCGGCTTGCCGACCAGCGGCAGGTAACCGAGGAACTTCAGGCCGAGAATCGTGCGCACATCGCCCTCGACGCGGAAGAAGCGTTCGCGGAACTCCTGGAATGCCGTCAGAGCGCCGCCGGCCATCAGACCGAGCACGATGGCGAGACCCAGCGTCATGGTCTTCTTCGGGCTGGACGGCGATGCCGGAACGCCGGCTTCCGAGATGACACGGGCCTTGGCGATCGGGAAGGACTGCTGCTGCGACGCCTGCTCGTAGCGGGCGAGGTAGGATTCGTAGAGCGTCTTCAGCGCCGTTGCGCGCTGTTCCAGATCGTTAAGCTTTACGATCGATTCGTTGGATTCGGAATTCTTGCCGGTCAGGTGCTCGATATTCTGGCGCAGCGACGCTTCGCGCGAGCGGGCCACTTCGAATTCGTTGCGGTAGCTCGAGGTCAGCTGCTGCAGTTCCTGGAAGATCTGGCGGGTCAGGTCTTCCTTTTCGCCGCGCAGCTGCACGGCCTGCGGATGGTCGGCGCCGAAATTGGTGGTGATCTCGGCTTCGCGGCGGCTGACCGAGATATAGCGCGTGCGCAGGTCCTGGATGACCGAATTGTCGGTCTGGCCGGACGAGATCGCCGCATTGTTGACGGCGCCTTCAGGTCCCTGATCGACAATCGACTTGAACTGGTTGTAGCGGGCCGAGGCGCTGGCGGTATCTGCCTGGGCGACGATCAGTTGCTTGTTGAGGTCGGCAAGCTGCTGCTCGGACATCAGTTCGCCGTTGGCCGAAGTGAGACCGTTCTGGCTCTTGAACTTGGCGACGTCGAGTGCTGCTTCCTGCGAACGGTTGCGCAGGTCGGCGAGGCGCTCCTGGAGCCAGACGGAGGCGCGTTCGGTGGCGTCGAAATTGGCGTTCAGCGTGTCGTTCAGATAGGCGTCGGCATAGGCCTTGGTGATGCGCGCGGCGAGCAGCTTGTCGGTCGAGCGGAAGGAGACCGCGATGACCGAGCTGCGGGTAACGCGCGAAACGTTGAGTGCCTGCTGCAGCAAGGCGGCAGCCTTCTGGCGGCGGCCTTCCTTGGCGTCGTCGTCGGAGACCGGCGGGCCGCCTGGCGTCAATGCGCTGACGACGACCTTGAGGCCGGACTTGACGAGATCGACGGGACCCTGGCCGGGATCGAGGATCGTCTGGTTTTCCGAAAGGTTCTGGGCGTCGACGACGCGCAGCGCCAGTTCGGTTGATTTCAGGATCTCGACGGCGCTGGCGATCTGCATGTCGACCTGCTGGGAGCTGGCGGCGGGTGCCTGATCCTCGGCATATTTGGTCATGCTGTCATCCAGCAGGATTTGCGTCATCGAGGTATATTGCGGGGTCGCAAACAGCAGGTAGACGGCGGCGACTGCCACAAGCGCGGCAACGCAGAGCGCAATCGAACCGGCCCGGCGGATCACAATGGCGATCAGGCGATCGATGTCGATAAAGCTATCGGAATCGTCAGGGGCCTTCGGAACTGTGCTGTGCAGGGTCAGGTTTCGTTGATTCATGGGCTCTTATCCTTTGCGCGAGCGCGAAGCGCCGCCTGTGACTGTGATTTCCGTATTCTGAGCGGCAGCGCCGCGAAGGGCCGCCGTCATGCGGTTGAAACGGACTGCGATGGGCATTCTGAGATGGGCAACGGCCAGCGGATCGCGCCAGGCCGCCCGGATCGCTCCGGAGAGGGAGCGGCGCTTGATGCTTTCGACCAGTTCGAGGAAGGCATGCGCCTGGCGGAGGCTGCGGGCGCGGAATTTCTGGGCGTCTGTCGCTGAGGCATCGAGGCTGTGACGGGCAAGAAACCGGCGGTCGCCTTCCATCATCGCCTCGATATGGTCGAGACGGAGGACGCGGGAGATCGATCCCTCGCGGATGTGATAGTTGTAGCCCGGCTCCGGTTTGAAGACGCAGGTCGCGCCGAGCGCCATCGCCGAGGCGAGGAAGAGATAGTCTTCGCCGATGCGCAGGTTCTCGTCGAAGCGCAGGCCATGCCGCTCGATGAAGGCACGCTCGAAGACCGGCTTCAGGTAGCCGAAATTGTGCTCGTTGCGGAACAGCGCGTTGGAGCGGATGAAATTCGCAAGCGTCAGCTCCGGCGTCGTGGCGAGAGCGGCGGGCGAGAACATGGTTTCGGGCGCGGTGCCGTCGGCGCGGATCACCCGCATGTTGTCGACGGCGATCTGGGCACCAGCCGCTTCGGCGCGCGCGATCATGCGCTTCAGGCGATCGGGTTCGATCGTGTCGTCCGCGTCCAGTGTTGCCAGCCAGCGGCCGCGGGCGGCATCGATCGCCGCATTGCGCGCGGCTGAGGGGCCGCCGTTCTTTTCGAGTGCGATGAGGCGGACATTGCCGCCATAGGCAGCAGCGACCGCACGCGTCGCATCGCTCGAGCAGTCGTCGGCGACGATGACTTCCACCGTCACATCCGTCTGCGCCAAAGCGCCGCCGATCGCCTTGTCCAGCGTTTCGGCAGCATTGTAGGCCGCAATGATAAAGCTGATGTCGGGCAGCTTTTCGCTCATGCAGCCCCCTCGACAGCGCCATATTGGCGGATTTCGCGAACGCCGAGCAACCCGCTGACGACGCCGATATGCATCGTGCCGCGCAGCACGTAGCGATAGCGCGGAACCGGAACGAGAATGCAGACGGCCGCGACGCCGAGGCAGTAACCGGCCTTGGCGGTGGCGAGGCCGATATGCTTCAGGCGGGCGAAACCGCTGTTCTTTTCCTGCAGCAGGCGGCCATGCGTCTGGCCGAAGCGGAAGCGGCGCTTGGCAAGCCAGGAGAGGCCGGCGCGGTTTTCCGAAACCGGTTCATAGACATGGGCTTCCGGCGCGAAGGCGATCTTGCCGCCGTCGTGATGCATGTAGCTGAAGAATTCGGTGTCCTCACCGCCGGTCTTGCCGAGCGCCAGATTGAAGCGGCGGCCGGCGACGCGCGGCGAATTCAGGTTGAGAAGGACGTTGCAGGTATAGCCGGTGCGGATTTCGCCATCGACCCAGACGGGGAGGGTGGAGTGGAAATCGCCCTCACGCATCCAGGCGGGTGCCGTCTGCGAATAGACGCTGCGGACAGGGCCGAGCACGGCATCGGCGCCGCTCTTTTCAGCCGTGTGCAGCAGCTCTACCAGCCAGTTCTCGGATGCGTCCTCATCGTCGTCGATGAAGGCGAGGTAGTCGCCCGTCGCATTTTCGAGGCAGGCGTTGCGGGCGATCGAGATGTTCGATGCCGGGCAATGCACATAGGCGATCTCATGGGGAATGGTCGAGCGCAGCGCCTCGACGCGGCCCTCGGCGCTCCGGGTCTGGTCATTATCGGCAACGATGATGCGCAGCCTGGCATTCTCGGGGACGGCGAGGACGGCGAGCGAAAGCAGGGCTTCGTCCAGCGACGCGCGCCGGTATGTGCAAACACCAATGTCGATCTGCATGATCTGGTCCTTCATCAGGAGACCTTCCGGTTGCGGAAGCTCAGGAGCTCCATCCAGAAACCGGCCGACCAGGCGAAGTGCATCACCATGGCCGAGAAGGCCGCGAGCGGCCCGTAAGGATTGCGCTGGCCGACGGCCATCCAGAAGCCGTAGCCGACGCAGGCGATTGCCCACAGGCTGAAGGGGATCACGGCGATCCAGTTCAGCACGGCAAGAAACGCACCGATGAAGACCGGCACGACAGCAAGCGGCAGCATCTGACGAAGCTTCGGCAAGTTGCCATGCTTCAGGATGTTCTTGGCGCGTCCCCGGCCGTAGCCGAGATATTGCCGGAAGAGCGTTTTGACGCTCGAACGCGGATAATAAATCATCCGCGTCTTGTCGGTCATCCAGATGCCGAACCCCGCCTTTTTCAGACGGTAGTCCAATTCCGCGTCCTCATTATGGCTGAATGTCTCGTCGTAGCCGCCGACGGTGTCGAAGGCGTTGACGCGCATCAGCGCGTGGTGGCCGTGATCGGTCCAATGGCCCTCGGCGCCCTCGCGATGCTTGGAGCCGCCATTGCCGAGCTTGGAGTTCTGGGCGAAGGCCGTCGCCTTCTGGAAAATGCCGAAGCCGACCGTCTCCATGGCGACGACGACGGAATCGGCTTCCGTCAGTTCGGCTTCCTCAACGAGGCGCTGGCAATAATCGTCCGGATAGTCGCCATGCGCGTCGATGCGGATGAAATATTCGTAGTCGCGGCCGAAGGTGTTGACGGCGAGATTGATCGCGGCGCTCTGCAGCCGGCGCGGATTGTCGAGCAGGATGACGCGGGGATCGCTCTCGCTAATGCGGGCAACGATCTCGCGGGTGCCGTCGGTGCTGCCGCCATCGGCAACGACGATGCGGGCATTGAGCTCTTCGAGCGCCGGATCGAGCTTTTCGATCAGCGGCTCGATATGCTTGGCTTCGTTCAGGCAGGGAATGATGATGAGGCTGGAGACGCTGGAACAAACATCAGTCTTCATTGCAGTCAACCCTTCTTGAGCTGCGGGAGCAGGGACAACGGAACCGGCGGCGCGCCCCTCGGCAGCGGCCGGAACAAGATTGGAGAGTGTGTCGACGAGCGCGCGGCAATCGGCGCGGTCGGTCATCCAGGTGCGGCGGTCGGTGGACGAAACCGCCGAGGAGAGCGAGCCGTAATGCTCGGCCGTCAGCCCCTCGAACATCGCCTGAAGCTCGACTGCGGATGGTTCGCGAAGCGTCAGGCCAAGACCGCGTGATGCGACGAAACGATTGGTCTCGGTGTCCTCGACGGTGATCGGCACGCTGCCATAGAGGCAGCCTTCATAGAGCCGGTTCGGCAACAGCCAGGAGGAGTTCTGGCCCTCCTCGAAGAAGTCGATCGCCCAGGAGAAATGCACCTCGCCATAGATATCGGCGAGATCCTCCGGGTTCTTGTAGGCACCGCGGAAGCTCAGATAGGGCTCGCTCGCGACGAAGGCGTCGAAATCCTCGAACTCGGAATAGGCCGGGCGTCCCCGCAGGATGACCTCGACGCGGCCTTCCATGCGGCGGGTGAAATCGGCAAGCAGTTTCAGCGACTTGCGGCAGCGGAGCGCGCCGAACCAGCCGATCTTCCAGGGCTCGCCCTGTTGCGGCGGCAGGCGCAGCGAGGCGGCCTGCGGCATTCCCGCCAGCGAAAGCACCTTGTTTTCCAGAAGCGCGATCGGCGCCTTCAGGGCCGATTTCGGGGCAAAGTAGTTTTCGATAAAAGCCGGCGAGCTCGTCAGGACAAGGCGGGCGTTGCGGCCGAAATGGGCCTCGGCCCGGCGCAGCGCCTTGCCCGGCGCCTTGTCGCTCAGGAGAAGGCGGTGGATATCGAGGCATTCATAGACCACGGGCACGCCGCCGAAGATTGCGCTCGCGCGGTCGGCGACGGCCAGCGCTTCCAGATTGCGGCCGATGATGACATCCGGGCGTTCGACGCCCTTCAACAGTCCGCGCAGACGGATTGCCGCTTTTGCGACCGCGCCCATGCGCTGGGCGAACCTTCCGTCGGCCGTGCGGCCGAGCTCGATCGGCTTTACTCCGCTCACCTCCGCAAGTGCATTGTCGCCGCGGCGGAAGCCGGCGAGGGTGACGGCAGCGCCGCCCTCGGTCAGCATCAGCACGCGGCGGCGCACGGCCGGATCGGCCAGATCATGCACCAGATAAAGGACTTTCAGCATCAATGCTCCTGTGCGTAGACCGGCTCTGCCGGAGTCCGTTTCGGGGTGTGCTAGGCAAGTCTCAGAGACCAGATGCACGCTCAGTTGAGCGTGCAGGCAATCGATTCCGGGAACTGGCATTTGTCGCCGGGCGCCGTATAGGCGATCCGGTCGATCTGCATCGTCGTCGGCTGGGTGTAGGCGAACTTGCCCATCCATCCGGCCAGCGTGTCCGTGCCCCAGAGGCTGAAGAAGATCTTCTGCGGGCTCTGCGGGATCTTGCTGGGATCCGTGACGTCCTGAACCAGCTTGCCATTCAGGTAGTAGCGCAGGCGGTTCTGTTCCCAGACGAAGGCATAGTCGTTGAAGTCCTGATCGGCGGGCTTTCCGACCGGCACCAGCTTCTCGTTGCCGCCCTTGGCCTTGATATACTGGTTCACCTGAACGGTGCCGCTATCCTTGCCGAGCACCTCGAAATCGATCTCGTCGTGCTGCTGCTTGTCGGCCGGTCCGATATAGGTGAAGAAGGCCGAGTTCAGGCCGGGGCCGGTCGCGGTCTTGATGCGGGCCTCGTAGGTGCCGTAGCTGAAGCGCTTCTTGGTCTGGATCTCGCCGCAGAGATAGTTGCGGTCCTTCGACTTGCCTTCGGCAAAGCCCAGTTCCAGCTTTCCGTCTTCGGTCTTCACCTGATTCTTCGACCAGGTGCAGTTCTGATGTGCGCCGTTGTTCCAGCCGTCGGAAATATACCAGACGCTGCGGTCGATCTTGTCGAAGTCATCGACGAAGGATGTGCCTGTTGCCTGCTGGGCAGATGCGGGGAGGGCGCCGGCGAGGGCGGCACCCGCAGTCAAAGTCAGCCAAAGCAGTCGCGCATGGGCGATTGTGGTCGTCATGTCTCACCTTTGCTGTGGAACGAAATCGGCCGGGATATCCCGGCGGGATGGGGAGTGGGGACCCTTCTTCGTCCGGCCGCCGGTCAGAACGGCGTAGAGCTTCGGCGCATTGCTGCGCACCAGGCCGTTCGAGAGCGCCAGCAGCGGGAAAAGCACCAGCAGGCAGCCGCAGAAGAAGAGCGGGTAGAAATCGACGCCCGTCTTGCCCCAGACCATGAAGAGCAGGATGAGCAGGGGGTAGTGGGCGCAGAAGATCCAGAAGCTCAGGCTCCCGGTCTTCGACAGGCGCTGGCCGACCGAGGTCTTGATCAGCAGTGCCGACAGCATCCAGAAGCCGGCGGCGCCGCCGATCGCCAGCGCATTACGCGACAGTTCCACCCAGTCGGGCATCGACGGGCCGGTTGCATAGATGGCGGTCGCCAGCAGCGCCGAGAATGCGAAGAGCAGGAAGACGCCGAGCGGGGCGAAGCGGTCCAGCGCCTTGATGTCCAGCTTGTAGAGGCTGGCATAGATGCCGAAGGTGAAGCTGAACAGGATCGAGCGCTTGATGACGATGTAGAGCGACAGCTGCGGCACGAGCGCCAGCAGCAGCAGCGTCGAGAGCGTCAGAAGCGGCGCGCGGCGCACCAGCCACGCGAGGATCGGCGAAATCAGGATGCAGACGAAGAGATCGCGCAGGAAGTAGAGCGGGATATTCGCCGGAAAGGCTTCGGCGGCAAACAGCTGGCTCAGCAGTTCGCGGAAGCTCGATTGATAGGGACTGATGACATAGCCGTCGCCGATGCCGACCGCGAGGATCGCCAGGACCGCGATGAAAAACAGCGTGTTCCAGATCAGGAACGGCAGAAAGACGGTCTGCGCCTTGGTGCGCACCGTTTTCGTATAGTTGAAGCCTTCCATCCCGCCGCGAAACAGCAGGTAGCCGGAAATGGCGCTGAGGCACGGGACCCCGACACGGAAGAGCGCTTCGCTCAGGAACACCCGCAGCCAATCGAAGAAACCGTAGTTTCCATTGAACGGCGTATTCGCAGGGTCGAATGGTATGTGGACGAACACAATGCCCGAAATGAGCACGATGCGCATCAGGTTGATCCGCGAGGATACGTTAGCGTCAACGTTCACGTTATCTGTCACCCCTGTTGGAGCTGCACCTCCCCTGCAGCCGTTTCAAAGAGCAGACTCTGGCCCGCAGACGAAAAGCTAGAGCGTTTTGCCGGAAGAAAATATGGCACTGCAGCAAAAAGTGATCGCGAGTCTCGTTTTGTAACGGAGCGAAATCGCAGCTACCATGGCGTGTCGGGTGCCGTTACGGCAGTTGCAAATATGCTGCAGGGCCTTTGCGCCAATGTATTTCCGAAAGTGATCATAAAACGTTTCCGCCTGTTGAGAAGCGTGACCCGCGTGGAAAAGTTTTTCCGCTTTAGTGAAGGATGTCCTGTGTTTTGTTACAATGCGCAGGCCCGGATTGCGGCTGAAATGTGTTCGGATCACCCCCATTTGGGTCTAATCGGCACAGCCGCCGCTGGTATCGCTGATGTCTGCCTTTGACAAATTTCGGCCGGAATGCCCTTCATCATGCTGCGGCGCAGCAACTTGCCCCCGGATGATCCGGCGCTAGATGCGCACTCACCGCTCTGGCCTGTCAGGAGAAAGAATGGCGACCTTTACGATCATCATCCCGTTTTACCAGCGCGAGGACGGTATCCTGCGGCGGGCGCTGGCTTCGGTCTTTGCGCAGACCTACAGGGATTTCGATGTTCTCGTGGTCGACGACCAGTCGCCCTATCCGGCCGAGGACGAGCTGAAGCCGCTTGGGGCCGAGGAGCGGTCGAGAATCACCGTCATCCGCCAAGCGAATGCCGGGCCGGGCGGCGCCCGCAATACCGGCCTCGACAATGTCCCGGCTGCCAGCCGCTACGCCGCCTTTCTCGATTCGG
Source organism: Rhizobium sp. BG4 (assembly GCF_016864575.1). Classification (NCBI taxonomy): domain Bacteria; kingdom Pseudomonadati; phylum Pseudomonadota; class Alphaproteobacteria; order Hyphomicrobiales; family Rhizobiaceae; genus Rhizobium; species Rhizobium sp. BG4. The sequence goes on from NZ_CP044125.1 coordinate 2,763,265, forward strand.
ACGATATCTGGACGCCTGACCATCTGCAGAACGCCTATTCGGCGATGCAGAGCTTTGATGGCGATTGCTATTGGGCGTCGATCCATGGCGGCGAGGAATTCGACTATCATTTCGGCATCGCCGATCTCGAAAAGAGCGAGGGCGCGCACCGGCTTTCGGATGCGCCGCTGATCATCGAGCTGCCGGATATCGCCGGCGTCATGCTGAAGAACTGGGCGTTCCTGCACATGTCCTGCATGGTGATCGGCCGGCCGCTGATCGAGACGGTTCGCTTCGATGCGGCGCTGCGGCTCGCGGCCGAGGACGTGCTGTTCTTCTGCGATTGCATGCTGGCGGCCCGCCAGGTGCTGCTCTGCGGCGAGGCTGGGGCACTGCGCGGCGAGGGGATCAACATCTTCCACGGCGTCGATAACGAATCGCCGCAGTTCCTGAAGCAGCAGTTCATCACCTGGATGGCGCTCGACCGGCTGGAAACGCGCTTCGCGGCGCGGCCGAAGGAGATCTCGACGATCAAGGATTACAAGACGCGGGCGCGCAAGATGGCGCTGTGGAGCCAGGCGAAGCGGATGCGCAAGGCGCGCCTGCCGGATTTCCGCCTGCTGTTCCATTGGGCATGCCGCGATCCGGCGCTGTTTGCCAGCGCCTTCAAGCTCGCGGGTGGCAAGTTCTCGAAATAGCCGTCAGTCGGCCGGCGAGGGGAGCAGGTAGCGCAGGCCGCCGGCACCCCGCGTCGCGATCTCGACGCCGCCGGGACTGCGGAAGCGCTCGGTCTTGTCCATGAAGATGCCGCCGGCGATCGCCGGGACGGCACCCGGATTGGCGAGCGCATAGCTCAGCGCCGCTGCCGGGCCGGACTGCTTCTTCACGTCTAGGAAATGGCGCAGCTCGTATTTGCCGCGCACATGGCTTTCGTGACGGCGCACGGCCGCCGCGTCTCCCGCGTTCAGCTTGCAGGAGGCGAGGATCGCGCGATCGGCCTCATAGAGCTTGCGGATGTCGTCGGTGCGGTGGCTGCCGCTCAGCGAGTTGCCGCGCACGACCGCGCCATAGCCGCAGGAATGGATGACCTTGTAGCGGGCGCCGTTGGCGAGCGCGCGGACATAGAGCTCGTAATCCTCGCCGAGACGCATCTCCTCGCGGTAGCGCAGCTTGTGCGCATCGAGGAAGCTGCGGCGCATGACCGGCTTCAGGAAGCCGATCTCGCCGCGGCGCACGCCGCGCTTGGAAATGTTGCCGTCGACGAAGGCGACGAGATCGAGGAAGAGGGACGGTCGGGAAAACGGTCGAGCTGCTCCGGGGCGCGCGTCACCGTTTCCGAATCGACGAAGGCGATGTTGTCGGCGACGAAATCCCAGTCGTCTTCGGCCAGCATGCGGCTGAAGCGGCCGGCGAAGAAGAAATCGTCGGCATCGAGGATGGCGATCAGCGGTGCGGTGGAGATCTCGATCGCATGATTGCGGGCTGCCGAGGGGCCGCGATTCTTTTCGAAGGAGACGACGTTCAGCCGTCCGCTCGCATCATCCGCGGCGCGCGCCGCATCGGCCGTGCCGTCACTGGAGCCGTCGTCGATGACGACGACTTCGGCCACTTCCTTCTCGCGCAAAGCCGAATTGACGGCCAGTCCGATCGTATCTGCCGCGTTCTTGGCGGCGATGATCACGCATACGCTTGCAACCACGTCGTGCCCTCCGTTGTTGCCGCAACAGTTAGGACGCCAGCGCCGCGGGGGCAATGCGAGAGGTCTTCAAAAGATGTTACGCCGCCCGGGACGGCCAGGCGAGGGCCGCTTACTGATTGAACGGCTCGGAATTGTTGAAGGGGCTGACCGGGATCTTGTCCTTGTCGTCACGCGCCGGCGCCAGGGCGGATGACATGCCCTTGGCGGCATTGCGCGCACGCGCTTCCTTCCACACGAGGAAAAGTACGCCACCGAAGTAGCCTATCTGCAGGAGAACCGCGCAGATCGCCGTTTGTATGAGAGTCGTCGTCAGGGAACCGTTCAACACATAGGTTGCCACGGCAAAAACGGCGAGCGCGCCGATCATGCTAACGAAAACGCGAGGTGCATACATGACGTTTGCCTCCCTTTAGGAGGTTGGTTCAATGAACAGTCACTGAACTCGGGCTTCCTCCTAAGGACCCTTTACTCGATATATTTTAGCAGGCCCTGAGTTTCAACAGAACGAAAGCATTAGTACCTTCAATCTTTCGTAGGCCGTTGCAGGTTTTCTACAGTGCTCCGCTTAAGATTTCCTCCCAGCTTTGCCTAAAATCGCCGGACGGCCGGTAACCATGCGATTTGCGGGCCGTACGTCAGAAAAGGGCAAGGCCTTACCCAAGGTTGTCTGCAATGGGGCATTGCACGCCTCGGCTCGCGCCACATTTGCATTGTCAGGACAACGCCTGAGAGCTCTATGCGTTCAACTTTTATTACAAAGATTTCATCTAAAACGATTTGAGTGTGCAGTGCAAAATGGATGGTGCGACGCAATATATGCGGCTACGCGCAAATAACATTTCGGTACTCGCGATAGTGGCCGCGGGCTTTTTGCAAATGCTTTTCGAATTTCCCGAAAGGATTTGTTCTTCAGTCTTTTTGCAGCGCAAAGCAAACTCCGACGGCATTAGTGCAGTGCAGCCGACTTAGACGGAAACATTGCATGCGTTGCATATTAATTTGAGCTAATCCTAAAGAAAGAAAAAGGTGAACACGGTTTCCAAAAGCCCCCTGTTACACACCCGTCTTCAAATTGTGGCTTAAAAAAACAAAATCCGCCCATACACTCCGAACCTGTCAGCGCTACCTCAGCGATCTGGGCTTACCGACCAAACGGCAAACATAAGTGGAGTTAACTCTATGAAGTCTGCGACGAGATCGGACAGTACGCCATTCTTTGGCGTGGTTCATGCAAACGTGTTTCCGCCGACAGGCGGGATCATGAAGCGCGCATTCGATATTACCGCTGCATCACTCGGCCTCGTTTTCCTGAGCCCGATTTTCCTGATGGTGATGCTGCTCGTCAAACTCTCCGATAAGGGGCCGGCCTTCTATGGTCATCGCCGTATCGGACATAACGGACAGGAATTCCGTTGCCTGAAATTCCGCACCATGGTCACCGACGGCGACAGGGTGCTGCAGGAGCACCTGCGTAACAATCCGAAGGCAATGGACGAGTGGCGTGCGACGCGCAAGCTGCAGGACGATCCGCGGGTGACCGTGATCGGCAGCGTGCTTCGCAAGCTCAGCCTTGATGAGCTTCCGCAGCTCATCAATATCATTCGTGGCGAAATGAGCGTCGTCGGGCCGCGTCCCGTCGTACGTGACGAACTGGAGCTCTATGAGTCTTCGGCCGTCTTCTATCTTCAGGCACGTCCCGGCCTCACCGGCCTGTGGCAGATCAGTGGACGCAACGACGTCTCCTATGCCACGCGTGTCGCCTTCGACACCCACTATGTCGAAAACTGGTCTCTGACGCGTGACGTCATGATCATCGCCCGGACGATCCCTGCCGTCTGCATGCAGCGCGGTAGCTACTAACGCCGCTTCCACAGCTCGATACGTTCGCACGGTGCCGCCGATTGGCTTGCCGTGCAAATTCACGAGGAAGACTGAATGAAAGATTTCCTTTTTCGCCGCTTCACGGCACGCCGGTCCATTACCTCCAGTCTCGCCATCGTGGCGGGCTTTGGTGTTCTGATCGGCTCAGCCGGACTTGCCGGCGCTGCCGACTATCAGCTCGGCACGATGGACAAGCTGCGCATCCGCGTTGCCGAATGGCAGACGGCGGAGGGCGCGATCCGCGACTGGTCCGTGGTCAGCGGCGATTACTCGATCGGCCCGTCGGGCAGCCTCTCGCTGCCGTTCATTGGCGACCTCCCAGCCTCTGGAAAGACGACGGACGCGATCGCGCAGGAAATCGGTACCGCGCTGCAAAAGCAGTTCGGTCTCAAGGACCGGCCCTCGGCATCTGTTGAACTTGCCGAGTTCCGTCCCGTGTTTCTGACAGGCGATGTCGAAAAGCCCGGCGAATATCCGTTCGCGCCCAATCTCACGGTGGTCAAAGCCGTGAGCCTTGCGGGCGGACTTCGCCGCGCCGACGCCGGCCAGCGCTTTGCGCGCGACTTCATCAATGCCAAGGGTGACGCCGTCGTCTACACCTCGGAAAAGAACCGGCTGATCGCGCGCCGTGCCCGTCTGCAGGCCGAGACGCAGAACAGCGATGCCATCGACATGCCGGCGGAACTCAAGGATTTGCCGGAAGGCAAAGCCTTGATGGCCAGCGAAGCGGCGTTGAAGGATACGCGCAAGAAGCGGCTGACGCTGCAGCTTCAGGCGCTCGACGACCTGAAATCGTTGCTGCAGGCCGAAATCGAATCTCTGGCGAAGAAGACCGAAACGCAGACGCGTCAGCTCGAACTCGCCAAGGAAGACCGCGACAAGATCGAGAATCTTGCCGAAAAGGGTCTGGCGCTCAGCGCCCGCAAACTGACGGCGGAACAACGCGCCGCCGATATCGAGGCAACGCTTCTCGATATCGATACCAATTCACTGAAGGCCAAGCAGGATATCAGCAAGGCCAACCAGGATGAGATCACGCTGCGCAACGACTGGGACGCCAAGCTTGCCCAGGAGCTGCAGGATACCGAATCCGAGCTCGACACGCTCAACCTGAAACTCTCGACCAGCGATGCGCTGATGTCGGAGGCGCTGGCGCAATCGAGCGATGCAGCGCGCTTCGACCCCGAGAATGCCGCGAATATCAACTATTCGATCGTCCGCGAAGTCGACGGGCAGTCGAAGGAAATTCCGGTGCAGGAGAACATGGCCCTCGAGCCGGGCGACCTGATCAAGGTCACGGCCGGGGTCGCGATGCGATAGAAGCGGAGACCGCATGCGGATCGCCAAATCGGCAATTATTACTCCAGGCGTGAACGCGGCCTATGCCATTCCGGCGGTCGCGCTCTCGATGTTCTGCTTTGCCTATTCGATCCGTTTCGGGCAGGCGGCGATCCTGCTGTACTATGCGCTCTGGCTACCGCTGATCGCTGTCGACTACAAGAAGGTGCTCGGCAGTCACAGCAAGTTCGTCTGGCTCTATGCCTTCGCCGCCTTCGCCTTCCTCTCCGTGTTCTGGTCGCAGGTGCCGAGCGTTTCGATGCGCGCCAGCATCCAGTATTTCACGCAGGTGCTCTGCGCGCTGATCGCGGTGCGCACCGTCGATGTTCGCACGCTGACGCTCGGCGCGGTGGCGGGCGCGGCGGTCGTGCTGCTCTATTCGATCCTGTTCGGCTACTACGAATATGATCCGCTCGACGGGACCTACAGCTTCGTCGGCGCCTTCGCCTCGAAGAACCAGCTCGGCTTCTATGCCTCGATCGGCATCATCTTCGCCTTCGCCGCTGTCTTCATATATGGCGAGCGGCGGCTCTGGATGATGGTGTCGGGCGCTGTCGGGCTGATGGCCGCCTACTGCCTTCTTGCTTCGCAATCGGCAACATCGGTGCTGACGACGGCCGTGATCGTGGCGCTGCTGATCGGATTGCGCGGCGTGCTGTTCCTGTCGCCAAACCAGCGCAAACTGCTCGTCATCGGCGGCGGTGTCGCGGCGATCATCCTGATCGTGGCGAGCGTCTATCTCGGCGTCGTCGATCTGGTGCTGGGGCTGTTCGGCAAGGATTCGACGCTGACGGGCCGCACCTATCTCTGGCAGCAGGGTATCGAGGCCTGGAAGCAGAACCCGGCCGTCGGCATCGGCTACCAAGCCTATTGGGTGCAGGGCTTCTCGGAGCCCGAGCGCCTCTGGGAAGAGTTCTTCATCGGCTCGCGCAGCGGCTTCCACTTCCACAATACTTATATCGAGACGGCCGTAGAGCTCGGCCTGACCGGTGTCCTCATCCTCGCCGGCACTATCCTGGCGATGATCTGGGGCCATCTGCGCCGCGTCATTGAGGATGTGCGCAACGACGAGTCCTATCTGCTGCTCGGCATTGCCGTGCTGCTGACGATCCGCTCCTTCGTCGAGATCGACGTGCTGACGCCGTATAATGTGGGTACCTTCCTGCTTTACTACACGGCGGGCAAGCTCGCCGGGGCGCGGCAGCGCTCGGCGATGGCCGAGCTGCGGCGCTACGAATCCATACCAGCTGCACATTCCTGATCATTTCATTGCCCCGCCGCAGTCTCGCGGCATCATGAGGAAACTGCATGAAGACCCTCTACGGGATCCAGTATTTGCGTGCCTTTGCGGCGCTTGCGGTCGTGGTGTTCCACGCGGCCGAGCGCACCGGTGGCCATTTCGCCATCGGCGCGGCGGGCGTCGACGTGTTCTTCGTCATTTCGGGTTTCATCATGTGGGTGATCAGCGACCGGCGCCCGGTGACGCCGCAGCGCTTCCTGCTCGACCGCCTGAAGCGCATTGCGCCGTCCTACTGGCTGGTGACCGGCATCATGGTCGCGGGCGCGATCGCCGGGCTCTTCCCGAACCTGCAGCTCAGCGCCGGCCATCTGCTCGGCTCGCTGTTCTTCATTCCCGTGCGTTCACCGAGCACCGGCGAGATCTGGCCGGTGCTGGTGCAGGGCTGGACGCTGAATTTCGAGATGTTCTTCTATGTGCTCTTTGCCGGCGCGCTGTTCCTGCCGCGCGCTTGGCGCCTGCTGTTCCTGACGGTGGTCTTCGGGCTGTTCTTCGCCGCTGGCCTCATCTGGGATCCGCAGTCGGCGGCGCTCGCCACCTATACGCGGCCGATCATTCTCGAATTCCTCGGCGGCGTCTTCATCGCCGAGCTCTGGCTGCGGCGCAAGGTGGCGGGGACGAGCCTCGGTCTTGCCTGCGTCGGCGCCGCTCTTTGCGGCTTTGCGGCGATCTACCTGATGGGCGCGGAGTTCGACGAGTTCATCTGCGGACCGCTTGCCATGGCGCTGGTGTTCGGCATGGTGTCGCTGGAAACCGGCGGCAGCATCGGCCGGATGCCGGTTCTGACCTATCTCGGCGATGCCTCCTACTCGATCTATCTCTGGCACACGCTGACGATTTCGGTTGCCGTCAAGGCGGCGGAAATCCTCGGCCTTGACGGCGGCCTGACGCTGCTCGGCGCCATCGTCGGCGGCACGATCACCGGGGTTGCGGCTTACGAACTGATCGAAAAACCGCTGCGGAAGGTCTTTTCCGGCGAAGGTTTGAAGCGCCGCGATCTGCAGCGGCGCCCCTCCTAATCCTCTGACCTACTGGGCAGCCTCCTCGGCCTGCTGTGGCGGCGTTGTGCTGGCCGCTGCCGCCTTGTTGCGGTAGCGGGCGCGCAACAGCACGTAGAAGACCGGCGTCAGGAACAGGCCGAAGATCGTAACACCCAGCATGCCTGAGAAGACGGCCGTGCCGAGCGACTGGCGCATTTCCGCGCCGGGGCCGGTCGCGATCATCAGCGGCACGACGCCGAAGATGAAGGCGAAGGCGGTCATCAGGATCGGCCGCAGGCGCAGATGGCTCGCCTCGATCGCCGCTTCGATCGCCGTCTTGCCTTCCTCTTCCGCCTGTCTGGCGAATTCGACGATCAGGATGGCGTTCTTGGCCGCAAGGCCGATCAGCACGATCAGGCCGATCTGCGTCAGGATGTTGTTGTCCATCCCGCGCAGATGCACGCCTGTCAGCGCGGCGAGGATGGCGAGCGGAACGATCAGGATGATCGCCAGCGGCAGGACCCAGCTTTCATATTGCGCCGAAAGCGCCAGGAAGACGAAGATCACCGAGAGCGCGAAGATGTAGATCGCCGTGTTGCCGGTGTTCCTTTCCTGGTAGGCGAGCTCGGTCCATTCGAAGGTCGTGCCGGCCGGCAGGATGCTCTTTGCCACACCCTCCATGGTGTTGAGGGCGCTGCCGGTCGAGACGCCGGGGGCGGCATTGCCCTGCAGCGGTACCGAGACATACATATTATAATGCTGGACGAGCGAGGGACCGGATGTGTCCTTGATCTCGACCAGCGTGCCGAGCGGCACGAGAGCCCCGGTCGCCGAGCGAACCTTGAGTGCCAGAATATTGTCACGCTCGACGCGGTATTGCTGGTCGGCCTGGGCGCGGACCTGATAGACGCGGCCGAAGGCGTTGAAGTCGTTGACGTAGGACGTGCCGAGATTGATCGACAACGTGTCGAAGATATTGGGGATCGGCACGTTCAAGGCGCGCGCCTTGTCGCGGTCGATCTCCAGGAAATATTGCGGGCTGGAGGCCGAGAAGGTGGTGAAGACGCCAGCAAGTCCCGGCGTCTGGTTGGCCTTGCCCATGATCTGGTAGGCCGCACCGAGCACCCGGCGCATGTCCGAACCCTCACGGTCCACCAGCTGCATCTTGAAGCCGCCGGCATTGCCGATGCCTGAAATCGGCGGCGGCGGGATGGCGATGATGAAGGCCTCCTGGATGCTCTGCAGGCTGCCATAGAGCTGGCCGATGATCTGGCCGGCATTCTGGTGGTGCTCCAGTCGGTTCTCGAACGTGTCGAAGGCGGCGAAGACCACCCCGGCATTCGAGGCGTTGGTGAAGGTGGCGCCGCTGAAGCCGGAGAAGGCGACGGCGTTCTTGACGCCCGGTGTGTTGCGGATGATCTCTGAAGCGCGCTGCACGACGGCATCGGTACGCGCGAGCGAAGCACCATCAGGCAGCTGCACGACGACGATCGCATAGCCCTGGTCCATGACCGGCACGAAGCCGCGCGGCACGATGTTGCCCATATAATAAGTGAGACCGAGCAATCCGGCGAAGACGAGGAGGGCGACGCCGATCGCCGCCCAGGTGCGCACCAGGTGGCTGACCACCCAGGAATAGCCGGCGCTCATCTTGTCGAAGCCGCGGTTGAAGCCGTTGGCGAGCGCGTTGCCGAAGCGCGAGATCGGGTTTTTCGGCCTGTGATGGGCGTCGTGCGGCTTCAGCACGATGGCGGCAAGCGCCGGCGACAGGGTCAGCGAGTTCAGGGCGGAGATCGCCGTTGCCACCGAGATGGTCACGGCAAACTGCCGGTAGAACTGGCCCGAAATGCCGGGAATGAAGGCCGTCGGCACGAAGACGGCGATCAGCACCAGCGAGATGGCGAGAACGGCGGTGCCGACCTCGTCCATCGTCACATGCGCTGCCTCGCGCGGGCTCATGCCTTTCGCGAGGTTTCGCTCGACATTCTCGACGACGACGATCGCGTCGTCGACGACGATGCCGATCGCCAGCACCAGGCCGAACAGCGTCAGCATGTTGAGCGAGAAGCCGAAGGCGAGCAGGAAGGCGAAGGTGCCGATCAGCGAGACCGGAATGGCGACGATCGGAATGATCGCGGTTCGCCAGGACTGCAGGAAGACCAGCACGACGAGGGCGACAAGGATCGCCGCTTCGGCAATCGTCTTATAGACCTCGTTGATCGATTCCGAGATGAACTCGGTCGGATTGTAGACGATGTCGTAGGAGAGACCGTCCGGGAAATCCTGCTGCGCGGTCTGCATCGCCTGCTTGATCGAAGCGGCTGCCGCCAGCGCATTGGTGCCGGGGCGGGAGAAGATGCCGAGCGCGACGGCCGGCTTGCCGTTCAGGTAGCTGTTGGTGACGTAGTCCTTGGCGCCAAGCTCGATGCGGGCGATGTCCTGCAGCTGGACGAGGCGGCCGCTTTCCGTCGCCTTGACGATGACGTAGCGGAACTGGCGGGCATCGGAGAAACGTCCCTCTGTCGTGACTGTGTACTGGAAGGCGTTTGTGCCCGAAGTCGGCGGGCCGCCGATCGAGCCGCCGGAGACCTGGACGTTCTGGTCGCGCAGCGCCTGGACGACGTCGCTTGAGGTCATGCCGTAGGCCGAGAGCTTTTCCGGATCCAGCCAGATACGCAGCGAATATTCGCGTTCGCCGAAGATGATGACGTCGCCGACGCCATCGAGGCGCACCAGCGTATCGCGGATGCGGCTGCGGGCGTAGTTGGAGACGTAGAGCTGGTCGTATCGCGAGTTCGGCGACAGGAGATGCACGACCATCATCAGGTCGGGCGAGCTCTTTGCCGTTGTGATGCCGATTCGGCGGACTTCCTCGGGAAGGCGCGGTTCGGCGATCGCCACGCGGTTCTGGACGAGGACCTGCGCCTTGTCGAGATCGGTGCCGAGCTTGAAGGTGATGGTCAGCGCCATCGAGCCGTCGGCCGTCGAATAGGAGGACATGTAGAGCATGTCCTCGACGCCGTTGATTTCCTGCTCGATCGGCGTCGCCACGGTATTGGCGATGGTCTCGGAATCGGCGCCCGGATAGGCGGTGCGCACGACGATCGTCGGCGGGGCGATTTCTGGATATTGCGCGACGGGGAGCTGGAAATAGGCGAGCCCCCCGACGATCAGCAGCACGATGGACAGGACCGACGCGAAGATCGGCCGGTCGACGAAGAAATGGGCGAACCTCATTGCGCCATCTCCATGCCTGCTGCTTCCGGCGGGATGTCGTCGCGGCTCTGCGGCAGCTCGGTCATCTGCGGTGTGATCTTCGATCCCGGGCGAGCGCGCATCAGGCCGTTGACGACGATCGTCTCGGTGCCGTCCATGCCTTCGCGGATCGCTCGATAGCCGTAGAGCCGCGGCCCCGGTCTCACCGGCTTGGTCGAAACGGTGCCATCGGCGCCAACAACATAGACGACGCGCTGGTTCTGGTCGGAGCCGATCGCCTCGTCGGGAACGAGGATCGCTTTATAGGTATTGGAGGCCTCGATCTGCACGCGGCCGAACAGGCCCGGCTGCAGGATCAGGTTCGGATTTTCGAAGCGGGCGCGGATGCGCATGGTGCCGGAAGCGTTGTCGACGCGGTTTTCGGCGAAGTTCAGCTTGCCGGCGAAAGGCTTCTGGCTGGAGTCGCTGATGCGGACCTGAACTGGAACGCCGCCACCGCCTTCTTGCAGGTCGCTGCCGCGGGAGCGGGCGGTCTCTGCGAAGTTCAGGAGGCGCCGTTCGTCGACGTCGAAATAGAAATCGATCGGATCGAGCGAGACGATGGTCGTCAGTATCGACTGGTCGGCCTGCACGAGGTTGCCGGCGGAGATCAGGCGGCGGTCGATACGGCCGCCGATCGGCGCGGTGATCTTGGTATATTCGAGGTCGAGTGCGGCGCGGTCGGCAGTCGCCTGGGCGCCGCGGACGTTTGCCTGGGCGGAAACCCAGTCGCGGCGGCGGTCGTCGAGGGTCGAGACCGACTGGCTGCCGCTATTGGCGAGGGATTCCGCGCGCTTGAACTGCGTTTCGGCATAGGAAAGCGTCGATTTCGCCACTTCGAGAGCGGCATTCGCTTCGTTGACGGCGGTCAGGAACGGGCGTTGATCGATGACGAAGAGCAGGTCGCCCTGCTTGACGATCGCGCCATCGCTGAAATGCACTTCCTGCAGATAGCCGCCGACGCGCGAGCGGATCGCAACCTCATCCACGGCCTCGAAACGGCCGATGAACTCGTCATTGTCGACGACGTCGCGCACAACGGGCTTGGCGACCGTAACTGGCGGGGGAGGCGGGGCTGCGGCTTCCTGGGCCCCAGCGGTCAGCGGCAAGAGCGCCGTGACGAAGCCGAATGCAATGGCGGCACGAAGAGAGTAAGGCATAGCGATCCCCCGTATGGGCGGCCGTTATGCCGCCAATCTCATGCTGAAATGATGCGTCTCATGTCCACTGCTTCAAACGCGGCGGGCGCGTCTGCACTTCCATTCAATGCGCCGAGTGCGCCAGGCCAATAATCGAGCCGCCCGGTTCGTCCCGGGCTAACCATCTGAAACGGCACTATAAGCGGCACTTGCCGGAAATTGCAAACGACAATGGGTTGCATCTCGACCGTTCTTTCGTGCCCGGTTGCAGAGCTCTCAGCGGGGGCGGATGCGGCACGAAAATCAATCTTCGCTTAACGCTCCGCTGCGGCATTTTAGCCGCATCTGCAGAATCTGAGCCGGCTGATCTTGTGCGCTGCACATGCTCAATATATCTACAGACATTATAAGCACACTTATTAATAGCTGGCACAGTTTATGAACTCCAACCCGACCCTCGGTTTCCTTCTTCACGACGTTGCCCGGCTGCTGCGCAAGCGGTTCGAGCAGCGGGCGAAATGCCTTGGCCTGACGCGCTCGCAGTGGCAAACGCTGGCCTATCTGTCGAATAACGAGGGCATTCATCAGGGTGGACTCGCCGAGATTCTCGAAATCGAGCCCATCACGCTGGTGCGCATTCTCGACAAGCTCGCAGACCGCGGCCTTATCGAGCGCCGTCAACATCCGACGGACCGGCGCATCTGGCTTCTTTACATGCGTGAAGCTGCCCATCCCATCCTCGCCGAAATGCGCGAGCTGGGCGATCTGACCCGGGCCGAGGCACTGCAAGGCGTGACGCCGGAACAGCGCGAAGCCCTTTTCAACATCCTGTCCGAAATGAAGACGAACCTAGTACAGGCGTGCCGGACACCGGTCGCCGATAAAGAGCAAAGCCATGGCTGATAAATCCTCCCTCCGCGTTGTCGCTGATGCCAACGCAAAGCCTGCCGAAGATATCGAAACTGCAAAGACGCAAGAAACGGTAGCAGAAGCGCCTTCATCCAATTCAGCGCCCGCTACCGCTGTCGCTGCGCCTGGCGGCACCACGGTCCGCCGCCGGCGCAGCCTCACGCGCCCCGTTCTGTTCGCGCTGCTGCCGGTCGCCCTCGTCGTCGGTGGCTATTACTACGTGAACGGCGGCCAGGTCATGTCGACCGACAACGCCTATATCCAGGCGGACATGGTGGGCATCACCACCGACGTCTCGGGTATCGTCGACAAGATCAATGTTCATGAGAACGAGACGGTGAAGGCTGGGCAGGTGCTGTTCAACCTGCAGTCCGATACCTTCAGGATCGCTCTCGACGGCGCCAAGGCGCAGCTCGGCGTGCAGCGCAACCAGATCGCCAATCTGAAGGCGAGCTACCAGCAGTCGCTGGCCGAGATCACTCAGGCCGAGGCCGATCTGCCCTATTACCAGGACCAGTTCGACCGCCAGCAGAACCTCGTCAACAACGGCAGCGCCACACAGTCGGCCTATGACGAAGCCAAGCACAATCTCGAAGTCGCGCAGCAGAAGGTTTCGGTCGCCAAGGCCGAGGCGTCCACGACGCTCGCCCAGCTCGGCGGCAATGCCGACCAGCCCGTCGAGGAAAACCCGCTCTACCTGCAGGCCAAGTCGAATGTCGACAACGCCCAGCGCGAGCTCGACCACAGCGTCGTCAAGGCTCCGTTCGACGGCGTCGTCACCAATGTCAACGCCCTGCAGGTCGGCTCCTACCTGCAGGCTTCGCAGCAGGCCTTCTCGCTGGTTTCGACCAACAATCTCTGGATTGCCGCGAGCCCGAAGGAAACCGAGCTGACCTATGTGAAGCCCGGCCAGGAAGCCACCGTCTATGTCGACACCTATCCGGGCGTTGCCTGGAAGGGCAAGGTCGAGAGCATCAGCCCGGCTTCGGGCTCCAGCTTCTCGCTGCTGCCGGCGCAAAACACCACGGGCAACTGGGTGAAGGTCGTCCAGCGTATCCCGATGCGCGTCAGCATCGAGGATCAGCAGGGCAAGCCGCCGCTTCGCGTCGGCATGAGCACGGTCGTCGATGTCGATACCGGCCATGCTCGCGGCCTGCCTGATTTCGTCAACAACCTGCTTGGCCGGAAGACCAGCCACCAGTAACGGACAACTTCCATGAGCAACGCTCCCGCAAGCCCGGCGACACCTGTCGCCAACCGCGGCGCGATCACGGCCTGCGTCATCCTGGCCGTCATCATGCAGGCTCTGGATACGACGATCGCCAACGTTGCGCTGCCCTATATTCAGGGCAGCGTCTCGGCTTCCGCCGACCAGATCAACTGGGTTCTGACCTCCTATATCGTCGCTGCTGCGATCATGACACCGCCATCGGGCTTTCTTGCCGCCAAGTTCGGCCGCAAGAACGTGCTGCTGACGGCGATCGTCGGCTTCGTCGCTGCATCGGTCCTTTGCGGCCTGGCGCAATCGCTGAACCAGATCGTCGCCTTCCGCCTGCTGCAGGGTCTCTTCGGCGCCTCGCTGGTGCCGCTGTCGCAGGGCATCCTGCTCGATATCTACACGGCTGAAGAACGCGGCTCGGCGATGGCGCTGTTCGGCGTTTCGGTCATGGTCGGCCCGGTTCTCGGCCCTGTCATCGGCGGCTGGCTGACCGACAATATCAGCTGGCGCTGGGTCTTCTATATCAACGTGCCGATCGGGGCGCTGGCCTTTGCCGGTATCGTTATCTTCGTGACCGAGACCAAGAGGGATGCTTTGGCGAAGCTCGACTGGTTCGGCTTCGGGATGATGAGCCTGTTCATCGCCGCCCTGCAGCTTTTCCTCGACCGCGGCGAACAGCTCGACTGGTTCTCGTCGGGCGAGATCATGATTGAGGCGATCGTCTGTGCGGCGGCCTTCTATCTTTTGGTCGTGCATACGCTGACGTCGGAGAAATCCTTCGTCAATCCGAGGCTTTTCCTCGACCAGAACTTCACCGTCAGCATGATCTTCATCTTCGTGATCGGCATCACCTATCTCGCCTCGCTGGCGCTGATGACGCCGTACCTGCAGACGTTGATGGGCTATCCCGTTATCACCGCGGGTATCGTCATGGGTCCGCGCGGTCTCGGCACGATGCTCTGCATGTTCATCGTCGGGCGGCTGATCGGCAAGGTGGATTCCCGCTGGCTGCTGGCGCTCGGTCTCGGCCTGACGGCCTGGGCGATGTACGACATGACCGGCTGGACGCCCGATGTCTCGCAATGGACGATCGTTTCCGTCGGCTTCATCCAGGGTGCCGGCCTCGGCTTCCTGTTCGTGCCGCTGACGACGATGGCCTTCTCGACGCTGCCGGCGCAGATGCGCGGCGATGGCACGGGTCTTTATAACCTGTCGCGTAACATCGGCTCGTCGGTTGGTATCTCTGTCGTCTCGGCGCTGATCGTCGAGAATACGCAGAGCAATCACGAGTCGATCGCCGCCTATGTCACGCCGTTCAACCATGCCTTCAATGCGACAGCGGCGCAGGGGCTGAGCCCGCTGACGGCGGCCGGACGTGCGGCGCTTAACGATGTCATCACGCTGCAGTCGACGATCATCGCCTATATGGACGACTTCAAGCTCCTGATGCTGATGTCGCTCGCCGTCATGCCGCTGGTTTTCCTGCTGCGCAAACCGAAGGTGGTTCAGGAGCCGATGGATCATGCGGCCGTGATGGAATAATTATCTGAAAGGCTTGCTGAGATAACGCGACCCCTGAATGCCGAAGCGCCACGGTGCTTCGGCATTTTTCGTTATACCGATCCGCTTGCCGGAGACGATGGGGACAGGGGCGGAGGGAAAGAGCGCGTAGGGCTCGCGGTCGAGCGGCCGGTCGTTGATGGCGATGCCGATATCGAGCGCCTGGCAGAGCTTGCCCGGGCCGCTGCAGAGCGCGGTCAGCTGGTCGGTGCCGCGGCGCTCAGCCATCTCGCCAATGCCGGTTTCCGGTTCGAGCGCCCGGATCAGCACGGCCGAACCAGGCGTGCAGACGAAGTTCAGGCACCAGTACATGCCGTAGATGCGGTAGATATAGACATTGCCGGGCTGGCCATACATGGCGCCATTGCGCTTGGTCGGGCCGCGGAAACTGTGCGAGGCCTCGTCGTCGGGAAAATAGGCTTCCGTCTCGGTGATCCTGCCGCCTGCGCCATTGACCAGCAGCAAGCAGCCGAGCAGGTCTCGCGCAACCGCTATCGCATCGCGCTCGAAGAAGCCGCGCAGCGTATCGCCTGCAAGCGCAGCCGTGCCGATCGATCCCTCTTTATTCAACTGACGCCCTCGTTGCCCGTATCGCGCCGGTGCTGCGCGAAGATCTTCACCAGCCAGTCGATGAAGACGCGCACACGCGGCGAAAGCTGGCGGTTGCGGGGTAGAGAAGCGAGACCGGCGTTTCCGTCAAGGGATAATCCTTGAGGATCTGCACGAGTTCGCCACTCGCGAGGTAGCGCTCGATGTGATAGCGCGGCACCTGGATGATGCCGAGGCCACAGCGGGCAGCGGCGTGCAGGCTTTCGGCGGCGTTGACCGAGATGGTCGCCGGAATGGTGATCTCGCGCACCCTGCCGTCGACGGTGAATTCGAGCGGCATCAGCGTGCCCGTAGCCGAGGAGCGGAAGCCAACCATGCGGTGGCCGTCCAGCCTGTCTGGATGCTCGGGCATGCCGTGACGCTCCAGATAGGCGGGCGAGGCCAGCGTGATCTCCTCGAGCATGGCGACGCGCCTCGCCACCATGTCGCTATCCTGCGGAATGCCGACGCGCAGCACGCAGTCGATGCCTTCGCGCACCAGATCCACCAGCCGGTCGCCCTCGCTCATGTAGAATTCGATATCGGGATAGGTCTCCAGGAACGACGGCAGGCTCGGCAGCACGAAATGCCGGGCAAGCGTGCCGTGGACATCGACGCGCAGCATGCCCTTCGGCTTGGCGCCGGCAAAGGCGCCTTCGGCATCCTCGATATCGGCGAGGATCGACAGGCAGCGCTGGTAATAGGCTTCGCCATCGAGCGTCGGGCTGACATGGCGAGTGGTGCGCTGCAGAAGCTGCACGCCGAGGCGCGCTTCGAGCTGCTTCACCGCATCGGTCACCGTCGAGCGCGGCAGGCCGGTATCCTCGGCGGCGGCGGTGAAGCTGCGCCGCTCCACGACGCGGGAATAGACCCGCATGGCATCGAACCTGTCCATTTGTTCGCTTTATCCGGATAGTGATGCCGAAGAATGCCTGATTATCCGAAGGAAAGATAGGCGCATCTTCCCCTCATCGAAACGGCGCTGCGGCGCGGATCCATGAAGGAGACTGAAGATGGCTAGTCAGGACAACAAGGTCGCTCTCGTTACGGGCGCATCGCGTGGCATCGGCGCGGCAATTGCCGAGCGTTTGGCCAAGGACGGCTTCACCGTCGTCATCAACTATTCCGGCAATGCGGCGCTTGCCGAAGAATTGGCCGGCAAGATCGAGGCCGCTGGCGGCAAGGCGCTGACGGCGAAGGCCGATGTCAGCGATGCCGAGGCCGTGCGCCGGATGTTCGATGCGGCGGAGGCTGCCTTCGGCGGTGTCGACGTCCTCGTCAACAATGCCGGCATCATGATGCTTTCGACGCTTGCCGAGGCCAGCGACGACAATTTCGACCGGCAGATCGCCGTCAACCTGAAGGGCACGTTCAACACGCTGCGGGAAGCCGCCAAGCGCCTGCGTGACGGCGGCCGGATCGTCAATTTCTCGACCAGCGTCGTCGGCCTGAAGCTCGAAAGCTATGCCGTCTATGCCGGCACCAAAGCTGCGGTCGAAACCATGACCGGCATCATGGCCAAGGAAATGCGCGGCCGCGGCATCACCGTCAATGCCGTCGCCCCCGGACCGACCGCCACCGACCTCTTCCTGAACGGCAAGTCCGAAGAGCTCGTCGCCCGCATGGCGAAGGCGAACCCGCTGGAGCGTCTCGGCACGCCCGAGGATATCGCCGCGGCTGTGTCGTTCCTCGCCGGTCCCGATGGCGCCTGGATCAACGGCCAGGTGCTGCGCGCCAATGGCGGCCTGATCTGAACAATCCCGGAGGCGGCAGCGCCGCCTCCCACTCCCGCAACTATCCCCCAACCGATTGAACAAGGAGCAGGACAATGAGCAAGCAAGTTATCGTCGTCACCGGTGCATCCAGCGGCTTCGGTGCCATGAGCGCGCGGGCGCTCGCCAAGGCTGGGCATACCGTCTATGCCGGCATCCGCGCCACCACGACCCGCAATGCCAAGGCCGTTGCCGATGCGGCAGCCTTCGCCAAGGAAAACAATGCCGACCTGCGCAGCGTCGAACTCGACGTGACCGATGACGCCTCGATCGCGCAGGCTGTCGAGACCATCATTGCCGAGAACGGGCGGCTCGATGTCATCGTTCACAATGCCGGTCACATGTCCTTCGGCCCGGCCGAAGCCTTCACGCCGGAACAATATGCCGAGCTTTTCGACATCAACGTGCTCTCGACCCAGCGGCTGAACCGTGCGGCGCTGCCGCAGCTGCGCAAGCAGGGCAGGGGGCTGATCGTCTGGGTGTCGTCATCGAGCACCCGTGGCGGCACGCCGCCGTTCCTGGCACCCTATTTCGCCGCCAAGGCTGCGATGGATTCGCTTGCCGTCTCCTATGCCAGCGAGCTGACCCGCTGGGGCATCGAGACTTCGATCATCGTGCCCGGCGCCTTCACCAAGGGCACCAATCACTTCGCCCATTCCGGCTCACCGGCCGATGCGGCCCGCGCCGCCGAATATCTGGAAGGTCCCTACAAGGGCGTCTCCGACAAGGCGCTGCAGGGACTGGCTTCGCTGGAGCCTGCCGATGCCGATCCGGAAGAGGTGGCCCGTGCGATCGTCGATGTGGTGGACAAGCCGTTCGGCAAGCGCCCGTTCCGCGTCCATATCGATCCGTCGCAGGATGGGGCGGAGATCGTCAATGGCGTTGCCGACCGCGTCAGGGCCGAACTCTTCTATCGCGTCGGCCTTCAGGATCTCCTGAAACCCGCCGCTATCGGCTGATCCGGACTTGATTGTTGCATTTTTGCGAACACTGCTATGCGAATCAAACGCCTTACAAACGTCGCAAGAGGGCTTATATCTATTGGGCAAGGGGCGACGGAAAGTCTCCGTTCCGAAGCCCACCTCCAAGGCCTGCCGGGCCATTTCCCCTGGTGACGCGGCTGGCCCCGAAGTTCAAAGTCGATGAAAAGCGGCCCGGCGAAGGTATCCCTGCCTTCCGGGCCGTTTTCATTTTCTAGCGATCGTTCAGCTTCGCATCCGCCAGCAGCTTGACCATCCAGTCGACGAAGACACGCACCTTGTTGCTGAGGTGGCGGTTCGGCGGATAGACGATGTAAAGCGGCAGCGGATCGCGCGTCCACTGCGGCAAGACCTCCACCAGATCGCCTCTCTTGATCGCATCGCGGGCCATGAAACGCACGGTCTGGCCGATTCCGAGACCGGTCGTGAGGGCGGTCATGAAGGTGCGGGCGTCGTTGACGGCGAGCATATAGCGCGGCGTGATCTCCAGATGATCCTCTTCACGATCGAATTCGAAGGGCACCGGACGGCCGGTCTGGGCGCGAAAATAGTTGATCGTGTAGTGGTCGTTTTCGAGGTCCTGAGGGCGCTCCGGCTCGCCGAATTTCTGGATGTAAAGCGGTGCCGCGCAGGTGACGATTTCGAGTTCGGATACACGCCTGGCGATCAATGACTGATCGGCCGGGGTGCCGGCGCGGAGCGCGCAGTCGACATTCTCGGCGAGGTAGTCGACGGTGCGGTCGCCGACGCCGAGATCGATGCGGATATCGGGGTATTTCTGGTAGAAGTCGCAGAGTGCCGGAACGACGATGGAATCGGCGAAAGCCCCTGCCATTTCAACACGTAAGCGGCCGGTCGGCAGGCTTTGCGAATTCGAAAGGCTGCCGTCCAGTTCTTCCAGTTCCGAGACGATCTGCGAGGCGCGTTCGTAGTAGAGCGCGCCATCGGTGGTGACCATGACGCGTCTCGTCGTACGGTTGAGCAGCTTGGTACGCAGATGAGCTTCAAGGCCTTGGATCAAATTGGTCACGGTCGCCTTAGGCATCGACAGGGTGTCGGCGGCCCGTGTAAAGTTACCCGTCTCCACTACGCGGATGAAGGCGCGCATTGCCGAGAGCTGGTCCATGATGGGATCTCCACAGTTTGCACTGCGATATTATTCGAAATACGGAACAGTGTAATCAGAATGGCGGTTCTTATTCCGTGGCCTGAATAACAATATGTTTTTTACAAGTTTGGCAAGCCGTGGCGTTTCGTCATGTGTTATGCAGCTAACAGGAATACAAGTCCGATGACGGTGCAGGTGAAAGACATGGTGTTCGAGAAGGTGGCCATCGGCCCCATCTCTACGCGCGTCTATCAGGGCGCCGAATACGGCAAGGGTTCGCCGATCGTGCTGTATTTCCACGGCGGCTCTTTCCAGAGCTCGGGCGTTCTCGACAATCCGGTTGCCGAAAGCATCGCCAATGCCGGTGCGATCGTCGTCGTCGCCGACTATAACGCGCCGCTCGGCGGTGTTTTCCCGAAGCCGCTCGAAGTCGGCTATTCGCTGTTCTCCTACATGGCCAACAAGCGGGCGTCCGGTCTTGGTGACCGCAACTCGCTGCTGCTGGTGGCCGGTGAGGAAGCAGGCGGCAATATTGCCGCCGGTGTCGCACTCAAGGCCCGTGACCATTACGCCAATGCGTTGAACGGCCAGATCCTGATCTCTCCGCTGCTCGATCCCTTCATGGGAACGTCCTCGATCCGCAAGGCCGATGCAATCGGCATGCGCCAGCGCTGGACCGAGGGCTGGAGCCATTATCTCAGCGGCGGCGGCTGTCATCCCTATGCGGCGCCGTGCCTGTGTTCGCGGATTTCGGGTGTCGCGCCTGCGCTGATCATGACAGCAGAGGACGATCCGCTTCGCGACGAGACGCTTGGTTATGCCGCGCGTCTGAAGAAGGCGGAAGTTTCAGTTCGCCAGCACGTTCTCCCCGCCGGGAAGGGCTGGCCATCACTCTACGGCGGGAAAACGGACGGAGTGTCCGACTGGCAGGCGACCATCAGCCGCGAGTTCGGAAGCTTCATCCGCGAGTTAAGCCTCCAACCCCAATTGCATTGAAGTCTTGTTGTGAATGAGCGGCCGTTGAGGCCGCAAGGAGAGATACCGATGACGTCCAGAAAGAAGCGCTGGGCCCTGGTGGGCGCCGGCTTGGGCCTTGCTGCGTCTGTTTCAGCCGCTGCCATCTTTTTCGAACTGCCGATGAGCACGGTCGCGACCGCCGCTTCGGAACCCGCACAGGCTCCCGCTGTGCCGGTGACCGTTGCCCTGGTCCAGAACCGTGACGTGACCGCCTGGGAAAACTTCTCGGGCCGTCTCGAAGCCGTCGACCGCGTTCAGGTCCGTCCCCGCGTCGCGGGTGCGATCCAGTCCGTGCATTTCCGTGAAGGCGCTCTGGTGAAGACCGGCGACCTGCTGTTCACCATCGATCCGGCACCGTACCAGGCAGCGGTGGCGCAGGCACAGGGCCAGGTGGCCTCTGCCGACGCCAAGGTCAGCCTGGCGCAGACCGAGCTCGATCGCGGCCGCAAGCTTTCCGACAACCGCACGATCTCGCAGAGCGATCTCGATCAGCGTCAGAGCACGCTGGCCGAAGCGCAGGCGGGTCTGCGTTCGGCTCAGGCAGCCCTGCAGTCCGCCCAGCTCGACCTCGATTATACGCAGGTGCGGGCTCCGGTTTCCGGCCGCATCGGCAAGATCGAAGTCACCGCCGGCAACCTCGTCGCCGCCGGTTCGGCATCGCCCGAGCTGACGACGCTGGTTTCGGTCGATCCGATCTACGCAAGCTTCAACGCCAGCGAAGAGATGGTCACCAAGGCTCTCTCGGAGCTTCCGGCAACCGATAGCGCCCTGCCTGCCGTCGAGCAGATCCCGGTCGAAGTCGGCACGCTTGCCGATGAGGGCACGCCGATCAAGGGCAAGCTGCAGCTGGTCGACAACGTCGTCGATGCTGCGAGCGGCACGATCGCCGTTCGCGCCGTCTTCGACAATCCGGGCGGCAAGCTGATCCCCGGCCAGTTCGTGCGGGTGCGCATGGGCCAGCCGAAGGCCGAGAACAAGATCGTCATCAGTGACCGCGCCGTCGGCACCGACCAGGACAAGAAGTTCGTCTTCGTCGTCGATGGCGAGAACAAGGTCGGCTACCGCCAGGTCAAGCTCGGCGCGATCTATGACGGCCAGCGCGTCGTCGAAGACGGCCTGAAAGCCGGCGAAAAGATCGTTGTCAACGGCCTGCAGCGCATCCGTCCGGGCGCCGTTGTCGCGCCGCAGATGGAAGAGAAGGTCGCGACCAACTGATCGCGGCGTAAGACCCCTCCCCAACCCCTCCCCACAAGGGGGAGGGGCCAGCCTGCCGAACCGCCGAAGCCACGATTGGGCAAGACGGTGCAGCGGATCTTCTCCCCCTCGTGGGGGAGATGGCCGGCAGGCCAGAGAGGGGCTTTCTACACATTCATACCACCCACCGGCGGCCTCCCAGGCTGCCGGAGCGGGACGTTGCATCCATGTTCACCCCGGAGAGGGCTTTGAAATGAACATCTCCAGATTCTTTATCGACCGGCCGGTCTTTGCCGGCGTGCTGTCGGTTCTGATCGTCGTCGCAGGTTTGATCGGCCTGCGTTCGCTGCCAATCTCGGAATATCCCGAGGTCGTGCCGCCGTCGATCGTCGTGCGCGCCACCTATCCCGGCGCCAACCCGTCAGTCATCGCCGAAACGGTGGCGACACCGCTCGAAGAGCAGATCAACGGTGTCGAAGGCATGCTTTACATGGCAAGCCAGGCGACATCGGACGGTGTTCTCAACGTCACCGTGACGTTCAAGCTCGGCACCGATCCTGACAAGGCCCAGCAGCTGGTTCAGAACCGCGTGTCGCAGGCCGAGCCGCGTCTGCCGGCCGAAGTTCGTGCTCTCGGTCTGACGACCGTCAAGAGCTCGCCGAACTTCATCATGGTCGTCAACATCGTCTCGACCGGCGGTGATCACGACATCACCTATCTGCGCAACTACGCGACCCTGAACATCAAGGACCGCCTTGCCCGTATCGAGGGCGTTGGTCAGGTACAGGTATTCGGCGCCGGCGACTATTCGATGCGCGTCTGGATCGATCCGCAGAAAGCTGCCGAGCATAATCTCGCCGCCAGCGACATCAGCAATGCGATCAGCTCGCAGAACGTCCAGGCCGCTGCCGGTATCATCGGTGCGTCGCCCAGCCCGCAGGGCGTCGATCTGCAGCTGAACGTCAATGCCCAGGGCCGTCTGCGCACGCCTGAGGAATTCGGCAACATCATCGTCAAGACGGGCGCCAACGGCGAGATCACCCGTCTTCGCGACGTTGCCCGCATCGAGCTCGGCGCGGCCGACTATACGCTGCGTTCGCTGCTCGACGGCGAGCCTGCCGTTGCCGTCGCGGTGCTTCAGGCTCCTGGTTCCAACGCCATCCAGATCGCCGACAACGTCAATGCGACGATGCAGGAACTGCAGAAGGCGATGCCGACAGGCGTCAAGTACGAGATCGTCTACGATACGACGAAGTTCGTTCGCGCCTCGATCGAGAAGGTCATCGACACGCTGCTCGAGGCCATCGCGCTCGTCGTGCTCGTCGTCATCATCTTCCTGCAGACGTGGCGTGCCTCGATCATTCCGCTGATCGCCGTCCCCGTGTCGATCATCGGTACGTTCGCCGTGATGTATGCCTTCGGCTTCTCGATCAACGCGCTCAGTCTCTTCGGGCTGGTGCTGGCGATCGGTATCGTCGTCGACGACGCGATCGTCGTCGTCGAAAACGTCGAGCGAAACATCGAGGCGGGTCTCAGCCCGCGGGCCGCCACCTACAAGGCGATGAAGGAAGTGTCCGGTCCGATCATCGCGATCGCCCTGGTACTGGTCGCGGTCTTCGTGCCGCTCGCCTTCATCTCGGGTCTCTCCGGTCAGTTCTACCGCCAGTTCGCGCTGACGATCGCCATCTCGACCGTCATCTCGGCCTTCAACTCGCTGACGCTGTCTCCGGCACTCGCCGCCCTTCTCCTGAAGGGCCACGGTGCGAAGAAGGACTGGCTGACGCGGTTCATGGATACCATTTTCGGCTGGTTCTTCCGCGGCTTCAACCGTGCCTTCGGCTCGGGCTCGAATGCCTATGGCAAGGGCGTCGGCGGTCTCCTGTCGCGCAAGAGCATCGTGATGGTCATCTATCTGGCACTGGTGGGCGCAACCTACAGCCTGTTCACCGCAGTGCCCGGCGGCTTCGTTCCGTCGCAGGACAAGCAGTATCTGATCGGCTTTGCACAGCTGCCGGATGCCGCCAGCCTCGACCGCACCGAAGACGTCATCAAGCGGATGACCGATATCGCGCTGAAGCAGCCGGGTGTCGCCAATGCGATCGCCTTCCCGGGCCTGTCGATCAACGGCTTCACCAACTCGTCCAACGCCGGCATCGTCTTCGTGACGCTGAAGGATTTCGAGGAGCGCAAGACGCCTGATCTGTCCGGCGGAGCGATTGCCATGGCGCTGAACCAGAAGTTCGGTTCCATCCAGGATGCCTTCATCGCCATGTTCCCGCCGCCGCCGGTCAACGGTCTCGGCACCACGGGCGGCTTCAAGCTGCAAATCGAGGACCGCGCCGGTCTCGGCAACCAGGCACTCGACGAGGCGACCAAGGCCGTGCTTGCCAAGGCCTACCAGACGCCGGAGCTCGCAGGCATCTTCTCGAGCTTCCAGATCAACGTGCCGCAGCTCTATGCCGATCTCGACCGCGCCAAGGCCGAGCAGCTCGGGGTTTCCGTCACCGACGTCTTCCAGACGCTGCAGATCTATCTCGGCTCACTCTATGTCAACGACTTCAACGCCTTCGGCCGTACCTATAGCGTCCGTGTGCAGGCCGATGCCAAGTTCCGTGCCCAGCCGGAAGATATCGGTCAGTTGAAGGTCCGTTCGGCATCCGGTCAGATGATCCCGCTTTCGGCCCTGCTGAAAGTCGACGCCACGACCGGTCCGGAACGCACGAACCGTTATAACGGCTTCCTTGCTGCCGATATCAACGGCGGTCCGGCACCGGGCTTCTCGTCCGGCCAGGCTCAGGCTGCGATCGAGAAGATCCTGAAGGAGACGCTGCCGTCGGGCATCGACTTCGAATGGACGGATCTCACCTACCAGCAGATCCTCGCCGGCAACTCGAGCATCATCGTGTTCCCGCTTGCCCTGCTGTTGGTGTTCCTGGTGCTGGCTGCGCAGTATGAAAGCCTGACGCTGCCGCTGGCGATCATCATGATCGTGCCGATGGGTGTGCTTGCTGCCTTGACGGGTGTCTGGCTCACCGGTGGTGACAACAACATCTTCACGCAGATCGGCCTAGTCGTCCTTGTCGGTCTCTCGGCGAAGAACGCGATCCTGATCGTGGAATTCGCCCGCGAGCTGGAGTTCGAGGGACGCACGCCGGTTCAGGCTGCGATCGAGGCAAGCCGCCTGCGTCTTCGCCCGATCCTGATGACCTCCATGGCCTTCATCATGGGTGTCGTGCCGCTCGTGACATCGACGGGTGCGGGTGCCGAAATGCGCGCCGCCATGGGTGTCGCGGTGTTCTCCGGCATGATCGGCGTTACCTTCTTCGGCATCTTCATGACGCCGGTCTTCTACGTGCTGCTGCGCAGGCTGGCGGGCAACCGTCCGCTCATCCAGCACAACGACAATCATCTGAGTGATGAAGAAGACCATATGAAGGTCGCAGCCGAGTAAGCGGCAGACAATGAACGAGACAGAGGAAGGCGGGACATTTGGTCCCGCCTTTTTCATTTGCATCGTCCGGTCGGCGGGCTAGTCTTTGACGAACGTACGTCGGCCGGGTGGAGCTGGGCCGACGCAGCGCATAGCGGAGGAATAGATGCATATCGCGATTATCGGTGCGGCCGGCATGGTCGGCCGCAAGCTGACGGCCCGTCTCGTCGAGGACGGGGTTCTGGACCGGGCGGAGATTTCGGCCCTTTCCCTCATCGACGTCATCGAGCCGGAAAAGCCGGCGGGCTTCGAAGGAACGGTCAATGCCTGGGCATCCGACATTTCCACGCCCGGCGAGGCGGCGAGGATCGTCGCGGGGCGTCCCGATGTGATCTTCCACCTGGCGGCGATCGTCTCGGGCGAGGCGGAACTCGATTTCGAGAAGGGCTACCGCATCAATCTCGACGGCACCCGCGAACTCTTCGAAGCCATCCGGCTTGCCAATGCCGAGGATGGCTACAAGCCGCGCGTCGTCTTCACCTCGTCGCTGGCGGTTTTCGGTTCGCCCTTCCCGAAGGTCATCCCCGATGATTTCCACCAGACGCCGCTGACGAGCTATGGCGCGCAGAAGGCGATGAGCGAGTTGCTGCTGTCGGATTACAGCCGCCGCGGTTTCCTCGACGGCATCGGCATCCGCCTGCCGACGATCTGCATTCGTCCGGGCAAGCCCAACAAGGCGGCCTCCGGCTTCTTCTCCGGCATCCTGCGTGAGCCGCTGGCGGGGCAGGAGGCGGTGCTGCCCGTGCCCGATACGGTGCGGCACTGGCATGCCTCGCCACGCTCGGCCGTTGGCTTCCTGCTGCAGGCGGCGCGGATCGATCTTGCACAGCTCGGGGCCGCGCGCAGCCTCACCATGCCCGGCGTCAGCGCCACCGTTGGAGAGCAGATCGAGGCTCTCAGGCGCGTTGCCGGCGACAAGGCGGTGAAGCTCATCCGCCGTGAGCCGGACGAGCTGATCATGCGCATCGTCTCCGGCTGGCCGGAGGCATTCGAGGCGAAGCGTTCGCGCGCTCTCGGCTTCAGTGCCGACAGCTCCTTCGACGAGATCATCCGCATTCATATCGACGACGAGCTCGGAGGACGCATTCCATGACCACGACGCGCAAGATTGCCTTTATCGGCACCGGCCTGATGGGCGCCCCGATGGCGCGGCGGCTGCTCGGCGCGGGCTTTGAGCTGGCCGCCTGGAACCGCGATGGCAGCAAGGCCGCACCGCTTGCCGCGGACGGCGCGCGTGTGGCCGGCAGCGCCCGGGAGGCGGCTGAAGGCGCGGATGTCGTCTTCACCATGCTCACAGACGGTAATGCCGTCGAGGACGTGCTCTTCCGGCAGGGCGTTGCCGATGTACTGGCGCGGGGCGCGACGGTCATCGACTGCAGCTCGATTGCGCCGAAGGCGGCGCGCGATCATGCGGCACGGCTCGCCGAGCGCGGCATCCGCCATCTCGACGCGCCGGTTTCCGGCGGTGTCGTCGGTGCGGCGGCCGGAACGCTCGCGATCATGGCGGGCGGTGACGGCGCCGTCGTTGCCGAGCTTGCCGATGTCTTCGCGCCGCTCGGCCGCGTCACCCATGTGGGGCCCAGCGGAACCGGCCAGCTGGCGAAGCTCGGCAATCAGCAGATCGTCGCCGTCACCATTGGAGCCGTTGCCGAGGCGATGATGCTGGTGGAAGCCGGTGGCGGTTCGCGCGAAGCCTTCCGCAACGCCATCCGCGGCGGTTTTGCAGAGAGCCGCATTCTCGATCTTCATGGGCAGCGCATGGTGGAGCGGAACTACGGCAATGGCGGACCGTCGAAGCTGCAGCTGAAGGATCTCAACAATATCCTGGCCGTCGCCGAGAGCCTGTCGCTGACCCTGCCTCTGACGGAGGCGGTGCGGGCGGAATTTGCGGAATTCGTCGGCAATGGCGGCGGCGATGTCGACCACAGCGGCCTCCTGAAGCATTTCGAGGAGAAGCACGCGGCAGGCACCGGGAAGGCCTGAACGCCCGTTTTGAGGCATTTCGTGCCGCCGCGAAAATATCGCGGCGGCACAACCCATGAGCGCTTTTGTGACAGGCGTAAGGAACAGTTCACCTAGTAACTAGTTCGATAATACGTAAAAGGCTTCGTTAATCGGGCTTTGAGAAGGTAGTATGAACGGCGAATGCCGCTGTTAGGTTGAACTGCATTGCCCCATAACAAACCGACCCGGTCGGAACGCGAATTTCAGGATCTGTTGAGGCGCCTCGAGCTCGCGCTTGATGCGTCGCAGATCGGCGTGTGGGAGCATGATGTCCGCAAGAGCGAAATTCTCTGGGACGCGCAGATGCATCGCATCTACCAGACGGGCCAGGACACCCGGGCGGTGCCGACCTCCATCTGGGAAGACTCCATTCACCCTGACGACAAGGAGCGCGCCTTCGCCGAGTTCGACGACGCGATCGCGCGCCGCGGCGCCTATAATTCCGAATTCCGTATCATCTGGCCGAACGGCGAAATCCGCCACCTGCGTTCGCGCGCGCATTTCTTCCTGAGCGAAGAGGGCGCGCCGTCCTTCATCGGTGCCGAATGGGATGTCACCGCCGATGTCGAGCTCAATGCCGAGCTGCAGCGCCAGCGCATGGTCGCCGAGGCGCGCGCCCGGGCGCTCGAAGAAAGCAATGCGCGGATCGAATATGCCGCCGAGCACGATTACCTGACGGGACTGCCGAACCGCCGTCTTGCCGACAAGCGGCTTGGCGAACTGCATGGCGACAAGTCGGTCTCGTCGCTCGCCGTCCTTCATCTCGATCTCGACCAGTTCAAGCAGATCAACGACAGCCACGGCCATTCCGCCGGCGACACGGTGCTGCGCACCTCCGCGCTGCGCATCACCGCGGGCATTCCGGCAAACGGCATGGTCGCTCGCGTCGGCGGTGACGAGTTCGTCATCATCCTCTGGAATTTTGCGGGCAGGGAAGAGCTGGAGCGGATCGCTGCCGATCTGCAGCGCCGCCTCAGCAAGAAGATCCGCTTCGGTCAGGAGCTTCTGCAATCCGGCACCTCGATCGGCATTGCCTGGAACAACGGTCGCAGCTCGCGCAACCTGCTGACGGAATCCGATCTGGCGCTTTTCCATGCAAAGCGGCTCGGCCGCAACCGCATCGAGTTCTTCAGCCGCCAGCTCCAGGAGGATCTGCAGAGCAAGCGGCGGCTTGCGGAGGAACTGAAGCTCGGGCTGGAGCGCGGCGAGATCATTCCCTATTACCAGATCCAGCTTGACGCCAAGACGCGCGAGATCGCTGGCCTCGAAGCCCTGGCGCGCTGGGCGCATCCTGAGAAGGGTGTGCTGTCGCCCGCCGTCTTCCTGAAGGTTGCCGACGAGGCGGGCCTGGCGGCGCAGATCGATGCCGCGATCCTCGGCAAGGTGCTGGAAGACCGCCTCGACTGGCAGAACCAGGGTGCGACGGTGCCGCGGGTTGCCGTCAACATTTCCGGTCCGCGGCTCTTCGATCCCGCGTTGCTTGCCAATCTCGAAGCGCTGAACATCCCACAGGGCGCGCTGTCGTTCGAACTGGTGGAAACGATCTTCCTCGACGATTCCGACGACCGGCTGCTCGCCAACATCGACCGGATCAAGACGATGGGCATCGATATCGAGATCGACGACTTCGGCTCCGGCCATGCCTCGCTGATCGGCCTTGCGCGGCTGCGCCCGAAGCGGCTGAAGATCGACCGCCAGCTCGTCAACAATATCGTCGAATCCGAAGAGCAGCACCGCGTCGTCAGCTCGATCATCGAGATTGCCAAGGCGCTCAATGTCGAAGTCATCGCCGAAGGCGTCGAGACGGAGGGGCATGCCGAGGTGCTGACGGCGATCGGCTGCGATACGCTGCAGGGCTATGCGCTCGGCTATCCGGCGCCGGCGGCGGATATCGCGCGGCTGATCTCGCCGCGCGCCCGCAATCATGCCACGCCTGGCGCCAGCGGCCGTTAGGCCGGGATTTCCATGTCGGCGCGGGCTTCGAGATACCACTCGACGAAAGCCTTCACGCCCTTGTCCAGCGTTGTCTCCGGCTTGTAGCCGGTCAGTGCCACGAGCAGGTCGGGGGCCGCGAAAGTGCGCGGCACGTCACCCTTCTGCATCGGCAGCATGGTGCGCTTTGCGGACTGGCCGAGAGCGTGCTCGACGGTCTGGACGAAATCCATCAGGCTGACAGGCTGGCCGCCGCCGATATTGACGACGCGGAACGGTGCCTGGTGCGACAGGGTCTCGACCCCAGTGTCGCCGACGCGGTTGCCTTCGGCCGGGATGACCGCCGAAAGGCGCACGATCGATTCCACGAGATCGTCGATATAGGTGAAATCGCGGCTCATCTTGCCTTCGCCGTAGATCTCGATCGGCTGGTCTTCGAGCATGTTCTTGACGAACTTGAAGAGCGCCATGTCCGGGCGGCCCCAGGGGCCATAGACGGTGAAGAAGCGGAAGGCGGTGACCGGCAGCTTGTAGAGGTGCGAATAGCTGTGCGCCATCAGCTCCATAGACTTCTTGGTCGCGGCATAGATGGTCAGCGGCTCGTCGGCGCGGTCGGTTTCGCGGAACGGCACGTCGGGGTTGGCGCCGTAGATCGAGGAGGTCGAGGCGAGCATCAGGTGCTTGACCTTATGCTTGCCGGCCAGTTCCAGAATGTTCCAGGAGCCGTCGACATTCGAGCTCAGATAGGAGCGCGGGTTTTCGAGGCTGTAGCGAACACCGGCCTGGGCAGCGAGATGCACCAGCACGTCAGGCTTGGCGGCGTCCATCGCCGCCTCCAGCGCTTCCCGGTCTTCGAGCATGGCGATCGCCGGCGTGAAGGACGGAAACTGGGCAAGCGCGGCATGGCGCATATGCTTGAGCTTGACGTTGTAATAGGGCGTCAGGCCGTCGAAACCGGTGACCTGATGTCCATCCTGCAGCAGGCGCCGGGCCAGATGAAAGCCGATGAAGCCCGCGGTGCCGGTGATGAAATAATGCATGCCTATTTCTTCTCGCTCTTCTTGCCGACAGCAAAGTAGCTGAAGCCGTATTTGCTGACTTCGGCGGCCGGATAGATGTTGCGCAGGTCGACGATGGTGGGCGTCTTGACCGTGGTCTTCAGGCGCTTGAAGTCGAGGGCGCGGAACTCGTCCCATTCGGTGACGATGACGATCGCGTCGGCATCCTCAGCGATCTCATAGGGATCCTTGCCATAGACGACCGGGCCGAGCATGCCCTTGGAGGCTTCCATGCCCTCGGGGTCGTAGGCGTGAACGGCTGCGCCGCCATCGAGAAGCGCCTGGATGATGGTGATCGAGGGCGCATCGCGCATGTCGTCGGTGTTCGGCTTGAAGGTCAGGCCGAGGACGGCGATCTTCTTGCCGCGCACGCTGCCGTCGCAGGCGGCGATGACCTTGCGGCCCATGGCGCGCTTGCGGTTGTCGTTGATCGCCACCGTCGTTTCGATCAGGCGCATCGGGCTGTCGAAGTCCTGCGCCGTCTTGACGAGGGCGAGCGTATCCTTTGGGAAGCAGGAGCCGCCGTAGCCGGGGCCTGCATGCAGGAACTTGTCGCCGATGCGCTTGTCCATGCCGATGCCCTTGGCAACCTTCTGCACGTCGGCGCCGATCTGCTCGCAGAGGTCGGCGATCTCGTTGATGAAGGTGATCTTCATCGCCAGGAAGGCGTTGGCGGCGTACTTGATCAGCTCGGAGGTGCGGCGCTCGCAGAAATAGAGCGGTGCCTCGTTGAGATAGAGCGGACGGTAGACTTCGCGCATGACTTCGGTGGCGCGGGCGTCCTCGGTGCCGATGACGATGCGGTCGGGGCGCTTGAAGTCGGTGATCGCAGCGCCTTCGCGCAGGAACTCGGGGTTCGAGACGACGGCGATGTCCTTGCCCGGGAATTCTTCGCGGAATATGCGCTCGATCTCGTCGCCAGTGCCGACGGGAACGGTGGACTTGGTGACGACGACGGTGAAGCCGGTGACGGCAGCGGCGATCTCGCGGGCTGCGGCATAGACGTAGCTCAGGTCCGCATGACCATCGCCGCGGCGCGACGGCGTGCCGACGGCAATGAAGACGACGTCTGCGGCAGCAACCGGGGCTGCCAGATCCTTGGAGAAGTCGAGGCGGCCGGCCGCCCGGTTATGTTCAATGATCGCATCGAGGCCCGGCTCGAAGATCGGCACTTCGCCGCGCTCCAGGGCATCGATCTTGGCTTCGGACTTGTCCACGCAGGTGATGTGGTGGCCGAAATCCGCAAGGCAGGCGCCGGACACGAGGCCGACGTAACCAGAACCGATCATAACAATACGCATGGGGGTAACTTTCATCCTGAAAACGGTCGCGTCCCGCCAGTGGCAGAACGCGACCGTGTTACAGAGTGAAGGTCATAAGTTCAAGACAAGCGCTGCTGTCAGTTGCGTCCGAACTCGTCGACGATGCGGATGATATCGTCTTCGCCGAGATAGGAGCCGGTCTGGACCTCGATGAGTTCGAGGACGATCTTGCCCGGATTGGCAAGGCGGTGAACCTCGCCGAGGGGGATATAGACCGACTCGTTTTCGCGCAGCATCTGGACGTTCTCGCCGATCGTCACCTCGGCGGTGCCCTTGACGACGATCCAGTGCTCGGAGCGGTGATGGTGCTTCTGCAGCGAGAGCTTCTTGCCCGGGTGACGAAGATGCGCTTTACCTGGAAGCGGTCGCCGTTGAGGATCGAGGTATAGCCGCCCCAGGGGCGGTAGGAGGTCGGGTGCGTTTCGGTCAGCTTCGCGGTCTTCGGCAGCGCGGCCAGCGTCTTGACGATATCGCCCACACTCTGGCTGTCCTGCAGGCGGCCGACATAGACGGCGTCTTCGCTGGCGATGACGGCGATGTCGTCCATGCCCTGGACGGCGAGGTGGACGCCATGGCTCATGACCAGCGAGTTATGGCTGTTCATCAGCGTGGTGTTCTGGGTCGCGACATTGCCGTGCTCGTCGCGCTTGCCGGATTTCCAGACACTGTCCCAGCTGCCGAGATCCGACCACTTGAAGGGCGAGGGGACGACGGCGGCGTTGGCGGTCTTTTCCATGATCGCATAGTCGATCGAGATGTTCGGCGCCTTGGCGAAGGCCTTGGCGTCGAGGCGGATGAAGTCGAGGTCGCGGGCGGATTTGGAAACCGCATCGTCGGCGGCGCGCAGCGCTTCGGGCGCATAGTCGCGCATCTCCGAAAGCAGGGCCGAAACCTGGAACATGAACATGCCGGAGTTCCAGTAGAAGCCGCCGGCGGCAAGCATCTCCTCGGCCTTGGCAAGCGGCGGCTTTTCGATGAAGCGCTTGACGCTGAGTGCGCCGGTCGCAAGCTTCTCGCCGCCTTCGATATAGCCGTAGCCGGTGGCAGCTTCGGTCGGCTCGATGCCGAAGGTGACGAGCTTCCCCTTGGCGGCCGTCGCTTCGGCAGCGCGCACGCTGTCGAAATAGCTCTGGTCGGCGACGATCTCGTAATCGGAACCCAGGACGTGCATCAGCGTGTCCTTGCCGAAGAGATCGGCAATCAGCACGGCGGCGGCGGCAACCGCGGGTGCCGTGTTGCGGGCGGACGGCTCGAGCAGGATCGCCTTCAGCTCATGGCCGAGCTCGCGGGCCTGTTCGGCCACCAGGAAGCGGAATTCCTCGTTGGTCAGAACGACCGGCGCCTCGTACATCGCGGGGTCGGAGACGCGGGCGAGCGTTTCCTGGAACAGCGTGCGGTCGCCGATGAACTGGATGAACTGCTTCGGCGCCGATGCGCGCGACAGCGGCCACAGGCGCGTGCCCTTGCCGCCGGCCATGATCACGGGAACGATCTTCTGCGTCATAAGGTGTTTCCTTGCGGTCGTAGGTCTTGGTTCAATTCGCGTTGGCCCACTGCCGGATGCGGTTCAGGCCGACATCCAGAAGCGAGGCTGCCGCCGCTTCGTCTTTTGCTTCTACATAACAGCGCATTTCCGGTGCGTTACCGGAGGGCCGAAAGTGGATGATGCGTTCATCCTTAAGCGTTACGCGCAGGCCATCGATATCGCTGGTCCTGCCCGGTTCGCCGATCGGCTTCAGGAATTCGGCGAGGTTGTCAGGCGATTGGCGCAGATAGGCCATCAGTTTAGCACTGGTCTCGACCGGGAAATTCTCCAGACGGTCGGCAGCGGCAACCGGCAGCGCGAAGGAGGCGGCGACCGCCGAAAGCGGCTTGCGCTCGGAGGCTGCCAGCGACAGCACCGCCAGCATCGGCAGGAAGCAGTCGCGCGTCGGCAGCGGGGCGAGGGTGGCGCCCTTCAGCTGGAATTCGGATGCGGTCAGGGTCCCACCATTGGCCTCGAAGCCGATGACGCGGTCCTTGCCGGCGGCAACGGCTTCCTGCATGCCGGAGATGACGAAGGGCGAGCCGACCCTGGTGCGGGTGACCGTGAAGCTTCCGGCGGTTTCGATGCCGGAATTCGAGGTGACGGGGGTGACGACGACCGCCGCATTCAGGACTTTCGCCGAGATAAGTCCGAGGAGGTCGCCACGCAGCGGTGTGCCTGTTTCGTCGGCCACCAGCGGCCGGTCGGCGTCGCCGTCGGCCGAGACGATGGCGTCGAGCTTGTGGGATGCGGCCCAGCCCTTGAGGAGATCGACGGTTTCGGCCGAGACGGCTTCGGTATCGACGGGAATGAAAGTCTCGGAGCGGCCGAGCGGGATGGCGTCGGCGCCGTAATGGGCGAGCAGTTCGCTCAGCATGTCGCGGGCGACGGTGCTATGCTGGTAGACGCCGATCCTGAGACCCGCGAGCGCCTTGGCGGGCAGGATCGCGGCGTTGCGGGCAAAGAAGCCTTCGGCGCAGACGGCGGCGCGGTCAAGCGCGCTCGCGGTTGCCTGCGGCATCACATAGGAGGCGTCGAGCTTTGCGGCTCTCTCGGAGATCGCGACTTCGTCGGCCTTGTCGATTTCGCCGTCGGCCCGATAGAACTTGATGCCGTTGCGGTCGGCGGGGATATGCGAGCCGGTGATCATCAGGCTCGCGGCCTTTTGCTGAAGGCCGTAGAGCGCCAGTGCGGGTGTCGGAACGGTGCCGCAATCGGCGACGCGGAAGCCGAGGGCGGTCAGTGCAGCCGTGCAGTTTTGCGCAATCTCGGGGCTGGAATCGCGGAAATCCCGGCCAAGCAGGATCAGGTCGCCCGTCTTGGCGCGTCCGCTTTCCAGCAGGTAATGACCGAAGGCCGCCGCATAGAGCGCCGAGGCCCGTCCCTTGAGATCGGCGGAGAGGCCGCGCAGTCCACTTGTTCCAAATTTCATTCTGAATAAGCCCTAGCCAGCGCTTGAATCCGTCGGCGATTATCAACACACTACCGGGACTTCGTAAATTTTGATCCGCAGGGATCGCTAAATTACATCCGAATTCCCTTTTCGAGCCACATAGAGCTCGTTCGGCGAGAACGGGACAGCAGATGACCGAACAGACGATTGCCCTTGAAGACAGCTGGAAGACGGCGCTCGCTTCCGAGTTCTCCAGCCCTTACATGCAGCAGCTGAAAGCATTTTTGCAGGCGCAGAAGCAGGCGGGGAAGCACATCTTTCCGAAGGGCTCGGAATATTTCCGGGCGCTCGATCTGACGCCGCTTGCGGATGTGAAGGTGGTGATCCTCGGGCAGGATCCCTATCACGGTCTCGGCCAGGCCCACGGGCTCTGCTTCAGCGTGCGCCCCGGCATGCGTATCCCGCCGTCGCTCGTCAATATCTACAAGGAAATGGTAAGCGACCTCGGCATCGAGCGCGCCCGCCATGGCTTCCTCGAACATTGGGCCAAGCAGGGCGTGCTGCTCCTGAACAGCGTGCTGACGGTCGAGGAATCACAGGCCGCCTCGCATCAGGGCAAGGGCTGGGAACAGTTCACCGATGCGGTGATCCGCAGGGTCAACGGGGAATGCCAGAATGTCGTCTTCATCCTCTGGGGCTCCTATGCGCAGCGCAAGGCAGCCTTCGTCGACACGTCCCGGCATCTGGTGCTGAAGGCGCCGCATCCGTCGCCGCTTTCGGCGCATAACGGCTTTTTCGGCAGCAAGCCGTTCTCGAAGACCAATGCCTATCTGCAGTCCCATGGGCGGACGCCGATCGATTGGGCACTGCCGCCAAACCCGCAGGACGGCTAGATTTTCTGAACGCGGGTCTTTTGTCGTTCAACAATTGGAGACAATGCGTGTCGATCTGCGGGGCTATTCCTGCGGCGGATGAAGGATCATCTATCACCCATCGAAAGCCCGCCGATGCGGGCAAGAAAGGGGTTTTCCATGTTGAACCAGATCAAGGGCCTGCACCACGTCACGTCGATGGCTGAGGATGCCCGCACCAACAACACCTTCTTCACCGATGCGCTCGGCCTGCGCCGTGTCAAGAAGACCGTCAACTTCGACGCGCCCGATGTCTATCACCTCTACTATGGTGACGAGACCGGCTCGCCGGGCACGATCATGACCTACTTCCCGTTCCCGAAGATGCCGAAGGGCCGTCCGGGCACCGGTGAAGTCGGCACCACCGTATTCTCCATCCCGGAAGGCTCGATCGGCTTCTGGAGCGATCGCCTGACGAAGCTGAATGCCGATGGCCTGAAGACCGAAGAGAGCTTCGGTGAGAAGCGGCTGAACTTCGCCGGTCCTGACGGCGACGGCTTTGCGCTTGTCGAGGTCAAGGACGATGCCCGCCAGCCCTGGACGCATGGCGGCATTTCCGAGGACCACGCGATCCGCGGTTTCCACTCGGTCGCCATGCGCCTGCGTGACGATGGCGCCACTTCGGAACTCCTGAAGTTCATGGGCTATGACGTCCAAGACGAGAAGGACGGCGTCAAGCGGCTGATCATGCCCGGCGGCAACGGTGCGCATCTGATCGACCTCGAGACGATGCCGAGCATTTCCCGCGCGCTTCCGGGCGCCGGTTCTGTCCACCATGTCGCCTTCGCCGTCGAGAACCGCGAAAAGCAGCTCGAGGTGCGCAAGGCGCTGATGGATACCGGATACCAGGTGACGCCTGTTATCGACCGCGATTACTTCTGGGCGATCTATTTCCGTACGCCGGGCGGCGTGCTGTTCGAGATCGCCACCAACGAACCCGGCTTCGACCGTGACGAGGATACCGCTCATCTCGGCGAGGCGCTGAAGCTGCCGCAGCAGCACGCGCATCTGCGTAACCTGATCGAGCAGCATCTGCCGCCGCTCGAAGCCTAACGGGAGAACAGCAATGGCTGATAAGTCTTATGTGCACCGGCTGCATGCCGGTGCACCCGGAAAGCCTATTCTCTTCGTGCTTCACGGCACGGGGGGCGACGAGAACCAGTTCTTCGAATTCGGGCGGCGCCTGCTGCCCGAAGCGACGATCGTCTCGCCGCGCGGCGATATCTCCGAACACGGTGCCGCCCGCTTCTTCAAGCGCACCGGCGAGGGCGTCTACGATATGGAAGACCTTGCCCGGGCGACGGAGAAGATGGCCGCTTATGTCAAGGATCTGACCGTCGACCACGGCGCGTCGCAAATCCTCGGCCTCGGCTTCTCGAATGGCGCCAACATTCTTGCCAATGTGCTGATCGAGAAGGGCCTCATCGATGCCTCGGTGCTGATGCATCCGCTGATCCCGTTCCAGCCGAAGCCCAATCCGGAGCTTGCCGGGCGCCGGGTGCTGATCACCGCCGGCCAGCGCGACCCGATCTGTCCGGTGCCGCTGACCGAGGCGCTTGCCGCCTATTTCGAAACCGAAAAGGCCAAGGTGACGACGGAATGGCATGCGGGCGGCCACGATATCCGGCCGAACGAGATCGACGCCATCAGGACATTCTTCGAGCCGTATTTTTAGGCTCTAGCGAAAATAGGGCGGCCGCTTTTCCGAAGGCGGCTGCTCCGGCATTTCGAGCCAGCGGGCGGCCGAGAAATAGGCCCGCGTGCGGACCTGCGGGCCGGGTGCGGCCTTCATGGCGATGATGAAGTTGAAGCTGTTGTCGCTCGTCGTTTCGCGAGCGAAGCTGATGCTGGCGCCGAAGCTTTCCTCCTTCGCATCCTTCAAATCGCGGATCGCGGCCAGCATGGCGGAGAAATCCTGCCAGTGCGGCTGGGCAAGCAGCGTCTCGAAAATCCGCATCGCTGCCGGATCGAGCTTGCCTGCCGTATCCGTTTCCGGGCCGACCAGCTTTGCCCGCATATTGGCGATCGCGCCGGTGCGGTCGCCACGGATGATCACGAAGACGGAACTCAGCGGCTTTTCCGCATCCTGCTTGTAGATCTGTTGGAAGGTGCATTCGAAGGTGTCGCCGCTCATGGCGGCAGCGCGCCAGGGCGTCGTCTCGATGCCTGCCTTGCGCAAGGCCTCGCAGATCGCCGGTCCCGTTGTCCACCATGTCCGGAAAAATGCGGCCGCGAGCTCATCGACCGGCGCTTCCATCAGCCGCGGATCGTGCTCGATGCTTGCGAGCACCGGCTTTACCGGCGGGCGCGGTCTTGGCGGCGGCGGGGAGGTGCGGGGCAGCGCCGCCACCGGTTTGGGCTTCTCGAAACTGTAGCCCAGCCGTTCGGCGAGGCCGCGCAGGTGGCGCATGTCGTTCGAGAGCAGAACGGTGCCGCCGATGAGAGAGAGCGAGAGGGCAAGCATCAGCCACAGCACCAGGCCGCGTCTGCGGCGTGCCGGCGGGGTCTTCATTCCCTGGCCTGTCGTGTCGGTTGCCAACGTCGTTTCCAAACCTGATGCGGCGCATCTTAGGCGTGCAGAGCGCGTTTCGTAACGGTAAAGATAAAACGAAAAGCCAAAGGAAATAACGAAAATTCTACTGAGGCCGCGCAGAGCCTATTCAAAAAAGCGATAAAGCATTCTGCGATCACGAAAACGCGCTTATTTCAGCGGCCTGGCGCTTCCGATTTGTTAAGTAATTTTCTTGAGATTGTTACAGCGTTGTTTCATGATAATTGCGGCACGAAGTTCTTCGCGCCGTGCCTTATGGCGATCGATGCTTGATCGCTTCAGTCATGAACATGTTTCTTCGTACGGGGCGGGGATGCTGGGAAAGCTAGACTTTAGCTTTTCTTCATGTTGCGCTTTGCGGGTTTGCAGCAGAGTTGGTTAGGGAAGTTGCATGAATTCGGAGTTTGCGGTTCGCCCCATGCGGCCGGGCGAGTTGGAGCTTGTGCTTGAATGGGCCCGTCAGGAAGGCTGGAATCCGGGCCTCGACGATTCCCTCGCGTTTCATGATGCAGATCCTTCCGGCTTTTTCGTCGGCGCTGTCGGGGAAGTCCCCGTCGGTTCGATCTCCGTCGTCAAGTATGGCGATGAATTCGCCTTTCTCGGCCTCTACATCGTCCATCCCGATTTCCGCGGCAAAGGCTATGGCAAGGCGATCTGGAATGCCGGCATGGCATCTGCCGAGGGCCGGGCGATCGGTCTCGACGGCGTCGAGGCGCAGCAGCCGAGTTACCGCAAGGCAGGCTTCGAGCCGGCCTACAAGACGATCCGCTTCGGCGGCGTCGCCACCTCCGTTCCGTCCTCGTCGCTCACCGCCCAGGCCGTGACCGACAAGACCGATGGTATCGTGCGCTATGACGCCTCGATCTTCCCGGCGGCGCGGCCGGAATTCGTCAGCGCCTGGTGCACCAGCCGGAAGGGCCGCAGGAGCGCCGTGGTGCGCAAGAGCGGCAAGATCCGCGGTTACGGCACGATCCGCCGCTGTTACGAAGGCTACAAGATCGGCCCGCTGTTTGCCGCCGATGCCGATACGGCTGCCGCGCTGATGGCGCAGCTGATCACCGAGGCCGATGGCGCGCAGGTTTTCATCGACGTGCCCGAAGACAACAAGGACGGCCTGGCGCTGGCCGAAAGCATCGGCCTCGTGCCCGTGCTGGAGACGATGCGCATGTATCGCGGCAAGGCGCCGTCGATCCCGCTTAGGAATGTCTATGGCGTGACGACGCTGGAACTCGGCTAGTCGACCGGCGAGGCGGGCACTGTCGGTGCAGCGTCTTTAGGCCGGCCCTTCTCGGCGATCGCGATGCCGCCGAGCGTCAGGGCAAGCGCCACCATGTGGAAGGTCTGCAGCTCTTCGGCGAGCAGGAGCACCGAGAGCAGTGTGCCGAACACAGGCACCAGATTGATGAACAGCCCGGCGCGATTGGCGCCGATCGTCTCGACGCCCTTGATGTAGAGAATCTG
Source organism: Rhizobium sp. BG4 (assembly GCF_016864575.1). Taxonomy (NCBI): domain Bacteria; kingdom Pseudomonadati; phylum Pseudomonadota; class Alphaproteobacteria; order Hyphomicrobiales; family Rhizobiaceae; genus Rhizobium; species Rhizobium sp. BG4. The sequence continues at coordinate 2,802,827 of NZ_CP044125.1, forward strand.
CGCCAGCAGCGAGGCGAAGATCGCCGTGTAAAAGGCGATGACCCAGCCATTCGCATCTGGCACCTGGATACTGCCTTTCGAACCTTCCCAGATCAGCAGCGGCACCGAGGTCAGCGCGGCGGCAAATGCCGGGATCGCCATCAGCGTGCGCCAGTCGACCGACGGCTTCCAGCGCAGGAAGATCGTGTAGACGGAATAGGCGACGACGGCGATCAGCATCAGTGCGTCGCCGCGGTTGAGGCTGAGTTGCAGCAGTGTCGCGAAATCGCCATGGGCAGCCGTCAGCGCCACGCCGATGAGTGTCATGCCGAAGCCTGCGAACTGGGCAGCCGAGACGCTGGTGCGGAAGAAGACGAAGTTCAGCAGGAAGATCAGCATCGGAATGCCGGCCTGCTCGATCGCCACGTTGATCGCCGTCGTGTATTGGACGGCGGAATAGAGCATGGCGTTGAAGGTCGTGTAGCCGATGATGCCGTAGAAGAAGAGCAGCGGCAGGTTCTTGCGCACCAGCGGCCAGTCGCGCTTCAGATAGGGCAGGGAGATCGCGGCGATCAGCAGCGTTGCCAGCGTCCAGCGCAGCAGCGTCAGCATCATCGGGCTCACATGCCCCAGCGCCAGCTTGCCGGCCACCGCATTGCCGCCCCAGCACAGCGTGGCGATAACGAGGCAAATATAGGCCGTGATCTGCACGATGATTCTTTCCGTATGCGGCAAAGGCTGGGGAGGAAGGCGTGGACCGGAACGGCAATAGCCCGCTGCGGGCTGTTTTGTCACGCAAAAAGCCCATTTCACCGCGATAACAGGGTCGCTTTCCAAAAAACAAACCTTTATAGATGCGCGGGTTTGAGCAGGGCGCGGATAATCCGCCGGTAACAGGAAGAGTTGGATGACGAACGTAGTCGTGGTCGGTTCCCAGTGGGGTGACGAAGGCAAGGGCAAGATTGTCGATTGGCTTTCGGAACGTGCGGATGTCATCGTCCGCTATCAGGGCGGCCATAATGCAGGTCATACGCTCGTCATCGACGGCGTCAGCTACAAGCTGGCTCTGCTGCCCTCAGGTCTCGTCCGCGGCAAGCTCAGCGTCATCGGCAACGGCGTCGTCGTCGATCCGCATCACTTCGTCGCCGAAGTCGAGAAGCTGCGCGCCCAGGGCGTCAACGTGAACCCTGACGTGCTGCGTATCGCCGACAACGCGCCGCTGATCCTGTCGCTGCACCGCGACCTCGATGGCTTCCGCGAAGACGCGGCCTCCAACAGCGGCACGAAGATCGGCACCACGCGCCGCGGCATCGGCCCGGCCTACGAAGACAAGGTCGGCCGCCGCGCCATCCGCGCCATCGACCTTGCCGACAAGGAAGCGCTGCCAGCCAAGATCGACCGCCTGCTGACGCATCACAATGCGCTGCGCCGCGGCCTCGGCCTGCCGGAAATCTCGGTGGAATCGCTGGAGAAGGAACTGCACGACGTTGCCGATCAGGTCCTGCCCTATGTCGACCAGGTCTGGCGCATCCTCGACGATCAGCGCAAGGCTGGCGCCCGCATCCTGTTCGAAGGTGCGCAGGGCGCGCTGCTCGACAACGACCACGGCACCTATCCCTATGTGACGTCGTCGAACACCGTTGCCGGTCAGGCTGCTGCAGGCTCCGGCCTCGGCCCGACGGCGATCGGCTACGTTCTCGGCATCACCAAGGCCTACACGACGCGCGTCGGCGAGGGCCCGTTCCCCTGCGAGCTGCATGACGAGATCGGCAAGCACCTGTCGACCGTCGGCCGCGAAGTCGGCGTCAACACCGGCCGTCCGCGCCGCTGCGGCTGGTTCGATTCGGTTCTGGTGCGCCAGACGGTGAAGACCTCCGGCATCACCGGCATCGCGCTCACCAAGCTCGACGTTCTCGACGGTCTCGACGAACTGAAGATCTGCGTCGCCTACAAGCTTGACGGGAAGGAGATCGATTATCTTCCGGCAAGCCAGGCTGCTCAGGCTCGCGTCGAGCCGGTCTACATCACGCTTGAAGGCTGGAAGGAATCCACCGTCGGCGCCCGCAGCTGGGCCGATCTTCCGGCGCAGGCGATCAAATATGTGCGTCAGGTCGAAGAACTGATCGGCGCGCCGGTGGCCCTGTTGTCCACAAGCCCTGAGCGAGATGACACGATACTTGTGACCGATCCCTTTGAGGATTAATGTCGCGGGTCATACCGATTTGGCCCGTGCTCTAAGCCGGGCCTTTTGAGAAAGTACGAATGGCGGATTTTATTGCAGTCATCCGGCGGGCCGTTGACGGTCTGACCGAGAATACCCCCGAGATGCGGGTGAAGGTTTACGAGCGTGCCCGCGGCGCAGTGCAGCGGCAGCTCGAAAACATGAAACCGCGTCCGCCGGAAGCGATGCTGCAACGGCAGCTTGAAAAGCTGGATGCCGCGATTCGCGAAGTCGAGGCCGAACATGCCGAGGCGCTGCCCGATGAGGCGGCCGTTGCCGAAGAGGCCGCGCCAGAGCCGCATTACGAAGAGCCCGCCGCTCCGGCTGAAGAGCCGGTTGCCGCCGCCGAGGAGCATGCCGTCGAGGCGGCTGCCGAGCCGGTCGAGGAAGTCGCTCACGAAGAGCATCCGGTTTACGAAGAGCCGGTTACCGCTGAACCCGCTTACGAAGAGCCGCAGGCCGTCTATCACGACGAGCCGGTGCATGCTGTCGAGCCCGACGTTCATGCCGAGCCGGAAGTTCACGCAGAGCATGACGTTCACGCGGAGCCTGAAGTTCACGTTGAGCCGGAGGTTCACGCCGAGTCTGAAATCCATGCCGAACCGGCACCGTGGCAGCAGCCCGTCGAGGATGCGCCCACCGAAGCCTGGCAGGCGCCGCATCACGAAGAACCCGCAGAGCCTGAATATCACGCTGCCGAACCGGCGGTGTATGAAGAGCCTGTCGTTGAGCCGGAGCCGGTGGAAGCCGTCGAGCCGGTGCGGGCAAGCGAATACAATCCGGCCAACCGGCTGGTAGAGCCCTTCGCCTCTTTCGAAAAGCCGCAGGAATTCGTCGAACAGACGCAGGAAGAGCCGCTGCAGAGCGAAGCCGCCGCGCGCTTCGATCCCGTATGGAACGAGCCAGCCGCGGAGACGCCGGCAGACCCCCCGAAGGATGCCGATACCGTCTGGGCCGACCAGGAACTGCATAATTTCTCTGGCCTCGCCCCTGCCGCTTCGGCGGACGCCGGTGCGCGCGCCTTCGAGGAAGCGCTGTCCGGCCTGCAGACCGCGCCTGAAGCGGCGAAGATGCCGGCTGCCAACGAGGGCTTCTCGTGGGAGGCCGCAGCTTTCGACGACCTGCCGCCGATCGATGCGCCGAAGAAGGCCGACAACGCTCAGGCGCGCGCAGACGATTCCGATCTGTTTTCCGAAGTGCACGGCAACAAGCCGCAGCAGCCCGCGCCGGATGTTCCCGGCAGCGAGTGGAAGGAAGCCGAAGCGCTGCGTGGCTACGGCCGCCGTGGTTCCGTTGCCAATGACGATGACGATACGGCTCCGGTTGCCGATATCGACCAGATCGTCGCTGCCAAGCTGCAGAACAAGAATTTCCGCATGGAGCCGAAGCGCCGCCGCTTCGGCCTCGGCCGCATCATCGGCATCGTCCTGGTGCTCGCCGTTCTCGGCGGTGCCGGCTATGCCGCATGGATGAACCGCGACCAGCTGAACGCCATGGTCAACGGCCTGATCAGCTCGGCGCCGAAGACCGCCGAGACGACCGCGCCTGCCGCCAGCACGACGCCGTCGGCAACGACGCCTCCTGCGTCGGGCACTGCGGCACCGGCCGCCAATGGCAGCTCGGCAGCACCTGCCGCCGACGCCAACAAGCAGGTTGCTGCGCTCGATGACGGCGCCTCCGTCACCAACAAGTTCAACCAGCGCCTGATGGCCGACGGCACCGAAACCGATGCCGGCCCGGCGACCGCCGCCGCAACGCCGACTGCCGAAGGCAAGTCCGTCGCGCAGCAGAGCATTGCTTCTTCCGCACCGGCCCAGGCTCCGGCGCAACCGGCCGCCCAGACGGATCCGGCCGCTGCCCAGCCGCCGGCTGCAGGCGATGCCGCGGCCGCGCAGCCGCAGGTGACCGCGCCGGTCGGCGCTTCGGAAAAGATGTTCCTCTATGAGGAGCGGATCGGCCAGAGCTCGCCGACGGCGATCCAGGGCTCTGTCGTCTGGAGTGTCCAGCACGAGAAGGATGCAAGCGGCAAGGATGTCGCGACCGTTCAGGGCAACGTCACCGTTCCCGAGCGCAATCTCTCGGCTCTTGTCACCTTCAAGCGCAATTCCGACCCATCGCTGCCCGCCAGCCATCTGGTCGAGATCGTCTTCTCGGTGCCGCCGAATTTCGAAGGCGGCAAGATCGACAGCGTCCAGCGCATCTCGATGAAGCGCACGGAGCAGGACCGCGGCGACGCGCTGATCGCGGTGCCCGCCAAGATCACCGACGACTTCCACATGATCGCGCTCAACGACTATCCGGATGCCCGCAAGTCGAACCTCGACCTGCTCGCCACCCGCGACTGGATCGACATCCCGATCACCTACCGCAACGGCCGCCGCGCCCTGATCACCATGCAGAAGGGCTCGACCGGCGCCCAGGCGTTCACCACCGCGATCCGCGACTGGGGCACGCTCGGCGACGTCAGCACCAGCCAGTAAGGCGAGGCGCATCGCAGAAACAAAAAAAGGCGGGTCATCGACCCGCCTTTTATTTTGTCTTGTGTTCAAGCTGCACTGATCGCTTTGCGGCAATTGCCGTCATCGCGAGACCTTCAGATGATGTGCCGCACGATCACATAAGCTGTGACGTGGATAAACATAAAGGCTGCGAGTGAGGTTACGAACGCAAGTGCCATGTACACGGCCGGATGGGTCTCCAGCCAGGACGCTGGCTGGTCGCTAGGCTCAAGCGCAATGTTGAGCGCGGTCCTCCATCCTGCGAGCCATCGAAGAGAGTTCCAAAGCGCTGCCCACAATAGTACCCATATGATGGACGCTTCTTGGAGGGCGAAGTAGACTGGGCCTATAGACGATGCGATTGGCAGAAGAAGCTTCATGCACACCTCGCTTTGACTTTTTGCTGAGGGTCCTAGTCGCTCGAACCTTCATTGCAAAGTGTATCAAAGCCGTCTTGAGGAATTGTAATGCGGGTCACTACAAGTCTCGACGCCGGACAGTGCGGAGTCTGGGGTCTCCAAATCGCAAAAAAGGCGGGTCATTGACCCGCCTTTTTGTTTGTCTTGACGCTTGCGCCTTAGGCGGTGGCTTCGACCACGCGGACGGCTTTGGCCATTTCCAGCGCTTCCTTGCGGACCGCGTCCTGGACCTTTTCAAAAGCGCGGACTTCGATCTGGCGGACGCGCTCGCGGCTGATGTCGAACTCGGACGACAGGTCTTCCAGCGTCACCGGATCGTCGGAGAGGCGACGTGCCTCGAAGATACGGCGTTCGCGGTCGTTCAGCACGCTCATTGCCTTGGACAGCATGCGGCGGCGGGTGTCGAGTTCGTCCTGCTCGATCAGCACTTCTTCCTGGCTGTCGTGATCGTCGACCAGCCAATCCTGCCACTGGCCGCTATCGCCCTCGGACGCCTTGATCGAGGCGTTGAGCGACGCGTCGCCAGACAGGCGGCGGTTCATCGATACGACCTCCTCCTCGGAGACGTTGAGCTTGGTCGCGATCTCGGAGACGTGTTCCGGCTTCAGATCGCCATCATCGATCGCCTGGAGGCGGCCCTTCAGGCGGCGCAGGTTGAAGAACAGGCGCTTCTGGTTGGCGGTCGTGCCCATTTTCACGAGCGACCACGAACGCAGGATGTACTCCTGGATCGAGGCCTTGATCCACCACATCGCATAGGTTGCCAGGCGGAAGCCGCGTTCCGGGTCGAACTTCTTCACGGCCTGCATGAGGCCGACGTTACCTTCGGAGACGACTTCGCCGATCGGCAGGCCATAGCCGCGATAGCCCATTGCGATCTTCGCAACGAGGCGCAGATGGCTGGTGACGAGCTTGTGCGCAGCATCGCGGTCGCCATGTTCGGCATAGCGCTTGGCGAGCATGTATTCCTGCTGGGGTTCCAGCATCGGGAACTTGCGGATTTCGTCGAGATAACGGTTCAGACCGGCTTCGCCGGCCGTAATGGATGGCAGGTTGTTACGGGCCATGATTGCACCCTCCTATATAGATTCCGGTTCCCGATGGAACGCGTCCCCGCGTCGATAAAGGCAAACCGGGACGTGCGCCTCAAACTAGAGCCCGCACTAAGTCCATATACAGATAAGTATGGCCGAACAGGGGTTCAAGACCAGAGGGGTCTTCACGAAGGCGTTATAGAGACGCCCCGCGAAGAGCCTCGACAAGCTCCATCATATCATCAGGCAGTGGCGCCTCGAAGCGCATGATTTCACCGGTCCGGGGATGCTCGAACTGCAGCATATAGGCGTGGAGAGCCTGACGCTTGAAGCCGTTGACGACCTTGCGGGCATCATCGGGCAAGAGGTTCGCCTTGGTCTTGAAGCCGCCGCCGTAGACGGCGTCGCCCAGCAGCGGGTGGCCGATATGGGCCATGTGCACGCGGATCTGATGCGTGCGCCCGGTTTCCAGATGGCACTCGACGAGCGAGGCGAGCGACAGCGCGTTCGACGTCTCGTGAAAGCGCTCCAGCACCTCGTAATGGGTGATCGCCTCGTCAGCTTCCTGATTGCCGGGGCGCTTCACTTCACGGCGCGTGCGGTCGGCGGTGCCGCGGCCGAGCGGCGCGTCGATCGTGCCCTTCAGCGTCGGCGGCCGGCCCCAGACGATCGCCTGGTAAGCGCGTTCGAGCGGCATGGTGCGGCCGTGATCGGCAAATTGCAGCGATAGGTGGCGATGGGCGACGTCGTTCTTTGCCACGATCATCACGCCCGTCGTATCCTTATCCAGCCGGTGGACGATGCCGGGGCGCTTCACGCCGCCGATGCCGGAAAGGCTCTCGCCGCAATGGTGGATCAGCGCATTGACCAGCGTGCCTGTCCAGTTGCCGGCGGCCGGATGGACGACGAGACCCGACGGCTTGGAGATGACGATGACGTCGTCGTCCTCGAAGAGGATGTCGAGCGGGATGTCCTCGCCCTTGGGTTCCGGGTCCTCAGGCTCGGGCAGCAGGATCTCGTAGGTCTCGCCGGGCTTCACCTTCTTCTGCGGATCGGCGGCCGGAGCGCCGTTGACCGTCAGCATGCCGTCCTTGATCAGCACCTTGACGCGGCTGCGCGAAAATTCGGCGCCGAGCTGGGCCGTCAGCCAGGCATCGAGGCGGCCTTCGGCGCTCTCGTCTGCCGTCAGGACTTTCCTAATGCCGGATGCTTGTTTAAAGGGGTCGCTCAAGACGCTTCTTCTCCGAGGAATTCATAGGACGCCGTAATGACGAAAATCGAGATAGACGACCAGGAAGAAAAGCCCCTTGATCCGGCAATGGAAAATGTCCGGCGCAAGATGGTTCGCCTGCAGATCGTCTCGGGCGCCATCATGTTTGTGAGCCTTATGGCGGTCTTCGGCGCCGTTGTCTACAAGGTGACGCGGACGGAACCTGCGGGTAGCGCACCCGTTGCCTCGAACGGCGTGCCGTCGGGTTCGCCGGTCAGCGGCACGGTCACACTGCCTTCAGGCTTTGCGGTTCAGTCGACCTCGCTTTCGGGCAGCCAGATCCTGTTCTACGGCCAGGGCGCCGATGGCAAGCACCGGGCGATCGTCGTTGATACCAAGACGGGCCATACCGTCGCCGATATCGCCGTCGCCGGCAATTGAGCCATGGCGGCCGCTCCCGTCACGATCGTTGATGCCGCGGATCCGCGGATCGCGGAGTTCCGCGAGATCCGCGAGCGTGACCTGACGGGGCGGCAGGGACGGTTCATCGCGGAGGGCACCGTTGTGCTGCGCATGCTGGCGCAGGCGCATCGCCGCGGCACCTTCGCCGCCGAAAAGATCCTGCTGCTCGCCAACCGGGCGGCAGGCGTTGCCGATATCCTTGCCGAATTCCCGGACGATGTTCCGGTCTATATTGCCGAAGCCGAAACGCTCGATGGCATCGTCGGCTTTCACCTGCATCGCGGCGTGCTGGCGCTCGGCCGGAAGCTTTCGCCCGAGACGAGCCTCCTCGACCGGCTGCCGGAACAGGCGCTGGTGATTGCCGGATGCGGCATTTCCAATCACGACAATGCCGGATCGATGTTCCGCAATGCGGCGGCCTTCAAGGCCGATGCGATCTTCCTCGACGAAACCTCCTGCGATCCGCTCTACCGCAAGGCGCTGCGCGTCTCGGTCGGTTCGGTGCTCAGCGTTCCCTATGAGCGCAGCGGTTCGGCGCTGGGCCTGTTGAGCGGGCTCGCGGAGCGCGGCTTCGATATCTGGACGCTGTCGCCGCGCGGCACCGTCGATATCCGCGACATCCCGGCGTCGCCGCGCATGGCGCTGGTGGCGGGAACCGAGGGGGAGGGGCTGCCGGCGGAGATCCTCGCGCGCTTCCGCAGTGCCCGGATTCCACAGTCCGAGGGGCTGGACAGCCTGAACGTCGCGACGGCAACCGGGATCGCGCTGTTTTCCATGGCATCAGCCGCCAAGCGGATCTGACGCTTACTTGTCTTCGGTAAGGATCGCGGCGGCACGGCCTGCGAGATTGAGGCGGTCCTGAGCGCCGGTCTCGGCGGTTTCAGGCAGCAGCTTGCGGATCGGCGAGGTCTCGCCTTCCTTCAATGCCGTCAGCGCCACCACCTTGGCAGCGATCGAGGCGATCTCTTCGCGCAGCGCGCTGTCCTTGCCGGTGACTGTCTTGGCCTTGAGGATGCGGTCGGAGACATCGGCGCTGCGGGCGCGGACATCGTCTGCCAGACTTGCGGCAACGGCGGCAGGATCGATGCTTTCTTCGGTTTCGGCAGGCGGTGCATCGGGCAGGGCGTTCAGCAGCGAGCCGGAAACGCCGGCGTCGCGCATGGCGCGGCTTGCCTTGCGCAGCTCGGAATTGGCGCCCTTCAGCTGTTCCTTCAGCTTGGCGATTTCCTGCTGGCGGCGGGTGAGCAGCGTTTCCTTGTCGGAAGCGGATGCCGTTTCGCGGGCTGCCTTGTCTTCAAGGCGGATCACCATGTGTTCCTGCTGGGTCAGCTTCTGCTCGGCATCCTTGGCGCGCTTCTGCAGGAGGTTGACGTCCTGGCGCAGCGTATCGCGCTCGTCGCGCAGCGCATTGGCGCGGAACTTGACGCTTTCGATCTCGGTTTCGCGAGCCGCCATGTCGATCTTCAGGTTGTCGGACTGTTCGGCAAGCTTGTTCAGGCGGCTGCGCAGCGCTTCCAGCTCGCCTTCCTTCTGCGAGCTCGACTGCTCGGCAATGTGCAGGCTGGTCTTCAGCTGGCTGATATAGTTCTCGTCCTTGCGCAGGTGCGAGCGCAGTTCAGCGGCCTCGACGTTGAGATCGCTGATCTGGCCCTGCAGGGTGCTGATCTCGGCGGCCAGCCGGCCGGCATCGAGCGCCAGCGAATCGTGGCGCAGCTGCAGTGACAGCGACTTCTCGCGCTCGCGGGCAAGATCCTGCGTGGTGCGGGCATTGTCGGCGGCGTAGAGGGCGCGGACCATATCCTTCTGGGCGCGCACTTCCTGCGGGCTCAGCGGCATCGTCGCCTTCATCCGGTTTTCCGTATACCAGACGATGCGGCGGTGGATGGCGGGGGAAACCAGGAAGACCAGGAAGGCCGCTGTCAGAAAACCCAGCCCGAATAGAAGAGCGTATTCGATCACGGCGCGGTCAATGCTTCCAGAAAGTGATTTGCTTCGCGCCAATGATTACGCACGCGATGCGCGCGCGGCAAGTGGCGGATGGGTGACGGCGGGCAAGAATCCCGCCGTCCACTCTATTATCAGAAGGGGTTCCAGGTCGGGCCGGGGGTGATCTTCAGATAGCCGACATTGACGCCGAGGCGTGCGCCGACGCCGGTGCGGATCGGCACGACGAGGACATTGTTGTTCTTCAGAAGGGTCATGCCGAAGCCGGCGATGACGAAGGCCTGGCCGCTGACGCCGCCGAAACGGGCATAGATGCTGTCGATCGAGGGAAGGTCGTAGACCAGCATCATGACGCGGGTGCCCTGGCCGCCGTAGTCGATGCCGAGCGACGGACCCTGCCAGTAGAGCGGATGCTCGCCGGCATTCTTGGTGTTGAGCTGGCCCTCGCCATAGGTCAGGCCGGCGATGAAGGCGCCAGAGCCTTCCTGGCCGAGAATGTAGCCGTTCGGCAGGCCGTATTTCTGGAATGCGGCTTCGACAACCTTGGCGAGGCCGCCGCTGGTGGAGCCAAAGAAGGAGTGGCCGGCGTCGACGATCTCCTGCACCGTGTACTGGCTGCTGTTGGCCTGCTGGGCGGCCGCCTGCTGCGAGGAGAGCATGAATGCAGAAATGGTCAGCGCGACAATAAGCCGGCAGAAGCCCATAAATCTTCCTGGGGATTGAAGGTGCATGGTGTCATCCGTTCATCATGGTCGGTTCAATGAGCCGTTTCCGGCAATTGACGCATTTTGCTCCGATCGTCTTAACAATCGGTTTACCAAATATGGTGTCATTATGGCGCCGAGTACGGGCGCAAACTTCGTGCAATTTTGATCAGGCAAGATATGGCGGAATGAAGTATTCGCCATCAGGAGACGATGATGTCCAAGAACCCAAATCTTACTTTGACCGGCCCGGACCTGGCTGCTCTTCTTTGCAGTCGCGTGTGCCATGACGTCATCTCGCCCGTAGGCGCCATCAACAACGGCCTGGAACTGCTCGATGAGGGCGGTGCCGATGCCGATGCCATGGATCTGATCCGCACCAGTGCGCTGAACGCCTCCGTCCGCCTCAAGTTCGCCCGTCTTGCCTTCGGTGCCTCCGGCTCCGTCGGCGCGTCGATCGACACAGGCGAAGCCGAGCGCGCTGCCAAGGATTTCGCGGCCGCCGAGAAGAAGACCGAGGTCACCTGGACCGGGCCGCGCGCCATCGTCGCCAAGAACCGGGTGAAGCTGCTGCTGAACCTGTTCCTCGTTGCCTACTCCTCGATCCCGCGCGGCGGCTCGATCGAGATCACGCTCGAAAATCCGGAATTCGACGCCAAGTTCAAGCTCGTCGCCAAGGGCAAGCTGATGCGTATGCCGCCGAAATTCGTCGAGATCGCTTCCGGCCATGTCGAAGAGGCTGTCGATGCCCACTCGATCCAGCCCTATTACACCGTCCTGCTCGCCGAGGAATGCGGCATGCAGCTCGGCCATTCGGCAACCGGCGAAGAGATTATTTTTACAGCCGAAATCGCTGCGGCCTAACGTTACGGTTGCATGAGAGCAGTTTGTCTCTTTCTCGGTAAGACTTCCTTAGCCTAATCGACCTATCCTTTCAGGCTGAGGAAGCGCCACCGGGACAGAAGTGGGGCGAAGGAGCAGTCATGCAGCGTTTCATGATCACCGACAGTTCGGACGTCGTTCGCAAGGTCGGAAAGCGTATCCTGTCCGAACTCGATTTCCTGGTCAGCGAGGCGTCAAACGCTTCCGAAGCGCTGTCGGCCTGCCAGACGGAACTGCCCGATTACCTCATCGTCGATTCCGGCATCGAGGGTGCCCTCGAGCTGATCACCACCATCCGCGGCATGGATGGCGGCAAGGAAGTGAAAATCTATTACTGCGTCATCGAGGCCGATCTGAAGAAGCTGATGGCCGGCAAGCGGGCAGGGGCGACCGACTTCCTGCTGAAGCCCTTCGACCGCAAGATCCTGACCGCCGTCTTCGGCAACCGGGCAATCGCCGCCTAATTCTCTCTTCCATTTCAAGTTCTTACGATGCTCGGGCCTGTCCCGAGCATTTCTGCGTGTGCCCATGCCGTGGCAGAACCCTGCCACTTTACGACCCGCACAAACAAAAAAATCCCGCCGGAAGGGCGGGATTTCTGAATTGGTAAAGGGGGTTCGGTATCAGGCGCTTTCGGCGTATTCGCTGCCATCGGGCTCGCGCAGCACGTAGCCGCGGCCCCAGACGGTTTCGATGTAGTTGGCGCCGCCGGCAGCGTTCGCAAGCTTCTTGCGCAGCTTGCAGATGAAGACGTCGATGATCTTCAGTTCCGGTTCGTCCATGCCGCCATAGAGGTGGTTCAGGAACATTTCCTTGGTGAGCGTGGTACCCTTGCGGAGCGAAAGCAGCTCCAGCATCTGGTATTCCTTGCCCGTCAGGTGAACGCGCTGGCCGCCGACTTCGACGGTCTTGGCGTCGAGGTTGACGATGAGCTCGCCGGTCATGATGACCGACTGTGCGTGGCCCTTCGAACGGCGGACGATGGCGTGGATGCGGGCGACGAGCTCGTCCTTGTGGAACGGCTTGGTCATGTAGTCGTCGGCGCCGAAGCCGAGACCGCGGACCTTGTCTTCGATGCCGGCCATACCCGAGAGGATGAGGATCGGTGTCTTGACCTTGGACAGGCGGAGAGTGCGCAGCACTTCATATCCGGACATGTCGGGAAGGTTCAAATCGAGAAGGATGATGTCGTAATCATACAGTTTGCCGAGGTCGACGCCTTCTTCACCGAGATCGGTGGTGTAAACGTTAAAACTCTCGGACTTGAGCATCAGTTCGATGCTCTGCGCTGTCGCGCTGTCGTCTTCAATCAGTAGTACCCGCATTATTATCCCCTTTACCGCCGCCGAAAGGTGGTCTGGCCCCCTACGCGATACCGAAATATGTCACTGCGTGATTTGGAAGCTGCCACGAAATGGTTAACAAATTCTATTCCACTCTGGCAAGGGGTAACGAATTTATTAAATATTTTGTCCATTCCGCTGTTTTCCAACGAGAATCCGCAAGGCCAAATCCTTAACTTCTACATTAAGAACGGCCGCTAAGCGATTCATTCGACTCAGCAATGAAAAGGTTTCGGAAATCGCGTAGTGATGTTTACCGAGCCTTAAATCATCGGGCCTATCATTAACGATGCCCGTAAACGAAAGGTTACCAGCGGTAGGTTTTTGTTAATACCGACGGAAATTTTTTGGGCAGACCGTCTCAAAGCGGTGCGCAAGGGGCAATTTAGTAGAGCCGGGGTCTCGCATCACTGGAGTAATGCGTATGAAGTCGCGTGAGAGCCTAGTTCGCCTGAAGGAATTTCAGGTGAACGAAAAACGACGTCAGCTGCAGCAATTGCAGATGATGATGTCGGAATTCGAACGGATGACGAAGGATCTGGAAAGCCAGATCGTCGTCGAAGAGAAGAAGTCCGGCATTTCCGATCCGAATCACTTCGCCTACCCGACCTTCGCCAAGGCCGCTCGTCAGCGCGCCGACAATCTTCAGGTTTCGATCAAGGAACTGAAGATGCAGGAAGAAGCTCTGGAACAGGCGCTCGAGGAGATGCAGGCAGAATATGCCCGCGCAGCCGCCCTCGAGGAGCGTGACGGCGCAATTCGCGCACGGGCGTAATCAAGCTGGCGATGGATGCCGTCACCGGCATCCTGGGGAATCGCCGAAGAAAAAGCCACGTATGATGGGCCTTAGTCCGTCATACGTGGCTTTTGGTGTTTTTTGACCGTCAGAGTTTCAGAAGACGGACGCTTTTCGACGGAACCAGCGCCAGGATGCGCACGCCTTCGCTAACCTTGTCATAAAGAATGATGTGGCTCTGGTGCTCGTGGCGCCTGACACCCTCGCCAATCCTGCTGGCGGGCCGTCCCATATCGGGGTTGCCGGCGATCAATTCGAAACAGTTCTTCAGGCTGTCCCGGTAGCGCCTCGCCTGAGGCACGCCGAAGAGCTCGATGCTTTGCAGAAAAATGGCGAGGAGGTCGCGCTCGGCGCGCGCGGTTAAGACATATCGGCTCAAGAGGCACCGGTGCGGCGCGCAGCGAGCGCTTCCGCCTCGGCGAAAATCTCATCCACGCTTCGCTTGCCGGTGCCGCTTGCACGCGACGCAGCGACGATGTCCTGAAGTTCGGTGACCGACAGCGTCTCGCCCTGCTGCGTCCGGTCCATCAGGATCAGGTCGCGCAGATAGTCTTCAGCATTGGCATAGTTGCCTTTGCTGACGCGGCTTTCGACCCAGTCACTCTGCTGATCGGAAAGCGATATTGTTAAGCGAGCCATCGGTCACCTCTTGATGCAAACAGGATAATCGGTGGACGCGCGTTTGCCAAATGCCTCTCAGTTCACGACATCGCGCCATTCCTCGTGGCGCTGGGACTGTGCCTTGAAGAAAGGGCAGAGCGCGAAGATCTTCCAGCCGCCCTTGCGGGCTTCCTCGACGGCGTGCAGGGCGAGTGCCTGGCCGACGCCCTTGCCGCGCAGGGCATCGGGTACACCGGTGTGGTCGATGATGACGAGCTTCGGCGAGGTGCGGGAATAGCTCATTTCGGCCTCGTGTCCCTCGACTTCAGCGACATAACGGCCGCCCGAGGCATTTTCTTCGTTGCGGATATCCATTCTATTGTCCTCCGAAAGAGTTGCGTTGCCCGAACGTGGCATGGCGGGCAGGGGCTCACAAGCCGGGACAGGTGGCGACGCAGTGTTCATCGGATTGATGGGGGAGAGGGATTGATGGCGAGATTGGCGTGGATAAAGCCGGTGCTTCTGGTTGCGGCGCCGTTCTTTCTGGCGCTTGGGCTGGTGCTGCCGCTGATCCGCTTCGAGACGCTTTACTTTTTCGACGAGACGCCGTCGCTGATCGGGATCATCGCTTCGCTGTGGAGCGGCGGCGATGCATTGCTTGCGGCGATCGTCGTTCTCGTGTCGATCATTCTGCCGGTCTGCAAGATTGTCAGTCTCGCCGTTGAGGCGACAGCGGCCGGCGGCGGAACCGGCAGCTGGTTTTATCGTCACGCCGTACCTCACCTGTCCAAGTGGTCAATGATGGACGTTTTATTGGTGGCGGTCGTGATTGCGGCGGCAAAGACGACGGGGCTTGCGGATGCTTTCACCCAGCCCGGCCTCTGGTGCTACGCCGCGTCGACAATAATTTCGGGCCTTCTTCATTCTCTGAGCGAGAATGCGTCCGGCCCGAAGTAATGTCGTTGCCTTGCGGCGATTAGTGGCGGTACTGCTGGATACGCGTCGTGCGCAGGCCGGCAAGGCCGTGGCTGCTGATCGACGACTGCCAGGACAGGAATTCTTCAACGGTGAGCGTGTAACGCTCGCACGCTTCTTCCAAGCTCAACAGGCCACCGCGAACTGCCGCGACAACCTCAGCCTTGCGACGGATCACCCAGCGCCGGGTATTCGGCGGGGGAAGATCCGCAATCGTAAGCGGGCTGCCATCGGGGCCGATGACATATTTTACTCGGGGTCGTATCATTTCGGTCATTGGGACTCTCTACACAACTCAAGACCACAGATGGCACTCTAGCCCGTCACATTTAAAAATTGCCTAAACTGATCGTAAGACTTTGATAACAACTTTAAGTGCCGGAGCTACCCACCCCGGGACGAACTTCCGTTACGTCAATTTGAGCCGGCTGCATGGCTCCCATGCGTAATAAATAATATCTATATTTCGCGGGAAGATTTATAAGCGCTGCAACATTAAGAATGAGCGCAAGACATCGTCTCCGTTCTTCTCGCAGTATCAGTCAAAGAATAGTGTTTGCAGCTCCCGTCACACCGACGCGGGGCTTCGCGGCTTTCTTTTCCTGTTTCCGGCGCCGTGGATGGCCTGCCGGTGCGAGAGCTGGGCAGGCGCGCGCGGTTGAGGACATAAGAGATGACGAGACGTGAGCGCGCGGTGCGTAACTGCGCAGACGATAACGCTTTTTCGCTTTCTACCACCGCCCGCCAAGGCGATCTCAAGATCGAGTTCAAGCGCAGCCTTGAGCGCATGACCAAGGAAGCGGGCTTCGATTTCTTCCTTATTGCATCCTTCCCACGCGGCGACGCCACCTCCTTTGTCGAAAACCGCATTGCCAGCAACTGGCCGCAGACGCTCGTCAACCTCTATGAGGAGGCCGACATGTTTTACTGCAGCGAGCTGGTTAACGCGCTGAAGCACACGATCATCCCGGTCTATTGCAATGCGGGAACTTTTGGCGGCGCGGCTGCAAATATTGAAAACCGCCGGTTGAACGCGGTCTTCCAGATGCATGGCCTGCAGGCAACTTTCGGCTTTTCGCTGCATGACGCTGATCTAAAACAGTACATCTTTGCATTCTCCGGAACGCGCGCTGCGCTCGAATATGAAGAGCAGATGGCGCTTTTCTTCGCGGCGATGCAGGCGCTCGACCGGTTCAGCATTGCCAATCGCGGTGAAGAAGGGCCGGCTGAAACGCTGACGCGTCGAGAAATCGAATGTCTGCGCTGGTCGGCGGCTGGAAAAAGCAGCGACGAGATTGCCATCATTCTCGATCTCTCGTCGCACACCGTCGTCGGCTATCTGAAGAGCGCGATGCGCAAGCTCGATTCGGTCAATCGCATGCAGGCCGTCGCCCGTGCGCTCCGCTACCGCCTGCTCTGATCCTTAGAGCAGGATCGCACTGATCTCCGTTTCTCCGGCGCCGAACTTATATTGCGCCGTTCCCGTATGCAGGATCGACAGCCAGTCGCCGGCGGTAAGCTGGGCGAGGCCGAAGGCCGTCTGTCTTGATGCGACGGTGGTCGCCACGCCGGCGATCGCCGCAAGCGCGGTGCTGCCATTGGCTTCCAGCCGCGCGCCATAAGCCGAGCTCGTCACGGTGCTCACCGACAGAATCAGCAGATAGAGACCCGAGGCCGGGACCGTCAGGCGGTTGCCGCTGCCGGAGGGGACGGCTGCGCCGAGCGAGAAACCGCCCTGCTGCACATGCAGCGCGTTGAAGCCGGTGCGGGTGTTGTTGCCGGGCGTCGTGGTCGCCGCCGCCAGTGCGCCGCGGGCGACCGGGCGGGCAGGGGTCTTGACGATGCCGCCTGCGGCGATCGCCAGCGCCGTTTCCCAGGCAGCCCCGTCACCGCTGACCTTGATTGCGAATTCATCATTTCCGGCAAGCCCCATCTCGGCGCGGCCCGACCAGTTGGACTGGAAGAGCAACGAGGCCGTTTCGGCGGCGGATGCCTTGTTGACCTTCAGCTGGTGGCCGTGGCCCTCGTGATTGAAGAGGCTGGCGGGGGAGGCGACGGCCAGCCGGTTCTGTGCGTCGGCGCTGGCGTTCAGGCCGAGAAGCGGCAGGCTGGCCGGCGGTGGCGGTACCAGATCGCTCCAGACGCCGGCGGCGAAGATGCGGAGCCTCGATACGGCGGCGAAATAGGCCCGCCAGCCATCGCGCGGCAGAATGTAGATCCAGGCGCCGTCCTGCCGGAAGGCGAGACGGCCGTCCTTACCGGACCAGGCGCCTGTTGCTCCCGACCCAATGAGATAGCAGGCGCCTTCGGCCGGGTCTTCCGGCGCGGCTGACGCTTCGGCTGATATCGTCAGCTGGGTGACGGCATCGATCAGCTGCAGCGCTTCGTTATGGGTGACGTGCTTCTGGGCCTGCGACGGCAGGATATAGGGAAGGGCGAGATTGACTGTCATGTCGGACATGCATGCGGCCTCCATAGCGGTGCCGCTGATCTTATGTCCGCTCAGATGCGCGGGGAGGGCAAGGCTCGCTTCCCGCTGATCTCCAAGCCATTTCCGCCTTGCTTATGCGCGCTGCAGCGCCCGCTTGCGGCTGCCCCAAGAGATGAAATCCGGATTGACGAAATCCGGATCGCCGGGCTTGCCGTAGCCGAGCGGCTGGCCGTCCAGCGTCAGCGTCGTGCCGCCCGCGGCCCTGAGCACGGCGTCGCCCGCGGCCGTGTCCCATTCCATCGTGCGGGTAAAGCGCGGGTAGACATCGGCCTTGCCCTCGGCGAGCAGGCAGAATTTCAGCGACGAACCGATATTGGTGCATTCGGAAATGGCGTGCTTCTTCAGGAAGCTGTCGGTAGCCGGGCTGTTGTGGCAGCGGCTGGCGAGCGCCAGGCGGTGTTCCGGCTCGTCGCGCACGGCGATCTTCTCGCGGCGGTCAACGGTGAAGTCGTCGCCGACATGCAGTTTCTCGGCGCTGCCCGATTCGCCGACGAAGGCGACGCCGAGGGCAGGGGCGTAGACGATGCCCGCCAGCGGAACGCCGTTTTCGATATAGGCGATATTGACCGTGAATTCCTTGCGCTTGTCGACGAACTCGCGCGTGCCATCGAGCGGATCGACAAGGAAGAAGGGTCGGCCGGCGATGTCAGGCACATGTCCCGCGGCCACCGATTCCTCGGCGATGACAGGAATGTCGGGGAAGTCGCGGCTCAGATGCGCCAGGATGATGATCTCGGCTTCATGATCGGCGAGTGTCACCGGCGTGGCATCGGCCTTGGTCGAGACTGTGCATCCGGCGCGGAATATCTCGATGATCTTCCGTCCTGCTTCCAGGGCTGCATTTTCGAATGTCGATAGCATCGGCTCTTGCGGTTTGGGGCCGGGAAGCGAACCCGGCGAAGCGGCAACTATAGCCGCAAATATAGGGACGAGGCCAGAGTTTTGCATTTTTCCTGCTCGTCGCAGCCAAAGGCGGTGGCCTGGAATAGTTTTCACCGGCTCGTGTTTTAGCCGGTCAGAATTTGCTTCGAATTCCAGTCTTGTGGAATAGCATTCGCAAATCCGAAATGATGGCTGCCACCGAATTGCCGCAATGGTTAATCCACAGGCGCGGTTTGGCTAAATTTTTGTCATATAATGCCTTTTTCGTGTGGAATTTGATTTGTATCGCGCCATTTAAGCGCAGTTGAGCAAGAATCTGACTCAGTAAAGCCTTTTTGTCTTCACATTTTCCCTGAAAGCGCTATGCATGCGGCTACGAGGTTCCGATTTAAAAGCGGAGCCCTAACCAAAAAGAGATGCAGCCATGTTGGTTCGCATCCAGGGGAAATGACATATGGAGTACTTTATCCAGCAGCTCTTCAATGGGCTGACTCTTGGATCCATCTATGGTCTCGTCGCTATTGGCTATACGATGGTTTACGGCATTGTCGGCATGATCAATTTCGCCCATGGCGATGTCTTCATGCTCGGTGGTTTCGCTGCTCTTATCGTCTTTCTCGTTCTCACATCCATCTTTGCAGGTCTTCCGGTAGCAGTTCTTCTGCTGGCGATGCTTGTTGTTGCGATGCTGATGACGAGTTTGTGGAATTGGACGATCGAGCGAGTTGCATACCGTCCGCTGCGCGGTTCGTTCCGCCTGGCGCCGCTGATCACCGCAATCGGCATGTCGATCACGCTTTCCAACTTCATCCAGGTGACGCAGGGCCCGCGCAACAAGCCGATCCCGCCGCTGGTAAGTTCGGTCTATAATATCGGCGGCATCTCGGTCTCGCTGAAGCAGATCATCATCATCGTCATCACCGTCGTTCTCCTGGCTGCCTTCTGGTACCTCGTGAACCGCACGGCGCTCGGCCGCGCCCAGCGCGCCACCGAGCAGGACCGCAAGATGGCGGCGCTTCTCGGCGTCAATGTCGACCAGACGATCTCCATCACCTTCATCATGGGCGCCGCGCTCGCTGCCGTCGCCGGTACGATGTACCTGATGTATTACGGCGTCGCGTCCTTCACGGATGGCTTCACCCCTGGCGTCAAGGCGTTCACGGCTGCCGTTCTCGGCGGTATCGGCTCGCTGCCGGGTGCAGTCTTCGGTGGTCTGCTGATCGGCCTCATCGAGTCGCTCTGGTCCGCATATTTCACCATCGCCTACAAGGACGTCGCGACCTTCGCGATCCTGGCTTTCGTCCTGATCTTCAAGCCGACCGGTATTCTCGGACGGCCGGAAGTCGAGAAGGTATAAACGTCATGGCAAACATCGAAACTTCCGCAGGCAAGCCCGAGGCCGGGCTTGTCCAGAAGGGTATCCGTGAAGCTTTCTTCACCGGTCTCGTCTCGCTCGGCCTGTTCGTTCTCTATGTCGGTCTCGGCACGCAGCAGAACATCAACAACGAACTGATCATCGTCCAGCGCTGGGGCCTGCTTGCGATCTTCGTCGCAATCGCCGCCATCGGCCGCTTCGTCATGGTCGTTTTCATCCAGCCGAACATCAACCGCCGCAAGCTCGCCAAGGCAAAGCACGGCGAGCTCGATATCTCGACGGACAAGGGCTTTTTCCACACGCATTTCCTGAAGATCGCTCTGGTGGCGCTGTTGCTCTATCCGGTCGTGATCTATGCGCTGGTCGGTGCCCAGGGCTCGCTGAAGTGGGTCGACAACTTCGGTATCCAGATCCTCATCTACGTGATGCTCGCCTGGGGTCTGAACATCGTCGTCGGTCTCGCCGGTCTTCTCGACCTCGGCTATGTCGCCTTCTATGCTGTCGGCGCCTATTCCTACGCACTGCTCTCCAGCTATTTCGGCATGTCCTTCTGGGTGCTGCTGCCGCTGTCGGGCATCTTCGCCGCTCTCTGGGGCATCATCCTCGGCTTCCCGGTTCTGCGTCTGCGCGGCGACTACCTCGCCATCGTGACGCTGGCCTTCGGTGAAATCATCCGTCTCGTGCTCATCAACTGGACCGATTTGACCAAGGGTACGTTCGGCATCTCAGGCATTCCGAAGGCAACGCTGTTCGGCATTCCGTTCGACGCGTCCGCCGGCGGCTTTGCCAAGCTGTTCGGCCTGCCGATGTCGTCGGCTTACTACAAGATCTTCCTGTTCTATCTGATCCTGGCGCTCTGCCTGATCACGGCCTACGTCACCATCCGGCTTCGCCGCATGCCGATCGGCCGCGCCTGGGAAGCTCTGCGCGAAGACGAAATCGCCTGCCGTTCGCTCGGTATCAACACGGTCACGACCAAGCTCACCGCCTTTGCGACGGGCGCGATGTTCGGCGGTTTCGCCGGCTCGTTCTTCGCAGCGCGTCAGGGCTTCGTCTCGCCTGAATCCTTCGTCTTCCTGGAATCGGCCGTCATCCTTGCCATCGTCGTTCTCGGCGGCATGGGTTCGCTGACCGGTATCGCGATTGCGGCCGTCGTTATGGTCGGCGGCACGGAAGTGCTGCGCGAAATGGACTTCCTGAAGGTCGTCTTCGGCCCCGATTTCACGCCGGAACTCTACCGCATGCTGCTCTTCGGCCTGGCCATGGTCGTGGTCATGCTGTTCAAGCCGCGCGGTTTCGTCGGCTCGCGTGAGCTGACCGCCTTCCTCAAGGAGCGCAAGGCGGTATCCGGAAGCTTCACCAAGGAGGGCCACGGCTGATGAGCCCTGTAGAAACGATGTCCAACGATACCTTGCTCAAGGTTGAGCACCTGTCGATGAAGTTCGGCGGCCTGATGGCCATCAACGATCTCTCCTTCGAAGCCAAGCGCGGCGATATCACTGCGCTGATCGGCCCGAACGGCGCAGGCAAGACCACCGTGTTCAACTGCATCACCGGCTTCTACAAGCCGACGATGGGCATGATCACCATGAACCAGAAGGGCGGAAAGCAGTATCTGCTCGAGCGCCTGCCTGACTTCCGCATCACCAAGGAAGCCAAGGTCGCCCGTACCTTCCAGAACATTCGCCTGTTCTCGGGTCTGACGGTCCTGGAAAACCTGCTCGTCGCCCAGCATAACAAGCTGATGAAGGCCTCGGGTTACACGATCCTCGGCCTGCTCGGCATCGGCGGCTACAAGAAGGAAGCGGCAGCCTCCATCGAGCTTGCCCGCTACTGGCTGGAAAAGGCCGATCTGATCGATCGCGCCGACGACCCGGCCGGCGATCTGCCCTACGGCGCCCAGCGCCGCCTGGAGATCGCGCGCGCCATGTGCACCGGTCCGGAACTGCTCTGCCTCGACGAGCCGGCCGCCGGTCTCAACCCGCGCGAATCGCTGGCACTCAACGAGCTGCTGCGCGGCATCCGCGCGGATACCGGAACCTCGATCCTGCTCATCGAGCACGACATGTCGGTGGTCATGGAAATTTCCGACCACGTCGTCGTTCTCGAATATGGCCAGAAGATCTCCGACGGTACGCCCGAACACGTGAAGAACGACCCGAAGGTCATCGCGGCCTATCTCGGTGTCGAAGACGAAGAAGTTGAAGAGGTCATCGCGACCGTAGAAGGGGGCGCACACTGATGGCCGGGGAACAGCTTCTCAAGGTTCAGGGCGTCGAGACCTATTACGGTAATATCCGCGCTCTCGCCGGCATCGATGTCGAAGTCAACAAGGGTGAGATCGTCAGCCTGATCGGCGCCAACGGCGCCGGCAAGTCGACGCTGATGATGACGATCTGCGGCAGCCCGCAGGCGCGCACCGGCTCGATCACCTTCGACGGCCGCGACATCACCAAGATGCCAACGCACGAAATCGCGCGTCTGCGCATCGCCCAGTCTCCGGAAGGACGCCGTATTTTCCCGCGCATGACCGTGCTGGAAAATCTGCAGATGGGCGCCGGCCTCGATAACCTCAAATACTTCCACGAAGACCTCGAAAAGATCTTCGTGATGTTCCCGCGGCTCAAGGAACGCCAGACGCAGCGCGGCGGCACGCTTTCGGGCGGCGAACAGCAGATGCTGTCGATCGGCCGCGCGCTGATGGCGCGTCCGAAGCTGCTGCTTCTCGACGAGCCGTCGCTCGGCCTTGCGCCGCTGATCGTCAAGGGCATCTTCGAGGCGATCAAGAAGCTCAACGAAACCGAAGGCCTGACAGTCTTCCTCGTCGAGCAGAACGCATTTGCTGCCCTCAAGCTTTCGCATCGCGCCTATGTGATGGTGAACGGCAAGGTGACGATGAGCGGTTCCGGCAAGGAACTTCTCGCCAATCCCGAAGTCCGTGCCGCCTATCTCGAAGGCGGACGGCATTGATCCGGGCAGAAGGGAGACTTTGATATGCAGGGACTTTTCTTCGAACCGGACATGGGCGTCAGAACCGTCATCCGCGCGCTGGTCATGCTCATCGGTTTCTGGACTGCATGGCGCGCCGGCAAGGCCGCAGCCGAGGGCTGGAGCGATTACCCGCTGGTGATCGCCTATACCTTCCTGCTCGCCTGGGTGATGCAGTTCCTGCATCACGCGCTGTTCAACGGCCCGATGCTGAGCGGCTTCTACTACATCATCGATTTCGTGCTGCTGCTCGTCTTCTCGACGGCCGGCTTCCGCTTCCGCCGCACCAATCAGATGGTCAACAACTATTACTGGCTGTACGAAAAAACTTCCGCGTTTTCGTGGAAGAACAAACATTGACAGCCCGTTGAAACTAGGCATGAATTGCCTCAGCGGCGGTGCCCGGAAGCAAACGGAAATCCGCCACTGATAAAAAATCGAAGGGCATGGCCCAGGCCGGCAAAGCTTGAAAGCAGCCGGTTCATGCCCCCAGAGAGGAACAGCTTTCCCCGGCGCAAACGATGGTGGGTAATGCGCTGGGTCTAGGACCGGAACCCGCCCAAAAATTGGGAGTAAAAACATGAAGAAGTATCTTCTGTCGGCAGTGGCTCTGACGGCTATGGTTGCTTTCAGCAACGCCGCTCGCGCTGACCTGCTGGTTGGTGTTGGTGGTCCGCTGACCGGCCCGAACGCTGCGTTCGGTGCACAGCTTCAGAAGGGTGCCGAACAGGCAGCTGCTGACATCAACGCTGCTGGCGGCATCAACGGCGAGCAGATCAAGGTCGAGCTCGGCGACGACGTCTCCGACCCGAAGCAGGGCATCTCGGTCGCCAACAAGTTCGTTGCTGACGGCGTCAAGTTTGTCGTCGGTCACTTCAACTCGGGCGTCTCCATCCCGGCTTCTGAAGTCTACGCTGAAAACGGCATCCTCGAAATCACCCCGGCTGCGACCAACCCGCAGTTCACCGAGCGTGGTCTCTGGAACACGTTCCGTACTTGCGGCCGTGACGACCAGCAGGGCGCGATTGCCGGCAAGTATCTTGCCGACCACTTCAAGGACGCCAAGATCGCTGTCGTTCACGACAAGACGCCTTACGGCCAGGGTCTCGCTGACGAAACCAAGAAGGCCATGAATGCCGCTGGTATCACCGAAGCCGTCTACGAAGGCATCAACGTCGGCGACAAGGACTTCTCGGCCCTCATCGCCAAGATGAAGGAAGCCGGCGTTTCGATCATCTATTGGGGTGGTCTGCACACCGAAGCTGGTCTCATCATCCGCCAGGCAAAGGACCAGGGCCTGAAGGCAACGCTCGTATCGGGTGACGGTATCGTTTCGAACGAACTGGCTTCGATCGCTGGCGACGCTGTCGAAGGCACGCTGAACACCTTCGGCCCGGATCCGACGCTGAACCCGGCCAACAAGGACCTCGTTGAGAAGTTCAAGGCTGCCGGCTTCAACCCGGAAGCTTACACCCTCTATTCCTACGCTGCGATGCAGTCGATCGCAGGCGCTGCAAAGGCCGCTGGTTCTAACGATCCGGAAGCCGTTGCCAAGGCCATGAAGGAAAAGGGTCCGTTCCCGACCGTTCTCGGCGACATGTCCTTCGATGAAAAGGGCGACCCGAAGCTCCCGGGCTACATCATGTACGAATGGAAGAAGGGCCCGGACGGCAAGTACAGCTACTTCCCGCAGGCCGCGAAGTAAGCATCGCTTGCACGGTTCCGACCGTTTAGAGGAAGCCCGGTTTCGACCGGGCTTCTTTGTTTTTGGCGACGGTTCTGCGCCGGAGTGACGTTTTCAATCCTGATGCGATGGGCTAGCTTTCACGCCCTGCCAGAATTCAGAAACGGAAATTTCGATGTCCCGACCGCGCATTCTCGTCACCCGCCGCTGGCCTGCCGCCGCCGAAGCCGCTCTTGCCGAGCATTTCGACGTGACCCTCAACGAAGCCGACGTGCCGATGACCGCCGATCAGCTGCGCCAGGCGCTCGCCGATTACGACGCGGTGCTGCCGACCGTCTCCGACAAGCTGCCGGCCGCCGTCTTCGAGGGCAGTCCGCGCGCAAAAATTCTCGGCAATTTCGGCGTCGGCTACAATCACATCGACGTCGCCGCCGCCAAGGCGAAGGGCATTGCCGTGACGAATACGCCGGGCGTGCTGACGGACTGCACCGCCGATATCGCCATGTTGCTGCTGCTTGCCGTCGCGCGGCGCGGCGGAGAGGGCGAGCGCCAGATCCGTGCCGACGAATGGAAGGGCTGGTGCCCGACGCATATGATCGGCACCAAGGTCTCGGGCAAGACCGTCGGCATCATCGGCTTCGGCCGCATCGGCAAGGCCTTCGCCCAGCGCTGCCATTTCGGCTTCGGCATGGATGTCGTCTTCTACAATCGCTCGAAGGTCGATGAAGCCGAAGCCGCCCGCTACGGCGCCCGTCAGCTTGCGACCGTCGAGGACGTGCTCGGCGCCGCCGATTTCGTCTCGCTGCATTGCCCGGGTGGGGCCGAAAACCGGCACCTGATGAATGCGGCGCGCTTTGCGGCGATGAAGAAGGGGGCGTTCCTGATCAACACGGCGCGCGGCGATGTCGTCGACGAGACGGCGCTGATTGCGGCGCTGCAGACCGGCGTGATCCGTGGGGCAGGGCTCGATGTCTACGAGGCGGAGCCGCAGGTGCCGGAGAAGCTGAAGGCGATGGAAAACGTCGTGATCCTGCCGCATCTCGGCAGCGCGACGGAGGAGACGCGGACGGCGATGGGGATGAAGGTGGTGGATAATGTCACCGCGTTCTTCGAGGGTCGGGAGCCGGCGGATCGGGTAGTTTGAGGGTTGGTTGGCTGAGGGTTGAGCAAGTCTGCTTTCGGGCTCCGAGCAAGTATGCCCCCCTCTGCCCTGCCGGGCATCTCCCCCACAGGTGGGGAGATGACTCGTGGCGTGCGCATCGCATTCATTGAACCAATGTGCTCTCAGCTTCGATTTCTGGATGGCAAGGCGAGCGGGTGCGCCCAGCCAATCTCCCCACCTGTGGGGAGATGCCCGGCAGGGCAGAGGGGGGCAAACTTGCTGGAAGCTCGCGGGTCAAGCCAAGCCCAACGCGCGCCTACCCCTCATGCAACACATGCGCTGCCTTCACCGCGGCCGACGCCCGGTTTTCCACGCCGAGCTTCACATAGATCTGCTCCAGATGCTTGTTCACCGTCCGCGCCGATAGCCCCAGGATCTCGCCGATGTCACGGTTGGCCTTGCCCTTGGCGATCCACAGCAGCACTTCCGATTCCCGCTGCGTCAGCGAGAAATGCTGGCGCAGCACCGCGTCGTCGCTGCGCTGGCTGATGGCCGTCAGGCGGAAGAGGTATTCGTCAGGGCCGATGGTGCCGAGGAAGGCGAGCTGGAGGACGGGTTGGCCGGCGTGAGTAATCGAGAAGGCGGCGTCGCGGCTGGTCGCCATGCGGTCCTTCATCCAGGCGGCGATATGGGCCGTGACGGTTGCGAGCGCATCGTCGCTGCCCATGGCGGCGTTGACGAGGCGGGTTGCCTGGGGCGTCGACCAGTGAACCGTGCCGTCGCCCTTCACCGCCAGCAGATGACGGCCGGCTGCGTCGAGCGCGACGCGGGCGCTTTGCGTCGAGCGGGCGTTGCGCAGATGGACGCGGATACGGGCGCGCAGCTCGTCGATATTGATCGGCTTCGTCAGATAGTCGACGCCGCCGGATTCCAGCGCGTGGACCACATGCTCTGTTTCCGTCAGGCCGGTCATGAAGATCACCGGCACCTGGCTGACGGCGGCGTTCTCTTTCAGCTTGCGGCAGGTCTCGAAGCCATCCATCGATGGCATGACGGCATCGAGCAGGATGAGATCCGGCGTGATGCGCTCGACGATATTGAGTGCGGCCGAGCCGGAGGTGGCGATCAGCACGGAGAAACCGGATTGCTCCAGCGCATCGGTGAGGAAGCCGAGCGCCTCGGGCGAGTCGTCGACCAGCAGCACGATATCGCGGGGGTGGGCCTGATCAGCCAATGGTTTCCACCTTTTCGTTGAACCGGTGCAGGAAGGTCATGCAGCCGTCGAGATCGAACGCCGCCACATAGGCGCGAAGTTCCTCGGTAAATGGCTGATTTGCCTCATCCTTGGCAAGGTCGTTGAGCTTGGCTTCGATACCTCTGATGTAGCCGATTTCGCAGAGCCGCATCAGTTCCTCGACATGGGCGATGCCGGGGCTGACGAGCGGTGGTTTCGGCGGTGAGGCGGGCGCTGCCGCCGTGTCCGCGTAGATCCATTTCAGGCCGAGATGCAGGGCCAGCTTGTCGCGCAGTTGCCTGATGTCGACGGGCTTGCCGATCGCGTCATTATGGCTGTCATCGCTTTCGGCTGTCGCTGCGGCATCGCCGATGTTGGCGGACAGCATGACGATAGGCGAGGTCTGGCCGTTTTCGCGCAGGCGCGAGGCAAGCTGCCAGCCGCTCATGCCGGGCATCGAGATATCGACCAGGAAGAGATCGGGCTGAATGCCCTCGATCAGCGTCAGGCAATCGGTGCCGCTGGCTGCCGTCAGCACGACGAAATCGAGCGGCGCCAGGATTTCACGCATCATCTCGCGGTGGTCCTCGTTGTCGTCGACGACGACGATGGTGCGGCGCGGGCCGTCGTAGCTGACGATCTTCTTCTCCTGCGGCGGCGCGGTCATCTCGCGCATGACGGCTGAGAGCATCAGGCGGACGCGGAAGGTCGAGCCCTGGTCTTTCTCGCTCGTCACCAGGATTTCGCCGCCGAGCGTATTGGTCAGAAGCCGGGTGATGGTGAGCCCCAGGCCAAGGCCCGGCATGGGGCGGATGCTGTCAGCCTCGCCGCGCTGGAAGGGTTCGTAGATGCGGCTCAGATCCTTCTCGGCGATGCCGCGGCCGGTATCTGAAACGGTGAAGGTCGCGACCTGGCTGCGATAGCCGACATCGAAGGTGACGCTGCCCGCGTCGGTGAACTTGATGGCGTTCGAGAGCAGGTTGACGAGGATCTGGCGCAGGCGCTTCTCGTCGGTGCGCACGAATTGCGGCAGCGACGGCGTGCGGTCGTGAATGAAGGCGAGGCCCTTGGCCTGCGCCTGCGGGCGGAACATGTCGACGATCTGGTCGAGGAAATCCTGGATGTTGATCTCGTTGGAATAGACCTGCAGGCGCCCGGCCTCGATCTTGGAGATATCCAGCAGCCCGTCGATCAGGCCGGAGAGATGCTCGGCCGAGCGGCGAATGACCTTGATCGAGGATTGGCGCGGCGGCGGGATCGTCTCGTCGCGCTCGAGAATCTGGGCATAGCCGAGCACGGCATTGAGCGGCGTGCGCAGCTCGTGGCTGAGACCGACGACATAGCGGCTCTTGGCGCGGTTGGCGGCCTCGGCGGTTTCCTTGGCGTTCTGCAGCGCGGCGTCGGTCTTCTTGTGCGCGGCGATTTCCTTCAGGAGCAGCGTGTTCTGGCGCGAGGATTCCTCCTCGGCGACGACACGGCTGTCATGGGCGAGCACATAGAACCAGCAGACGACGCCGGCGATGACGGCGAAGACGAAGAAGACGATCAGGATGGTGCGGTTGACCACTTCGGCCGTCTCCGGCGAGGCGGAGGCCACCTGATGGGCGATCATCGCCAGGATCGCGCCGACGGCGGTCAGCGCCAGCACGACGGCGATGCCGTAGCGTCCCAGGCGGGTCGTCAATTTCTGCACCACGGTTTCCGGCAGCACGGCCTTGGCGACGGTGCCGACCTGGGCGTTCAGCCGCGCCTTCGGCTTGCACATGTCGTGGCAGCGGCTGTCGAGCGAGCAGCAGAGCGAGCAGATCGGCGCGGCATAGGCCGGGCACCAGGCCATGTCCTCGGGCTCGAACGGGTGTTCGCAGACCGAGCAGGTGATGCTTGTCAGGTTCTTCCAGCTATGGCGCGGCTTGCGGGCGAGGTAGAACTTGCCCTTGGTCGCCCAGGCGATCAGCGGCGAGGCGGTCAGCGCTATGACGAGGGTGATATAGGGCGCGAGCGAGGCGGCGATCGGGCCGAAGGCGCCGAAATGGGCGATCAGCGAAATGCCGGCCGAGAGCGTCATGGCACCGAGGCCGACCGGGTTGATGTCATAGAGATGGGCGCGCTTGAACTCGATACCGGGAGGGGCGAGGCCAAGCGGCTTGTTGATGAAGAGATCGGCGGAGATGGTGCAGAGCCAGGCCATGGCGATGATCGAGAAGATACCGAGCGTTTCTTCCAGCAGCCGGTAGATGCCGAGCTCCATCAGGAGCAGCGCGATCGCCACGTTGAAGATCAGCCAGATGACGCGGCCGGGATGGCTGTGGGTCAGGCGCGAGAAGAAGTTCGACCAAGCGAGCGAGCCCGCATAGGCGTTCATGACGTTGATCTTCAGCTGCGAAACGACGACGAAGGCGGCCATCAAGAGCAGGGCGGCATTGTGCCAAGGGATCATGTAGCCGAAAGCGGTGAGATACATCTGCGCCGGATCGGCGGCGCGGTCGACGGGCACGCCCGCGGTGAAGGTCAGCACGACGAGGAAGGAACCGGCCAGCAGCTTCGGCGCGCCGATGATCACCCAGCCGGGACCGGCGAGGAAGACGGCGAGGCGGTGGCGCCACTTGCGCTGCCCATCCGGCGGCAGGAAGCGCAGGAAGTCGGCCTGTTCGCCGATCTGCGACATCAGCGCCAGGATGACGGCGGAGGCGGCGCCGAATTCCACGAGGTTGAAATCGGCGACCGTGCCTGGCGGTCCCGAGGCATGGCGGATGCCGGCAAAAGCGCGCCAGACATCGAATTTCTCCCAGTCGAGAAAGGCGATGAAGATGAAAGGCAGGATGTTCAGCACGATCCAGAAGGGCTGGGTCAGCAGCTGGAAGCGGCTGATCAGCTTGACGCCGTGCGTGACCAGCGGGATCACCATCACGGCGCTGATGATGTAGCCGATCCAGAGCGGAATGCCGAGCGTCAGCTCCAGCGCGCCGGACATGATCGAGGCCTCGATCGCAAACAGCATGAAGGTGAAGCTGGCATAGATCAGCGAGGTGATGGTCGAGCCGATATAGCCGAAGCTGGCGCCGCGGGTGAGAAGATCGATATCGACGCCGTGGCGGATCGCGTATCGGCTGATGGGCAGGCCGATCATCAGCATGGCGATCGAGGCGACGATGATGGCGAAGAAGGCGTTGGTCGTGCCGTAGGAAAGGGTGATCGCCCCGCCGATCGCCTCCAGCGCCAGGAAGGAGATGGCGCCGATCGCCGTCTGCGAGATGCGCTGCGAGGAGAATTGCCGCGCGCTCTTGGCGGTGAAACGCAGCGCATAGTCCTCGAGCGTCTGGTTCGCGACCCAGCGGTTATACTCGCGCCTGACCGGAATGATGCGTTGCCGCGCTGCCATGCTGCTCTGCCGGTCCCTTCGTTCCCTTGTCACACTTCCGTAACATGGATGGCCGGAGCGCTTAAGAGTGCAGCGCAGCAATCGCGTGCAGATTTAGCCCCAGTGCCTACGTCATATTACGTATGTGTTTTCGCAGTGCAGCACCGGATAGTTCCCTAAGCAACAGTTAATTTTTGCCTTCCGGCCTGTTGTCGAACAAGAAGAGGGGATCACAAGATGAATCTGCGATCATACGTTTCAGGTGCCGTTCTCGGCGCCGTCATGTCGGCCACGGCCGCATTCCACGGGGCAGTTGCTGCCGACGACACGATCAAGGTCGGCGTTCTGCACTCGCTCTCCGGCACCATGGCCATCTCCGAGACGACGCTCAAGGACGCCATGCTGATGCTCATCGACGAGCAGAACAAGAAGGGCGGTCTTCTCGGCAAGAAGCTCGAAGCCGTCGTCGTCGACCCGGCTTCCGACTGGCCGCTGTTTGCCGAAAAGGCACGCGAGCTGATCGAAAAGGACAAGGTCGCGGCCGTCTTCGGTTGCTGGACCTCCTCGTCGCGCAAGTCGGTTCTGCCTGTTTTCGAAGAGCTGAACTCGATCCTGTTCTACCCGGTCCAGTACGAGGGTGAAGAATCCTCGCGCAACATCTTCTACACGGGCGCCGCTCCGAACCAGCAGGCGATCCCGGCGGTCGACTACCTGATGGAGAAGGAAGGCGTGAAGCGCTTCGTTCTCGAAGGCACCGACTACGTCTATCCGCGCACCACCAACAAGATCCTGGAAGCCTACCTGATCTCGAAGGGCATTCCGAAGGAAGACATCATCGTCAACTACACGCCGTTCGGCTTCTCCGACTGGCAGACGGAAGTCTCCAAGATCAAGGAATTCGGCGCGGCCGGCAAGAAGACCGCCGTCGTCTCGACGATCAATGGTGACGCCAACGTTCCCTTCTACAAGGAACTCGGCAACCAGGGCGTCAAGGCAACCGATATCCCCGTCGTCGCTTTCTCGGTCGGCGAAGAAGAGCTTGCCGGTCTCGACACCAAGCCGCTCGTCGGCCACCTCGCTGCCTGGAACTACTTCGAGTCGGTCGAAAGCCCGGCCAACAAGAAGTTCATCAAGGAATGGCACGCCTTCACGAAGAACGACAAGCGCGTGACCAATGACCCGATGGAAGCTGCCTATATCGGCTTCAACGCCTGGGTTAAGGCCGTTCAGGCCGCCGGCACGACCGATACCGACAAGGTTCTCGACACCATCATCGGCGTCTCCGTTCCGAACCTCTCCGGCGGCACGGCGACCGTAATGCCGAACCACCACATCACCAAGCCTGTCCTGATCGGCGAAATCCAGGCCGACGGCCAGTTTGAAATCGTGCAGCAGACGCCTGCCGTCGTCGGTGACGAATGGTCCGACTACCTGCCTGACTCCAAGGACCTGATCTCCGATTGGCGCAAGCCGATGAACTGCGGCAACTTCAACGTTGCGACCGGCAAGTGCGGCGGCAAGGGGTCTTGAGTTAGCCGATCCGATACCTGCCTGATGACTTCCGTCCGGATCCCATCTCCGGGCGGAAGCTCCGTCCCAAACGGTTGCTGCCCAAAAGGCCAACGATAGTCCAGGCGAGAAAGCCGATGTATCGCGCCCTCAAGCTTATCCTTCTTACCCTCTGC
Source organism: Rhizobium sp. BG4 (assembly GCF_016864575.1). Classification (NCBI taxonomy): domain Bacteria; kingdom Pseudomonadati; phylum Pseudomonadota; class Alphaproteobacteria; order Hyphomicrobiales; family Rhizobiaceae; genus Rhizobium; species Rhizobium sp. BG4. Next base: position 2,834,693 of record NZ_CP044125.1, read on the forward strand.
CTCGCGGCTCCGATGCTTGCATCGCCGCTGAAGGCCCAGGAAGACATTCATGCCCTCGTCAACGCGCTCGGCGAAGGCGATTTCGATCAGCGCGCCGAGGCCATCAAGGCGCTCGTTGCCTCCAAGGATCCGCATGTCGGCCAGATCCTGCAGCAGCTCAGCGACGGCCAGCTTTATGTGAATTCCGAAGAGGGCGGCCCGGTGCTGCTCCAGGGCGGCACCGAGGACGAGCCGACCTATGCCGATCCTCTCACCGGCGAGGTCGCCGAGGGTATCGACGCCGATTACATGTCCAAGGTGAAGATCAACAATTCGCTGCGCGGCGCGATCGCCAGCGCCATGAGCACGCTGACGCTGTTGAGCCCGGATCGTTCCGCGCGGCTTGCAGCCGCCCAAGGCCTGCTGCGCGATGCAGATCCCTCCAATCTCGAGCTCCTGAACTCCGCGCTTGCGGGCGAGAAGGATGCCGAGGTCAAGAACACGATGGAAGCCGCCCGCGCCGTGATGATGCTGAAAAGCGACGTCAGCGCCGAGGACAAGAAGGCCGCCATCGACACGATCGCCGCCCGCGGCGACCGCAATGCGCTGACCATCCTGACGACGGCGATGGAAACGGCGCCGGATGATCTGAAGCCCGCCATCCAGTCGGATATCGACGGCATCAAGCGCAATCTGGCGGTCTGGGACGTGGTACAGAACGTCTGGTACGGGCTGTCGCTCGGTTCCGTGCTGCTGCTGGCGGCCATTGGCCTTGCCATCACCTTCGGCGTCATGGGCGTCATCAACATGGCGCATGGCGAGATGGTGATGATCGGCGCCTACACGACCTATGTCGTGCAGGAATATATCACCGCCAACTTCCCGAGATGGCCAATTACTCGCTGGCCTTCGCCGTGCCCGCCGCCTTCGTCTTTACCGGCTTCGTCGGCCTGATCATCGAGCGTCTCGTGATCCGCTATCTCTACGGCCGGCCGCTGGAAACGCTGCTGGCCACCTGGGGCGTGTCGCTGATCCTGCAGCAGGCGGTGCGCACGATCTTCGGCCCGACCAACCGCGAGGTGCGCAATCCGAGCTGGATGTCGGGCGCTTTCGAGCTCGGCGGCCTGTCGATTACCTGGAACCGCCTCTGGATCATCGTCTTCTCGATGGCGGTGTTCGTGACGCTGCTGATGTTGCTCAAACGCTCCGCCTTCGGTCTGCAGATGCGCGCCGTCACCCAGAACCGCCGTATGGCCTCATCGATGGGGATCCGCACCGGCTGGGTCGATGCCTTCACCTTCGCGCTCGGCTCCGGCATTGCCGGCATGGCGGGCGTCGCACTCAGCCAGATCGACAACGTCTCGCCGAACCTCGGCCAGAGCTACATCATCGACAGCTTCATGGTCGTGGTCTTCGGCGGCGTCGGCAATCTCTGGGGCACGCTGGTCGGCGCTCTGTCGCTCGGCGTCGTCAACAAGTTCCTGGAACCCTTCGCCGGCGCCGTGCTCGGCAAGATCCTGGTGCTCGTCCTCATCATCCTCTTCATCCAGAAGCGTCCCCGCGGGCTCTTCGCACTCAAAGGAAGGGCGGTGGAAGCATGATTACGGCCTTCCTTATCCGGTCTCTCGATCGCAAGATCTCCATTGCCATCGCCATCCTGCTCATGGTCGCCGTCCTCGTTCCGGTTCTCAACCTGATGACCGACCCCGAGAACCCGCTGCACATCCCGACCTACATCATGGCGCTGTTCGGCAAGTATCTCACCTATGCGCTGCTGGCGCTGGCGCTCGATCTCGTCTGGGGCTTCTGCGGCATTCTCTCGCTCGGCCACGGCGCTTTCTTCGCGCTCGGCGGCTATGCGATGGGCATGTACCTGATGCGCCAGATCGGCTCGCGCGGTGTCTATGGCGACCCTGTTCTGCCCGATTTCATGGTGTTCCTGAACTGGAAGGAACTGCCCTGGTTCTGGTACGGCTTCAATCATTTCTGGTTCGCGGCGCTGATGGTTGTCGTCGTGCCCGGCCTGCTCGCCTTCATCTTCGGCTGGTTCGCCTTCCGCTCCCGCGTCAACGGCGTCTATCTCTCGATCATCACCCAGGCGATGACCTACGCCCTGCTGCTGGCCTTCTTCCGCAACGACATGGGTTTCGGCGGCAATAACGGCATGACCGACTTCAAGGAAATCCTCGGCTTCAACGTCCAGGCCGACGGCACGCGCGCCAGCCTGTTTGCCGCCACCGCGATCTTCCTGGCGCTGTCGCTGATGATCTCCTCGGCGATCGTGCGCTCCAAGTTCGGCAAGGTGCTGGTCGGCGTGCGCGATGCGGAAAGCCGCACGCGCTTCCTCGGCTACCGCGTCGAGCATTTCAAGCTCTTCACCTTCGTCGTCTCGGCGATGATGGCGGGCATTGCCGGCGCGCTCTACGTGCCGCAGGTCGGCATCATCAATCCTGGCGAATTCGCGCCCGCCAACTCGATCGAAGTGGTCATCTGGACGGCCGTCGGCGGCCGGGCGACGCTGATCGGCCCGATCCTTGGCGCGATCCTCGTCAACGGCGGCAAGACGATCTTCACCGGCCTCTTCCCCGAGTTCTGGCTCTTTGCGCTCGGCGGTCTCTTCGTTCTCGTCACGCTGTTCCTGCCGAAGGGTATCGTCGGCACCATCGCCCAGTATTTCGGCCGCAAGAAGCCGCGGACGGAAGCGACGCCTCCCTCGCTCGAGGATGGCGTCGATGCGAAAATCCAGCCAGCGGAGTGAGCGCCGATGATCCCCGACGTCAAACCCAACAGCGTGCTCTATCTCGACGGCGTGTCGGTGTCCTTCGATGGCTTCAAGGCGCTGAATTCGCTGTCGATCGTCATCGAACCCGGTGAGCTTCGCGCCATCATCGGCCCGAACGGCGCCGGCAAGACGACGATGATGGATATCATCACCGGCAAGACGCGGCCCGACGAGGGCGCCGTCTTCTTCAACGGCCAGACCGACCTGACGAAGCTCGACGAGGCCGACATCGCCCAGCTCGGCATCGGCCGCAAGTTCCAGAAGCCGACGGTCTTCGAAAGCCACACGGTCTGGGACAATCTGGAACTGGCGCTGAACCGCCGCCGCGGCGTGTTCTCGACGTTGTTCTACCGGTTGTCGGCAGAAGACAAGGCACGCATCGAGGAAATCCTCGAGACCGTTCGTCTGACGCATCGTCGCGACGAGCTCGCCGCCAATCTCTCGCATGGGCAGAAGCAGTGGCTGGAGATCGGCATGCTGCTCGCCCAGGAGCCGAAGCTGCTGCTCGTCGACGAGCCGGTCGCCGGGATGACCGATGCCGAAACGGCGGAGACCGCGATCCTGCTCAAGGAAATCGCCAAGACCCGCTCGGTGGTCGTCGTCGAGCATGACATGGGCTTCATCCGCGATCTCGGGGTCAAGGTGACGTGCCTGGCCGAGGGATCGGTGCTTGCCGAGGGGTCGATCGATTTCGTCAGTTCCGATCCGAAGGTGATCGAGAATTATCTGGGGCGGTGAGGGATGAGCGAATTGTCTTCGACGGCCAAAACCCCTCCCCAACCCCTCCCCACAAGGGGGAGGGGCTTAACCAAGGCGGCCTCTCCTTGCCAAGCTCTCCCGATCTTCAATGGGGTGATATGTTCTGAGGCGGCTGCGCCGTGTCAGTCCCTCCCCTTGTGGGGAGGGGTTGGGGAGGGGTCTTTGCATCCGCACTTCGCCAGGAGACGGCATCATGCTGACAGTCGAAAACGCAAACCTCCACTACGGCGCCGCCCAGGCGCTACGCGGCATCTCGATCAAGGCCGAGATGGGCAAGATCACCTGCGTGCTTGGCCGCAACGGCGTCGGCAAGAGTTCACTGCTGCGCGCCGTCACCGGCCAGCATCCGCTGTCTGCGGGCAGCGTCACCTTCAACGAGACGAAGCTCAACGGCCTGCCGCCCTTTGCGCGGGCCAAGCAGGGCATCGGCTATGTGCCGCAGGGGCGCGAGATCTTTCCGCTGCTGACGGTGAAGGAAAATCTGGAGACCGGCTTTGCTCCGCTTGGCCGCCGCGACCGTAACATCCCCGATGACATCTTCAGTCTCTTCCCGGTGCTGAAGTCGATGCTGTCACGTCGCGGCGGCGATCTTTCCGGCGGGCAGCAGCAGCAGCTGGCGATCGGCCGGGCGATGGTAACGCGGCCGAAGATCCTGGTGCTCGACGAGCCGACCGAGGGCATCCAGCCGTCGATCATCAAGGATATCGGCCGGGCGATCCGTTATCTGCGCGATTCCACCGGCATGGCGATCCTGCTGGTCGAGCAGTATCTCGATTTCTGCCGTGAGCTTGCCGATTACGTCTACATCATGGACCGCGGCGAGATTGTCCATGAAGGGCTCGCCGAGACGCTGGATACGCCGGAGGCCCGCCGCCATCTGACCGTCTGAGCGGCAAATGCCGCTTTTGCGGGCAATGCTGCCATCGATGATTGGCTGTCCGTCCCGCCGTTGCGGGCGGGGTGGGCGGCATGAGAATTGCTTGCTTTCATTTGTTTGGACTTATTGAATGGCGGCGGCCGGTGACCGGCAGCTGTTTGCAGGGGATGGAATGACGAGCGCAGCGGCGACGACCAGACCGCAGAGAGCCGAGGGACGGGGACATCTGGCGGCGAGCATGCTGGATGGCCGCACGCGGCTGCGCGAGTTCTATCAGGAGGGGGCGGCAAAGATTCGCCTGCCTCAGACCTTCGACGCCTCGATGGAGGCCGTCATCATCAACACCGCGGGCGGGCTGACCGGCGGCGACCGGATGAACTGGAGCGTTGCGGCCGGGCCCGGCACCCGCATCGACGTCACCACACAGGCCTGCGAGAAGATTTACAAGGCATCGGCGGGCACTGCCGAAGTCACGACCCGCATCGAAGCCGGCGCCGGCGCCCGCGTCGACTGGCTGCCGCAGGAAACCATCCTCTTCGACCGCGCCTCGCTCTTCCGCCGCCTCGACGTCGATCTCGACGAGAGCGCCGAGTTCCTGGCCGTCGAGGCGATCCTGCTCGGGCGCAAGGCGATGGGCGAGGCGATGGTCACGGGCCTCTTCCGCGACCGCTGGCGCATCCGCCGCGCCGGCCGGCTGATCCATGCGGAGGAACTGAAGCTCGAGGGCGAGGTATCGGCGCTGACGGCTAGGCAGCCGGTGCTCGGCGGGCAGGTGGCGTTCGCGACGCTTCTCTATGCCGGGCCGCTCGCCGAGAGCTATCTTGCCAGGGCGCGGCCGCTGCTTGAGGGGTACATGGCGGGCGCCAGCGCCTGGAGCGGCAAGCTCGTCATCCGCGCCGCGGCACCCGATGGCTTCGCGCTCAGAAAAATCCTGATCCCGGTCATATCGGCCTTGCGCAACGGCGCCCCGGTGCCGAAAGTCTGGAACCTGTAATTCAGCTGAAATGGAAGAACGATGAACCTCACTCCGAGAGAAAAAGACAAGCTGTTGATTTCCATGGCGGCGATGGTGGCGCAGCGGCGGCTCGATCGCGGCGTCAAGCTTAACTATCCGGAAGCGATCGCGCTGATCAGCGATTTCGTCGTCGAAGGTGCGCGCGACGGCCGCCCGGTCGCCGAGCTGATGGAGGCTGGTGCCCACGTCATCGGCCGTCACCAGGTGATGGAGGGCGTCGCCGAGATGATCCACGACGTGCAGGTGGAAGCGACATTTCCTGACGGTACCAAGCTCGTCACCGTCCACGAACCGATCCGCTGAGCTGCGGAGGAGGAAGACATGATCCCAGGCGAAATCATTGCCGCGAGCGGCGATATCGAACTCAACGCCGGCGCTCCGACCATCACGATCGATGTGTCGAATACCGGCGACCGGCCGGTGCAGGTCGGCAGCCATTATCATTTCGCGGAGACCAATGGCGGCCTCGCCTTCGAGCGCGAGAAGGCGCAGGGCATGCGCCTCGATATTCCGGCGGGCACTGCCGTGCGTTTCGAGCCGGGCCAGACCCGCTCGGTGACGCTGATCCCGCTCTCGGGCAAGCGCGAAGTCTACGGCTTCCGCCAGCTCGTCATGGGCAAGCTTTAAAACACAAGAAAATAACGGAAGACGGGAGGAAATGATGCGTTTGGTGATTGGCCTGCTGGCGCTCGCGGGCGGCGTGATGATGGCTTCGGGGGCGTTCGCGCAGGAAGAGACCGACTGCAAGAACCCTGAGACGCAGGCGGAAATGACGAGCTGCGAGCAGGATCGATACGGCGAGGCCGACAAGGCGCTGAACGCCCAGTGGAAGGAAACGCGGGCTGCCGCGGCTGCGACCGACGAGGATCTGGACGAGAGCGATCGCGGCGCCGAGAAGGCGCTGCTGACGGCACAGCGGGCCTGGATCTCCTATCGCGATGCGCAATGCGAGGCCGAGGGCTTCCAGGCCCGTGGCGGGTCGATGGAGCCGATGCTGGTCGCCGGCTGCCTCGCCAATATGAGCGATAACCGTACCAAGGAGCTCAAGGCTCTGGCGGATGCAATGGGCGGCAATTGAGGTGGCACGGAAGGTGATGATCGTTGGCAACGGAGATGTGGGTGAGGAGGGACGCACGGCGATCGCCGCCGCCGACTTCGTCATTCGTTTCAACGAGTGCCGCTCCTACGCTTCGAGCCCCGGCCGGACCGATGTCGTCGCCGTCTGCAATACCGGCCGTCCCGGCAAGGCGATGACCGGCGATACCGGCTGGCGGACGTTGCCAGGCGTCGTCGAAGCCTCGGAAATCTGGTGCGTGCGCGATCCGGAAAAGTTTGCCGAAATGCGCGGCCCGCTCGCCGTCTCGCATCCCGAGCTCGACGATTTCTGCGACGATTACACGAGTCAGTTCAAAGCCTTCTGCAGGGAAGCTGGCAAACGGCATGTGGTCGTTGAGAAAATGATTCATGAGGCGGTCGACGAGGCGCTCTCGGTCTATGACCCGGCACCCTACGTCGTGCCGAGCACCGGCCTCATCGCCATCGCCGAAACCTTCCGCCGCTTCCCCGATGCCGAGACCGGCCTTGCCGGCTTCGGCCACGCCGGCTGGGACGGCCACCCCTTCGCCGCCGAACGCCAGCTCGTCGACCGCTACATCGCGGAAGGGCGGCTCGTTCGTTATGCCGCCGATGTTGCAAATACACCAGCATCACCTTACTTTTTGGATAAAAGGTAAGGAGAATAGCCATGGTGGATTCCGCGAAGGTCACGTCGAAAAATCAGATCACCATTCCGCCAGCGTGCGCCGGTCACTCGGGGTGCAAGCCGGCGACAAGCTGGACTTCATCGCCAAGGGCGGTGGGGTCTTCGAGTTGCGGGCGCGCCGGGAAAGTTTCGCGGACCTGCGCGGCATTCTGCAGCTGCCCCAGAAGGTCAGCGCTGACGAGCTTGAGCGCTGGGTGGCCGATGCGCGGGATGCCGGTTACCGGGAAGGTGACGAATGATCGGCGTCGATACCAACATTCTGTTGCGCTGGATTGCCGGAGACAGCCTCGCCGAAGACGCGGCCTCGCATCAGCTTGAGCTGGTGCAGCAGCTCGCCAACGGAAGCGAAGAGCTGTTCGTCAATCAGATCGTCATCGTCGAGCTCGTCTGGGTGCTGCGGCAGAGGGCGCGGCTGGCGAAGGCGGCTGTTGCCGAGCTCGTCACGCGTCTCCTGCATGCCACCAATATCGTCGTGCACGAGCGCGAAACGCTGCTTGCCGCTGTCGACAGTTATAGCCGCTTTCCCGGTGGTTTCTCCGATCACCTTCTCGGTGAAATCAACAAGCGAAACGGCTGCAGGACAACGCTGACCTTCGACAAGGCGGCGGCGAAATCTCCCCATTTTTCCGAACTGAAGAGGTAGACCGACGATGCCCCACAAGATCTCCCGCGCCGCCTATGCCAGCATGTTCGGACCGACTGTTGGCGACAAGGTGCGGCTTGCCGATACCGAGCTGTTCATCGAGGTGGAGAAGGATTTCACGACCTATGGCGAAGAGGTGAAGTTCGGCGGCGGCAAGGTGATCCGGGATGGGATGGGGCAGAGCCAGGTGACGCGCGCCAACGGGGCCGTCGACACCGTCATTACCAACGCCGTGATCGTCGATCACACCGGCATCGTGAAGGCCGATATCGGGCTCAAGGGCGGCCGCATCGTGGCGATCGGCAAGGCCGGCAATCCGGATACGCAGCCGGGCGTCAATATCATCGTCGGCCCAGGCACGGAGGCGATTGCGGCCGAGGGCAAGATCGTCACGGCCGGTGGCATGGACAGCCATATCCATTTCATCTGCCCGCAGCAGATCGAGGAGGCGCTGATGTCGGGCCTCACCTGCATGCTGGGCGGCGGCACCGGCCCGGCGCATGGCACTCTGGCGACGACCTGCACGCCGGGACCCTGGCATATCGCCCGGATGATCGAGGCCGCCGATGCCTTCCCGATGAACCTTGCCTTCGCCGGCAAGGGCAATGCCTCGCTGCCCGGCGCGCTGGAGGAAATGGTGCTTGCCGGCGCTACCTCGCTGAAGCTGCATGAGGACTGGGGCACGACGCCCGGCGCCATCGACTGCTGCCTGACGGTTGCCGATCAGTATGACGTGCAGGTGATGGTCCACACCGATACGCTGAACGAGAGCGGCTTCGTCGAGGACACGATCGGCGCCATCAGGGGGCGCACCATTCATGCCTTCCATACCGAGGGTGCCGGCGGCGGACATGCACCTGACATCATCAAGATTTGCGGGCAGCCGAACGTTATCCCGTCCTCGACCAACCCGACGCGGCCCTATACGGTCAATACGATCGCCGAGCATCTCGACATGCTGATGGTCTGCCACCATCTGTCGCCGTCGATTCCCGAGGATATCGCCTTTGCCGAAAGCCGCATCCGCAAGGAGACGATCGCCGCCGAAGACATTCTCCACGATATCGGCGCCTTCTCGATCATTTCTTCCGACAGCCAGGCCATGGGCCGCGTCGGCGAGGTGGCGATCCGCACCTGGCAGACGGCCGACAAGATGAAGCGCCAGCGCGGCCGCCTGAAGGAAGAGACGGGCGAGAACGACAATTTCCGCGTTCGCCGCTACATCGCCAAATACACGATCAACCCGGCGATCGCCCACGGCCTCAGCCATGAGATCGGCTCGGTCGAAGTCGGCAAGCGCGCCGACCTCGTGCTCTGGAACCCGGCCTTCTTCGGCGTGAAGCCTGACATGGTGTTGCTCGGCGGCTCGATTGCTGCGGCGCCGATGGGCGATCCGAACGCCTCGATCCCGACACCGCAGCCGGTGCATTACCGTCCGATGTTTGCCTCCTACGGCAAGAGCCTGACGAACTCCTCGGTCACCTTCGTCTCGCAGGCGGCGCTCGATGGCGGCCTCAAGGGCAGGCTCGGCGTGGCCAAGGATCTGCTCGCGGTGAAGAACACCCGGGGCGGAATCTCCAAGGCGTCGATGGTCCATAACAATCTGATGCCGCATATCGAAGTCGATCCCGAGACCTATGAAGTGCGCGCCGATGGCGAGCTCCTGACCTGCGAGCCGGCGACCGTTCTCCCGATGGCACAGCGCTACTTCCTGTTCTGAGCGTCGCCGTCTCGGGGAAGCAATTCGTTAACGCCGATTCCCTGCCCGGTTGTATTTAGCCGGGCAGATTTTTTTGGGTGGATTTGCGGCGGTGCCGACCCATCAAAATTTACTGATATAAATGTCGCATCAAACGCTTAATCAGTTTTTTATCAGTTCCGATTCAAGTTGAGCATTGCTGCAGCCTGCACGCGAAAATGCAAGTTTGTTAAATCGGGCAAATTCGATCAAATCTTAACGATCGGCTTAAGACCCCGGCAGCAAATGCATTCTAATCAAATGCCATGGGGCGCCGGGCTGGAGGTCGATTCGGATGAAAAATTGGATGTCGCTCCAGACGGAGATGGGCAATTTTCAGCATCGCGCCACCATCATCAGCTTCGCGCTGAAGATGAGCTTTTCGGCCGTCATCCTCTCGGCGCTGATCATGCTGATCGTGCTGCCGCCGCTCTCTTATTTCAACCTGTTGCCGCTGTCGCTTGCCCATTCGCTGAGCCTCGGCATCGTCTTCGCCTGGATCGTCGGCGGGGCGGCCTGCGGACTGCTGTCGTTGATCGCAGGGTTCGCGCTGCACCAGTTGACGGTATCGCGCGCCGAGTTTGAAAAGCTCAGCCGCACCGACATGCTCTCCGGTCTTTTGAACCGGCGTGCCTTCACGGCGGCGCTGGCGGATGCCCACGGTGATGCCTCGCTCGTCATCTTCGACGTCGACCGCTTCAAGGCGATCAACGACCGCTTCGGCCATGCCTGCGGCGATGCGGTGATCATCGCCATCTCGGCGATCCTGACGGCCGCCTTCAATGACGGCTCCGTCGTCGCCCGTCTCGGCGGCGAGGAGTTCGGCGTCATCGTCACCGGCTCGCCGTTGGCGGCCCGGCTGGAACAGGTGGAGCAGGTGAAGATGCAGATCGCCCAGCAGCCGATCATCGCCGATGGCTGCAGCATCGCCATCACTATTTCGGCCGGCATCGCCGATCTGGAAACGGGGCGCAGCAAGGAGGCCGTCTATGCCTCGGCGGACAAGGCGCTCTATCTGGCAAAGGCGCTCGGCCGCAACCGGGTGATCCATGAGAGCGAAGGGCTGCATCATGCCTGGCACAGCCGCCTCGTCGAGAGCGGGCTCGGCGTGCAGGGCGATGCCGATCACGACGAGCCGCAGCGCGCCTACGGCATTTAGCCACTGCCCGGATCCGCATTGGCGCTTGCACGTCCTTCAGCTATTTTGCATGGTCGAAGTCCCATTGAAACGGACATGCCCATGCAACGCGTTACATCCTATCTCCTCGCCGGTACGCCGTCCTCCCACCCGATCGAGCAGGTGAAGCTGCCGCACGATCTGCGCCATCTCAGGCGCAAGCTGCTGCATCTGGAAAGCGGCGGCATGGTGATGCTCGACCTCAAGGACCCCGTTCTGTTTGCCAATGGTGATCTCCTGGTGCGCGATGACGGCGAGCTGATCGAGATCCTGGCGGCCGACGAGAAGCTTTTCGAAGTGCGCGGCAAGGACCGAGTGCATCTGACCGAGCTTGCCTGGCATCTCGGTAACCGGCATCTGGCGGCACAGATCGAGGAAGACCGCATCCTGATCCTGCGCGACCATGTGATCCGCACCATGCTGCAGGGTCTCGGCGCCCTCGTGCTCGATGTCAATGAGCCCTTCCAGCCGGCGCGCGGCGCCTACCATGGCCATGGACATGATCATCACGCTCATGACCACCACGATCACGGCCATCACCATGGTCACGACCATGACCACAAGCATGAGCATGGCCACGATCATGATCATGACCACCATGATCACGACCACAAGCATGGTGACGGGCACCATCACTCTCACGACTGAGCGGCGATGACGGAAGCGGATGATCTCCGGGCGCTGCTGCGCCTGATGGCGTGGCTGTCGCCGGCCTTCCCGGTCGGTTCCTTTGCCTATTCCGGCGGTCTGGAGCGCGCGGTCCACGATGGCCTCGTGGCCGATGCTGCGGGGCTGGAGACGTGGATCTCGACGCTGCTGACGCATGGCAGCATCTGGAACGATGCCGTGATCTTCTCCGCCGCCTGGCGCGGGCAGGGCGATGCTGCGGAGATCGGCGATCTCGCAGCGCTTGCCGAGGCGCTCGCCGGTTCGCGCGAGCGGCATCAGGAGACGATGCTGCTCGGCGATGCCTTTCTGACCGCAGCGAAGGCCTGGGCCGATCCGGTGTTCGACCGGCTGCCGCAGCAGGCAGCCTATCCGGTTGCCGTCGGCGCGGTCGCGGGCGCCCATCAGGTTCCGCTCGGCAAGGCGCTGGCCGCCTTCCTGCATGCCTATGTCTCGCAGGCCGTGTCTGCCGGCATCCGCCTCGGCGTTGCCGGTCAGAAAGACGGCGTTGGCACGCTGGCAAAGCTTGAGCCGCTGATTGCCGGGGTTGCCCGGAAGGCGTCCGCGGCGACAACCGACGATCTCGGCTCGGCGGCCGTCCAGGCCGATATCTCTGCGCTGCGGCACGAGACCCAGAGCACCAGACTTTTCCGCTCGTAAGGCCCGCATCTGCGTCATTTGCCGGTGGCAGGCGTGATAGCCGGGCGTTATCATCGGGCGAATTGGAGTGACACATATGAAATCGAGAAACGGACCTCTCCGCGTCGGCATCGGCGGGCCTGTCGGCTCCGGCAAGACGGCGCTGACGGAGAAGCTCTGCAAGGCGATGCGCGACGATTATTCGGTCGCTGTCGTCACCAACGACATCTACACGACAGAGGATGCCGAGGCGCTGATGCGCATGCAGGCGCTGCCCTCCGAGCGCATCGTCGGCGTCGAGACCGGCGGCTGCCCGCATACCGCCATCCGCGAGGATGCGACAATCAATCTGCAGGCGATCGCCGGGCTGAACCAGCGCATTCCCGATCTCGACGTCGTCTTCATCGAATCCGGCGGCGACAATCTGGCCGCAACCTTCTCGCCCGATCTCGCGGATATCACCATCTACGTGATCTCGGTCTGCCAGGGCGAGGAAATCCCGCGCAAGGGCGGCCCGGGGATCACCAAGTCGGACCTTCTCGTCATCAACAAGAAGGATCTGGCACCCTATGTCGGCGCCGATCTCGATGTGATGGACCGCGATGCGACGCGCATGCGCGCCACGCGCCCCTTCGTCTTCTCCGACATGAAGCGCGGCGACGGCATCGGCCCGATCGTCAGCTTCCTGAAGGAGCATGGCGGACTGTAAGCCCGCCTCTTGCCGTCCAAATTGACGCGGCTTGCGGCCGGACGTTGCATTGCGTCCGTGCTGCGGCTAGTTTGGCCGCGATGGGGATGGAGTGCCCCCGAAACCGCCGTGATGGCTGATGACTCCTACCGCGATTTAATCGACGGTGGGAGTGTGTCTACTGCCCGCCGAAACAATGAGGCGTGCATGTCACTCTATACCTGCTTGATCATCATGGCCGGAGGCGCCCTAGGCACCCTGGCGCGCTACCTGATTTCGGTGCTGGCGGCGCCGATCAGCGGCAACCTGCCCTGGGGCACGATCATCATCAACATCACCGGATCCTTCATCATCGGCCTGTTTGGTACGCTGACGCTGGCGCATGGCCGCTTTCCGGTTTCGGAAAACATGCGGCTCTTCGTGATGATCGGCCTCTGCGGCGGCTACACCACCTTCTCGTCCTTCAGCCTGCAGACGCTCGATCTGATGCGCTCGGGCGCGGTGACGCGGGCGGGGGTGAATATCGCCGCTTCGGTGGTGCTGTGTGTGGCCGCCGTTTCGGCGGGGCACCTGATTGCGTCCTATTTCAATGGCGGGGAGAAGCAGGTGGCGCAGTTGCGGGTGGAGGAGGAGGTGTAGGGGGCGTTGGAGGGCCTGTCCTGTGCTTGGTATGCCGTCAAACAGAACGGCATGACAAAATAAAAACGGCCGGGGAATACCCGGCCGTTTTGCTTAGAATTCAGCGAGACGCCTACTCCGCCGCAAACGGCGGTAGCCGCAGGACGTTCTTGCCGTTGCTGTTGGCGTTCTTCTGCTTGGCTTCCGGGTTCTCGATCGCGGTGACGCGGTCCTTGAGGGAGCCGACGGCGTCGGTCAGCTGCTCGCGGGACATGGCGAGCTGCTCTTCGTCCTTCTTGCCGACCAGGCGGCCGAACATCCAGCCGAGCAGGCGGGAGAGGTCGTCCATGATCAGGAAGAACGAGGGCACGACGACGAGCGACAGGACCGTCGAGACGATGATGCCGCCGATGACGGCGATTGCCATCGGTGCGCGGAACGAGCCGCCTTCGCCGACGCCGAGTGCGGAGGGCAGCATGCCAGCCGACATGGCGATCGAGGTCATGATGATCGGGCGGGCGCGCTTGCGGCCGGCTTCGACCATGGCTTCGACACGTTCCATGCCGTGCCGCTTCATCTCGATCGCGAAATCGACGAGCAGGATGGCGTTCTTGGTGACGATACCCATCAGCATCAGGATACCGATCAGCACCGGCATCGACAGCGCGTTCTGCGTGATGATCAGCGCCACTGCCACGCCGCCGATCGCAAGCGGCAGCGAGAACAGGATGGTGAAGGGCTGGATGACGTCCTTGAAGAGCAGGATCAGCACGACCAGAACCAGCATCAGGCCCATCAGCATGGCATTGCCGAAACTCTGGACCATTTCGCCCTGAACCTTGGCGTCACCGCTTTCGGCCAGATGCACGCTTTTCGGCAATTCGGTCGCCGCGACGATGCGCTTGAATTCGGCGCTCGCCGTATCGAGCGCCGTGCCGAAGGGCACGTCGGAGCCGATGGCCACGACGCGGTTGCGGTTGTTGCGCTTGATCGAGCTCGGGCCTTCCGAATAGTCGACATCGGCGACGCTGTAGAGCGGAACGCTGGCGCCGCTCGCCGTCTTGATCTTGATGGCGCGGATGGAGGCGAGATCGCGGCGGACATCGAGCGATGCCTGGACGCGGATCGGGATCTGCCGGTCGTCAAGCGAGATCTTGGCGAGGTTGGCGTCGATATCGCCGATGGTGGCGACGCGGACCGTCTCGGAGATCTGCTGCGGGGTGATGCCGAGGCGCGAGGCTTCGGCCATGCGCGGACGGATCTGCAGTTCCGGACGGGGCAGGGCGCCTTCCGAAGACACGTTCGCCAGGATCGGCGAGGCGCGCAGCTTCGATTCCAGCAGGCTGACGGCCTCGTTCAGATCATCCTCGTTGGAAGAGAGGAAGTTGAAGGAGAGGTCGCGCTCGGCGCGGTCGTTGACCTTGGAGATGCGCACGTCGGGGATATCGCGCACGGCGGCGAAGATATCCTTTTCGACATCCCACTGCGGACGCGTACGGCCGTGATCTTCCATCTTCGGCACGAGGTTGCCGATGACTGGCAGTCCGCCGAGGCCCTTGTTGACGAGGGTCTTCAGCAGCGAATGATCGATATTGCCGAGGATGACGCGAACGGTTGCGCGGCGCAGCTCCAGATCGCCCTTGGGCGAGGCGCCGCCGAGAACGAAGACGCTTTCGACGCCGTCGATCCCGCGCACGGCATCGTAGACCTTGGTGGAGGCGGCGGCAGTGTCTTCGAGCGTGGCGTTCGGCGGCAGTTCCACAGACAGGACGACGCGCGAGGAATCGTCCGGCGGCATGAAGCTGCCGGGCACGCGGCTCAGCAGCATCATCGAGCCGATCAGGAAGGCGATGGCGCAGAGCAGCGTGGTGTAGCGCCAGTACCATTTGCGCGTCGTACCCGTCACGAGACGTGTATAGCCGCGCATGATCCAGCCGTCGTTGTCCTGATGGTCTTCCATGCCGTCTTCGGCGCGCATCAGGTAGGCGGCCATCAGCGGGGTGATGAGACGCGCCACGACGAGCGAGAAGAAGACCGAGAAGGCGACAGTCAGGCCGAACTGGATGAAGTACTGGCCTGCGATGCCCGGCATGAAGGAAACAGGCACGAAAACGGCGATGATCGTGAAGCTGGTGGCGATGACGGCAAGACCGATTTCGTCAGCGGCTTCAAGCGATGCCCTGTAGGGCGTCTTGCCCATCTTGATATGGCGGGCGATGTTCTCGATCTCGACGATCGCGTCGTCGACGAGAATACCGGTTGCCAGCGTCAGCGCCAGGAAGCTCACGAGGTTCAGCGAGAACCCCATGATATCCATGATCCAGAAGGTCGGAATGGCCGACAGGGGGAGCGCCACGGCGGCGATCAGCGTCGCGCGCCAGTTGCGCAGGAACAGGAAGACGACGATGACGGCGAGGATCGAGCCTTCGATCAGCGTATGAAGGGCCGCCTCGTAGTTGCCATAGGTGAAGTAGACGCTGTCGTCCACCATCTCGATCTTGACGTTCGGATTGGCCTTGCGGATCTCGTCGAGGCTGGTGGCGACGGTCTCGGCGACCGAGACTTCGCTGGCGCCCTTGGCGCGGAACACTGCGAAGGTGACCGTCTGCGTGCCGTTGAAGCGCGAGAAGGACTTCTGCTCCTCGTAGGTGTCGTCGATGCGGCCGAGCTCCGAGAGCTTCACGAAGCGGCCGTTCGGCAGGCTGATGGTGGTGGAATTGAGCTGCGAGACGTCGCGTGTGTCACCGAGGGTACGGATCGTCTGCTCGTTGCCCGCCACCTGGCCGCGGCCAGAGCCGAGGTTGACGTTGGTGCCGCGCAGCTGCTGGTTCACGTCGGTCGCGGTGATGCCGTAGGCGTCGAGCTTGCCGGGATCGAGCGAGACGCGGACTTCGCGGTCCGCACCGCCGTAACGGTCGATACGGCCGATACCGGGCTGGCCCTGCAGGGCGCGCTTGACGGTGTCGTCGACGAACCAGGAGAGCTCCTCGAGCGTCATGTTGGGAGAGGAAACGGCGAAGGTCTGGATCGCCTGTCCTTCGACATCGACCTTGCTGACGATCGGTTCCTCGATGCCGGCGGGAAGGTCGCTGCGGATCTTGTCGATCGCGTCCTTGGTGTCCTGAACGGCTTCGGCGGTTGGCTTCTCGATGCGGAAGACGACGACGGTCTGCGACTGGCCATCGGTGACCGTCGACTGGATTTCATCGATGCCGCTGATCGAGGCGACAGCGTCCTCGACCTCCTTGGTCACCTGCATTTCGAGTTCGGCCGGCGAGGCACCGCTCTGGGTCACGGTGATCGAAACGACGGGAACGTCGATATTCGGGAAGCGGGTGATCGGCAGCTTGTAGAACGCCTGGATGCCCACGAAGAGCAGCAGCGCGAAAGCGAGCAGCGGCGCAATCGGATTTCGGATGGACCATGCAGAGAAGTTCATGGATTAGCCCCGGTCAGTTCGATTGTGCCGATACGGCTTCGGTAACAGCGGTGATCTTGTCGCCGTCGCGAACGAAGGCGCCGGCCTTGGCGACGACAGTGTCGCCTTCCTTCAGGCCGTCGGCGATTTCGACGAAGCCGCCGTCCTGGATGCCTGTGGTGACCTTCACCTGCTTGACGATGCCATCCTCGACCTTTCTTGCGGTCGAGCCATCGCGGCCGGTGGTGACGGCCGACAGCGGCAGGGCGATGTCGCTCTTCTCGGCGACGATGATCTCGGCGCTGGCATACATGCCGGAGCGCGCAGCGCTCTCGTCATCGATCGAGATATGGACGAGGCCGAGGCGGGTTGCCTGATCGACGGTCGGAGAGACGATCCTCACCTTGCCTTCGATCTTCGTGCGGCTGCCCGACAGCGTGACGATGGCGCGCTGGCCGACCGCGATCTTCTGGATATCGGTTTCGGAGAGCTCGGCGACCAGTTCGATGGCGCTGTCCTTGATGACAGTGAACATCGGATCGCCGGTACCGGCGGCGATGGCGCCGATACGGGCATTCTTGGCGGAGATGACGCCGGAAACCGGGGTCTTCACATCCGTGCGCGCCAGTTTCAGATCGGCATCGGCGATCTGGCTGTCGGCGACCTTCAGATCGGCGATGGCAACTTCGATCGCCTGCTCGGCGGAGCTTACGCGGGCGTTGGCGGTGGCGGCGGCGGCATCGGCCTGCTCGACCTGCGCGGTGGAAACGGTGCCCTTCTTGCCCATTTCGGACGAACGGGTCTGCTGCAGACGGGCCTGCTCGGCGGTCGCCTTGGCTTCCAGAAGCTGGGCGCGCAGCTGGGCGAGGCTTGCCTCACCCTTGGCTTTGGTCGCCATCATCTGCGCCTTCTGCAACAGGAGGGCGTCTTCGTTCAGGGTCGCCAGCGTGCTGTTGGCTTCAACCTTGTCGCCGACATCGACGTTCAGCGCGCGGATCGAAAGACCTTCCACCTGCGGCTGAATATAAACTTCTTCGACCGGGCGGATGGTGCCGGTGCCGATCACGCGGTCAACGAGGGCGCGCTTCGTGGCGGTCGTGACGACGATGACAGGGAGGTTCTGCTGTGCCTTTGGCGGCTGGTTTTCCTGCGCAAACGCAACGGGCGCGGCAAGAATGCCGGCGATCAGGAGGGTGGAGGCGCGTAGTATTTCAAGCGTGCGTGCCATGCGTCATCATCCAGTTATGTCAAATGGTCGGCCAAAAACGCGCAGCTATGCTGCAGCTTGCGAACAGGCCATTCCCGTCTCTGTGCTCTCAGAGGTATTCCCGCATTATTTGCCGTCTCTCTTACAGAGAAGTCCCCCGAACGGCAAATCCGGTGATGTACGTGGTAGCGATTTGCGCAACGTACAAGACCGGCAGAAAATAATTCCCCATGGGCGCACATTAATTACCGTTTACGTATAGATCAATCACCGTCTGGTTATGTTTGCATTCCGATGATTGATCGCAGCGTATAAGCCAAAGACGATTGAAGCAGGGCTGATCCGACATCGCCTCTCGGAAAAATCGCCGTTGATGCTTAAAAAGCAGAAAACGCGCGGATTTCTCCGCGCGTCCCCGAATTTCAGAGCGGCCGCTTACTTGGCTGCAGCGTCGGTGATGTCGTGCGTCCAGGCGCCCGACGGCTCCTTGCTGATGATCTTCTGGTCGAGAAGAGCCTTGGCCGTACGGTCATAGAGCGTGGTGTCGAGCTTGCCGCTGCCGTCGCCGATCAGCTTGGCCACTTCGCCCATCATCCGCTTCTGGTGGTTTTCGTCCTGGCCGCCGGCGTCGACGACGATCCCGGCTGCTTCATCCGGGTTTTCGGTGGCGTATTTCCAGCCCTTCATCGAAGCCTTGACGAACTTGACCATCTTTTCCTTGAAGGCCGGGTCCTTCAGCTTGTCTTCCATGGCATAGAGGCCGTCTTCCAGGAGGTCGTTGCCCATGGCCGTGTAGTTGAAGACGGTGAGATCTTCCGGCTTCAGGCCGGCATCGATTGCCTGCCAGTATTCATTGTAGGTCATGACGGAGATGCAGTCGGCCTGCTTCTGCAGCAGCGGCTGCACGTCGAAGCTCTGCTTCAGCACGGTCACGCCATCGGCGCCGCCGTCGGTCTTCAGGCCGAGCTTATTCATCCAGGCGAAGAACGGATATTCGTTGCCGAAGAACCAGACGCCGAGCGTATGGCCCTTGAAGTCGGCTTCGGTCTTCACCGGGCCATCCTTGCGGCAGATCATTTCCATGCCCGACTTCTGGTAGGGCTGGGCGATGTTGACGAGCGGAACGCCCTTTTCGCGGGCAACCAGCGCGCCGCCCATCCAGTCGACGATCACATCGGCGCCGCCGCCGGCAATGACCTGCTCGGGAGCGATGTCCGGGCCGCCCGGCTTGATGTCGACGTCGAGGCCTTCTTCTTCGTAGTAACCCTTGTCCTTGGCGACGTAATAGCCGGCGAACTGGCTCTGCGTGACCCACTTCAGCTGCAGCGTCACCTTGTCGGCCGCCATCGCGTGAGCGGCGGCAAGCGACATGGCGCTCGCCATCATTGCAACCATCAACTTCTTCATTTTCTTTTTTCCCTCTGAAGTTATGCCCCAGACCCATTTGCGGGAATAAAGCGACGCCTAACCACCACGGATAGACGGATGCCAGAAAGTCACCGCCCTTTCGGCAAGGGCGACGACCCCGTAGAAAACCGAGCCAGCCACCGCCGCGACGGCGATTTCGGCCCAGACCATGTCGACATTCATGCGGCCGATCTCGGTAGAGATGCGGAAGCCCATGCCGACGATAGGGGTTCCGAAGAATTCCGCAACGATGGCACCGATCAGCGCCAGCGTCGAGTTGATCTTCAGTGCGTTGAAAATGAACGGCATTGCGGCCGGAAGCCGGAGCTTCAGGAGCGTCTGCCAATAGTCGGATGCGTAGGTGCGCATCAGGTCCCGCTCCATGGCGCCGGAGGCGGAAAGGCCGGCCACCGTGTTCACCAGCATCGGGAAGAAGGTCATGATGATGACGACGGCGGCTTTCGAGGGCCAGTCGAAGCCGAACCACATGACCATGATCGGCGCGACGCCGATGATCGGCAGCGCCGAGACCATATTGCCGATCGGCAGCAGGCCGTGGCGCAGGAAGGCGACACGATCGGCGAGGATCGCGACGATGAAGCCGGAAGCGCAGCCGACGACATAGCCGAACAGCACTGCCTTGAAGATCGTCTGGCGCACGTCCTCGCCGAGGATCGGCAGCGAGTTGACGATGCGCAGACCGATGGAGCTCGGTGGCGGCAGGATGACGAAGGGGATGCCGCCGGCGCGGGTGGCCGCTTCCCAGAGGATCAGGATCCAGGCGCCGAAGATCGCCGGGATCAGCAGCCGCAGGAAGGATTTGCCGGTGTTCGAGACCGGCCGCACTTCCGACAGCAGGCTGACGGAGCGCCAGGCGAGCAGCCAGCAGGCGGCGATCAGCAGGAAGAAGGAGCGGGTCGCCAGCCCCTCGTTGCCTGCGATCCCCGACAAAAGCAGCCAGGCGGCATCGAAGGAGGCAAGCAGCAGCACCGTTGCCGAATAGAGCAACGGCAGCGCCGTCAGCGACAGGATGGCGGCGGCGGCGACCAGCAGGATGACGAGCGTCGTCGTCTGGCTGCTGAAGGGGGCAGGGGCGGCTTCCGTCAGCAGCGGCAGCGAGAAGAGCGCCGCCACGCAGAGGATCAGCGCCAGCGCGCTTTGCCAGGAGAAGGTCAGGTACTTCATGCCGGCCTCCCGCCCATGGCGCGATCGACGATCCTGGCGGCGAGCCCGACGATGGCGACGAGGAGGGCCGCCAGCACCGAACCGGCAACGAGTGCGGCCCAGATATCGATCGTCTGGCTGTAATAGGAACCGGCGAGCAGCTTCGAGCCGATGCCGGCGACCGCACCGGTCGGCAGCTCGCCGACGATGGCGCCGACGAGGCTCGCGGCAATCGCCACCTTCATCGAGGTGAACAGGAAGGGCACGGAGGCGGGAACGCGTAGCTTCCAGAAGGTTTGTGCGGCGCTGGCATTATAGGTGCGCATCAGGTCGAGATACATGACCTCGGGCGAGCGCAGCCCCTTCACCATGCCGACGGCGACGGGGAAGAAGGAGAGATAGGTGGATATAAGCGCCTTGGGGATCAGCCCGGTGATGTTGATCGAGCCGAGAACGACGATGACCATCGGCGCGATCGCCAGGATCGGCACCGTCTGCGAGGCGATGATCCACGGCATCAGGCTGCGGTCGAGCGCCTTGATATGGACGATGCCGACGGCGATCAGGATGCCGAGCACGGTGCCGAGCGCAAAGCCGAGCACGGTGGAGGAGAGCGTGACGCCGGCATGATAGACGAGGCTGCGGTTGCTCGAGAGCTTCCTCAGGAAGGTGTTCTCGAAGACATTCTGCGCCACCTGATGCGGCGCCGGCAGGATCGGCTTCGGCTGGGAGAGTGTCGCGGAGATGAACTCGGAGGTCGTCGGCGTGATGTTGTTGCGCGTGTCCATGTCGCGCTGGAACGGCGCGTTCATGAAGACGGCGGCGATGTACCAGATGACGACGAGGGCCGCGAGAATGGTGAGGACGGGGCCGATCTTGTCTTTGAGGGTATCGGGCTTCATGCGGCTTGCTCCTTTAGAAAGGGAGCTGCGTGCTTCTGGATTTCAATGAAAACATAGTCAGGTCCATCGACGACCTGGGCGTTGTCGAAGCGGAGCACGTTGAAACCCTGCTCTCTCATGAATGCGTCGCGTCTGGTGTCATGCCGGCGTCCGGCATCGGTCTCGTGGCTGTCGCCATCGACCTCGACGACGAGGCGAGCCGAGAGCCAGGCGAAGTCTGCAATGTAAGGACCGATCGGCGTTTCCCGGCGAAAACGGGCGCCGTAGGGGCGGAGATCACGGAGCATATTCCACATGGCGGCTTCTGCCTTGGTCAGTTCTCGGCGCAGCCGTTTTGCTGTCTGGCGGGTTTTGGGAGTGATGTTCGAGTGAGGCATTCAAACGTCCCCTTTTGCGGATGAGGGAAAAACCCCTCCCCAACCCCTCCCCACAAGGGGGAGGGGCTAGAGTGCGGCGGCCTCTGCGCCGGATTAGAACCCGAGGCGGGGAGGCTTGCTAAGTCCCTCCCCCTTGTGGGGAGGGGTTGGGGAGGGGTTTTCATTCGGATGAGCGTCTCACTCATAACTATGCCCCGCTCTCAAGCCATCGCGCACCCGATGGGCGATCTCCAGGAACTCCGGCGTCTCGCGGATATCGAGGGGGCGTTCCTTCGGCAGGGTCGAGTCGATGATATCGGTGACGCGGCCGGGGCGGGGGACATGACGACGATCTTGGTGGAGAGGTAAACGGCCTCGGGGATCGAGTGGGTGACGAAGCAGATCGTCTTGTTGGTGCGCGACCAGAGCTTCAGGAGCGCGGCGTTCAGGTGGTCGCGGACGATTTCGTCCAGGGCGCCGAAGGGTTCGTCCATCAGGAGCAGATCGGCATCGAAGGCGAGCGCGCGGGCGATCGAGGCGCGCTGCTGCATGCCGCCCGAGAGCTGCCAGGGGAATTTCTTGTCGAAGCCGGTGAGTTCGACGAGTTCCAGCGCCTCGGAGATGCGCTTCTTCTGCTCGGCCTTGGAATAACCCATGATTTCAAGGGGAAGGGCGATGTTCTTCTCGATCGTGCGCCAGGGATAGAGGGCGGCGGCCTGGAAGACATAGCCATAGGCGCGCGCCTTGCGGGCCTCTTCCGGCGTCATGCCGTTGACGCTGATCTCGCCCGAGGTGGTCTTCTCCAGATCGGCGATGACGCGCAGGAACGTCGTCTTGCCGCAGCCGGATGGGCCGATGAAGGAGACGAAATCGCCCTTGTTGACATCGAGATTGACATTGCTCAGCGCATGCACCGGCCCGTCATTCGTCTGGAAGGTGAGACAGAGATCCTTGGCGGATACGACGGAGGCTGCTTGCATCGATAGGTTACCAGTCCTGTTTTCCCCGCAGCGGCGCGGTTTGCATGTTATGATGCTGCCCGGTTGCAAAACCCGCGGCAAAGTCCATGGAGGATGAGAATGGACGCGAAGTCAAAGCCCACCTGCCACATTGTTCGTCCCAGCCACGCCTATGACGGCAAGCAGGGGCTCAGCTATTTCGAGGGCATTGCCGCGGAGACGGTCGGCGCGAAGGGCATCTGCATGCATCTTCTGACCATTCCGCCCGGCGTGCGCGCCAAGGCGCATCTGCACGAGGCGCATGAAACGGCGATCTACATGCTCTCCGGCGAGGCCCATACCTGGTATGGCGACGAGCTGGAGCACCATGTCGTCGTCCATGCCGGCGAACTTTTCTACATTCCGGCCGGTGTTCCGCACCTGCCCGCCAATCTCAGCAGCACGCCCTGCACGGCGATCATCGCGCGGACAGATCCCAACGAGCAGGAGAGCGTCGTGCTGCTGCCGGAGCTCGACAGCCGCGTGCCGGATTGAGCCTACTTGCATAGCGGCAGCGGCCCCCACTTGACGGCGGCATCGGAGGCGAGGCCGATCGTGTAGCCTTTGGGGCCGGAGGTGATCTTCGCGGTGTCCTCGCTCTCGCCTTCCTCACCCTCGGCCTGGCAGGAGACCGTGGCGGTGAAATTCTTGCCCTCGGTCTTCACCAGCTTCTTGATCTCGCAATAGGAGGCGGCCGTGGTGATCGCCTCGGAGGTCAGCAGGAAGAAACTGTCGGAGCCGGTGCTTTCGCCCGACTTGGCATAGGCGCAGCCATCCTTGTTGCCGTAGCTGCCCTTGATCGGCAGCGTATCGGCCCATACTGCAGCAGGAAGCGCCGCGGTGGAGAGCGCGGCCAGGGAGACAATCGTCAAAATCACATGGCCGCGCATCGATGTCACACCCCGCTTGCCGGGATGCCGGTGCGTTCGACCTTGCGCGGAGCGGTCAGCTCCTTCCAGGTCGAGAGCGCCTTGTTGACCGCCTGGAAGGGTTCGCGCTTGACGAACTGGCCGTGGCCCTCTTGCGTCTTGATGGTCGACTCCTCGATGGCGACGACGCCGCGGGTCAGCGTATAGCGCGGCAGGCCGGTGACTTCCTTGCCCTCGAAGACGTTGTAATCGATCGCCGACTGCTGGCTCTTGGCCGAGATGGTCTTGGAGCGCTTCGGGTCCCAGACGACGATATCGGCATCGGCGCCGACGAGGATCGCGCCCTTCTTCGGATAGACGTTGAGGATCTTGGCGATGTTGGTGGAGGTGACCGCCACGAACTCGTTCATGGTGATGCGGCCGGTCGCGACGCCATAGGTCCAGAGCATCGGCATGCGGTCTTCGAGGCCGCCGGTGCCGTTCGGGATCTTGCGGAAGTCGCCGAGGCCGGTGCGCTTCTGGTCCGTCGTGAAGGCGCAGTGGTCGGTCGCCACCACCTGCAGCGAACCAGCGGAAAGGCCGGCCAGAGACTGTCCTGATGCTGCTTGTTGCGGAAGGGCGGGGACATGACGCGGCGGGCGGAGTGATCCCAGTCGCGGTTGAAATATTCGCTCTCGTCGAGCGTCAGGTGCTGGATCAGCGGCTCGCCATAGACGCGCATGCCGTTCTGGCGGGCGCGGCGGATTGCTTCATGGGCCTGTTCGCAGGAGGTGTGGACGACATAGAGCGGCACGCCTGCCATGTCGGCGATGATGATGGCGCGGTTGGTCGCTTCGCCTTCGACGGAGGCCGGGCGCGAATAGGCGTGACCCTCGGGGCCGTTATTGCCCTCATCCATCAGCTTCTGCTGCATGGCGGCGACGACGTCGCCGTTTTCGGCATGGACGAGGGGCAGCGCGCCGAGTTCGGCGCAGCGTTGGAACGAGGCGAACATCTCGTCGTCGTTCACCATCAGCGCGCCCTTGTAGGCCATGAAATGCTTGAAGGTGTTGATGCCCTTTTCCTGCACGATGGTCTTCATGTCGTTGAAGACCTGCTCGCCCCACCAGGTCACCGACATGTGGAAGGAGTAGTCGCAATTGGCGCGGGTCGACTTGTTGTCCCAGCGCTTCAGCGCATCGAGCAGCGACTGGCCGGGATCGGGCAGGCAGAAATCGACGACCATGGTCGTGCCTCCGGCAAGAGCGGCGCGCGTGCCGCTTTCGAAATCATCGGAGGAATAGGTGCCCATGAAGGGCATTTCGAGATGCACATGTGGATCGATACCACCGGGCATAACGTAGCAACCGGAGGCGTCCAGCACCTCGTTGCCAGACAAGTTCGGCCCGATCTCGACGATCTTGCCACCCTCGATCTTCACGTCCGCCTTATAGGTCAGGTCGGCGGTAACGATGGTTCCGTTCTTGATGACTGTGGTCATGGCTGTTCCCTGTTCTTATTGAGTCAGGTGACCGATCGCATCCCCTAGTGGAGAGGTTGCGTGCGAAGCAGTCTGGTGATTTTCGGTAAATGCTCGAGGGCGCTATGCCTCGACGAGATCAAGCCGCTTTTCGATCCGCAAGACGCGTTCATCGATGCGGTCGAGCCGTGTCGAAATGGTCGCATACTGATGTTCGAGAATGCCGAGGCGTTGCTTGACGACCTGCATGTCGTCGGCAAGCCGTTCGACGGTGCCGCGGATGGCACGCAGGTGCTCAAGTATGAGGTTGTCGGTCGACATTCACCGGCCTCCGTTGGCGGCAATTCAGCTTCCAAATATAGGCGCAATTGTTTCACACCACAATCTCCGCCGTCTCCGCCACCGCATGGAACAGCACGTCCGCGCCCGCGGTCGCCCATTCCTTGGAAATCTCCTCCGCCTCGTTGTGGCTGAGACCGCCGACGCAGGGGCACATGACCATGGTGGCGGGCGCCACCTTGGCGGCCCAGCAGGCGTCGTGGCCGGCGCCGGAAATGATGTTCATGTGGGAGTAGCCGAGCTTTTCGGCGGCGTCACGGACGCGGCCGACGAGGACCGGGTCGAAGGTGACGGGATCGAAATGGCCGACCGCCTCGACGGAGCAGCCGACGCCGAGCGCCTCGCAGATCTTTGCCGCTTCGGCCTCGATCTTGGCGCGCATGCGATCGAGCTTTTCCTGGCTGGGCGTACGGATGTCGACGGTGAAGACGACCTTGCCAGGCAGGACGTTGCGGGAGTTCGGCGAGAAGAACACCTGGCCGACACCGCCGACGGCGCCTGGCTGTTCGCTCATGGCGACACCCTGGACCATTTCCAGGATGCGCGACATCGCAAGACCGGCATTGACGCGCATCGCCATCGGCGTCGAGCCGGTATGGGCTTCGCGGCCGGTAAGGGTGAATTCCAGCCACCACAGGCCCTGACAGTGCGTCACGACGCCGATCTGCTTGTTCTCGGCTTCGAGGATCGGGCCCTGTTCGATGTGATATTCGAAATAGGCGTGCATCTTCCGGGCGCCGACTTCCTCGTCGCCGAGCCAGCCGATGCGCTTCAGCTCGTCGCCGTAGGTCTTTCCTTCTGGATCCTTGCGGCCATAGGCGTAATCCATGCTGTGAACGCCGGCGAAGACGCCGGACGCCAGCATGGCGGGCGCAAAGCGCGCACCTTCCTCATTGGCCCAGTTGGTGACGACGATCGGGTGCTTGGTCTTGATGCCGAGATCGTTCATCGTGCGCACGACCTCGAGCGCGGCGAGCACGCCGAGCACGCCGTCATACTTGCCGCCGGTCGGCTGGGTGTCGAGATGCGAGCCGACATAGACCGGCAGGGCATCGGGATCGGTGCCGGGGCGGGTCGCGAACATCGTGCCCATCTTGTCGACGCCCATGGTCATGCCCGCGGAGTCGCACCACGTCTTGAAGAGGCTGCGGCCCTCGCCATCGGCGTCCGTCAGCGTCTGGCGGTTGTTGCCGCCGGCAATGCCGGGGCCGATCTTCGCCATGTCCATGAGACTGTCCCACAGACGGTCGCCGTTGACGCGCATGTTTTCGCCTGGTGCTGCCACCATATCTGAAGTCCTCGCCTGTTTTCATCAGTCATGCCGTAAGCATGTCCGGTCTGTTCCCTTGGTCAATTCCCGGCGCGATTGTTTGTTTTCTTTGCGCTGGAAAATCCGCCGTTGCCTTTATTTTGCATCTGACGGATAATTTGACCGATTGGTAAACATTACAGCTTCCGTCGCTGGGCTCAAGACGTAAAACAGCAAAAATGCCGACAAAATTGCGGGCGGGGAACTGCTTCTGAAAACTTGATTGAAGCAGTTGAATTTGTGAGGGAAACGACAGCCATATGGCCATTCCGAGAGCAGCGAGGACGCAGCGGCGGACGCGCATCCAGGAAGAGAAGGAAGAGCAGATTCTCGAAGCGGCGCTCGACGTGTTTTCGGTCAGCGGCTTCCGTGGTTCCACGATTGACCAGATCGCCGCCGCTGCCGGCATGTCGAAGCCCAATCTCCTCTATTATTTCCGCACCAAGGAAGCGATGCACCGGGCGCTGATCGACCGGGTACTCTTTACCTGGCTGGAGCCGCTCAGGGCCTTCAATGCCGAAGGCAATCCGGAATCTGAAATCCGCAGCTATATCCGCCGCAAGCTTGAAATGGCGCGGGACTTTCCGCGCGAAAGCCGGTTGTTCGCCAATGAGGTTCTGCAAGGTGCGCCGCATATCGAGGACGAGCTGAAGGGGCCGCTGAAGAACCTTGTCGACGAGAAGGCGGAGGTGATCCGCGTCTGGGCCAAGGCCGGCAAGATCGCCAAATGCGATCCCTATCACCTGATCTTCTCGATCTGGTCGACCACCCAGCATTACGCCGACTTCGATGTACAGGTGCGGGCAGTGCTTGGCCAGGAGCATTCCGGCACGGGACGTTTCGAGGATGCCGCGCGGTTTCTCGAACAGCTCTTCGTCGGCGGACTGATGGTGCAGCCCGGCTGACGGTTCAGGCCTTCTTGAGCGGCATCATCTTGTCGAGGGCGGCTGCGACGCTTTCGATCGTATAGGGCTTCTGCAGGATATTGGCGCCGTTGAAGTTTCGAGTCACGGCCTCGCCGTAACCCGTTGCAAAGACGAGTGGCGTTCCTGCCTTCACCAGCTTTTCGGCAACCGGGAAACTGGTCTCTTCCCCGAGATTGACGTCGAGAACCGCCAGGTCGAAATGCCTGGTGGCGACGATATCGAGCGCCTGGGCAACGCTTGGCGCCAGTGCCACGTCCTTGGCGCCGAGCTGCAGGAAGATGTCCTCGCCGTCCATGGCGATGATCAGGTTGTCCTCGACGAGCAGGATGCTGCAGCCCTGCAGCGGCTTTTCGGAGATGGCCGTTGCGGCACGCGCGACCGGTTCCTCGCGGGTCTCCGGCAGGATGGAGACCGGCCCCTGGGCGAAGGTCACGTATTTCGCCGGAATGGTGAAATCGGCTTCCAGGCCCGACGGCGCGTATCGGACTTCCGCCTTGCCGCCGAGATCGTAGGGGATCGAGTGGCGGATGATCGTCGTGCCGAAGCCCTGGCGTTTCGGCGCCTTGACGGCGGGGCCGTCGGCCTCGCGCCATTCGATCAGCAGATTGCCCTTGGCATCCTTTTTCCAGGAGACGGCGACCGTGCCGCTATCGCAGAGGCTGCCATATTTGGCGCTGTTGGTGACCAGTTCGTGGAAGACGAGCGCTGCGGTCGAGAAGGCCTGCGGCCCGAGCAGAACCTCGTCGCCGCGCATGATGACGCGGGCGGCATTCTTGCCGAGATAGGCGGCGGCTTCTGCCTGCAGCAGTGAGCGCAGCGATGCCGGTGCCCAGTGATCCCGGGTGATCTGGTCATGGGCGCGCGACAAGGCCTGGACGCGGCCTTCCAGCTGGCCGACGAACTCGCCGATATCGCCATCACCGGTGCGCGACTGGCGGATCAGGCCGCTGATCAGGCTGAGGATATTGCGGACGCGGTGGTTCAGTTCGGCAATCAGGATTTCCTGCCGCTCGTTTGCCTGCTGGCGCACGGCGCTCGCCTCGTCGGCCAGGCGCAGGATCACCTCGATCAGCGTCACGCGGATCGTATCGGCCACCCGCTTTTCGGCTGCCGTGAACGGTTGCGAGCGGCCGCGAACGAGCTCCGACCAGCTCTCGAAGCTCTTGCGCGGTGTCAGCCGTGGACCGTTCGGGCCATATTCGACCGGCTTGTGCGGATCCCCGGCCCAGCGGACGGTGCGGACGATCTCCTGGCGGAACAGGATGACGTAATCGCGCGGCGAGCGCGAGATCGGGATCGCCATCAGCCCGGCGACGGTGCCGTCGATGCCGGAATCCGGGAAGAATTCCTCGAGATGATCGGTGGTGAAGACGCGGCCGGAAGACGTGCGGTTCAGGACCCTGACCAGCCCTGCAAACTGCTCCTGCGAGGGTGCAAGGCCCGTCAGCGCCGAGCGGCCGTTGATCCACACACCGATGCCATCGGCGGGGATGGCGTCGGAGAGCGCATCGATCAGCCAGGTCGGATCGTCGAGCAGGCTGGCATTGTCGGCAACCGAGGTCAGCAACCGGTCGGCGATGCGCCGGGCCTTGGTCTCGAATTCCAGCGCCAGGCGCCGCTCGCGGCTTTCGAGACGCGAGGCGAACATCTGGCCGAACAGCTCCGATGTCGAGCGGCGCTCGAAGGAGGGCAGGCGGGCGGAATAATGGTGGCAGGCAAAGAGGCCCCAGAGCTTGCCATCGACAATGATCGAGATCGACAGCGAGGCGCCGACGCCCATGTTCTTCAGGTATTCGATATGGATCGGCGAGACCGAACGCAGGATCGACATGGAAAGATCGAGCGGGCGGCCGTGTTCGTCGACGTCAGGATGGATCGGAACCGGCGTGGCATCGATATCGGCGATGACGCGGAAGAGATTGCGCACATAAAGCGCGCGGGCCTGAACCGGAATATCGGAGGCCGGGTAATGCAGGCCTAGGAAGGAGCCGATGCCGGGCCGCGCGGCTTCCGCCACGACTTCGCCGGAACCCTTCTCGTCGAAGCGATAGACCATGACGCGGTCGAAGCCGGTGAGCGCCCGGGCCTGGCGGGCGCCTTCGCGGAAGAAGGCCTCCATCGTCTCGGCCTGATCGAGGCGGGCCATCATGCTGCGGATCGACAATGTCGTGCCGCCCTGGCTACCGTCCTGCGAAGGCTCGGCCTCGATCACCACCTGGCCGTCGCTGATATGCAGCGCCACGTCGAAGGGCGGGCCGCTTTCGGAAAACTGGATGCCGAACAGGCGCTCAACGATATCTGGTCCGCGAATGACGGCGAGGCGGTTGCGCAGCGTGTGCAGCGTCTGCGACATGATCACCTCGGACAGCGGGTGACCCAGCACATCCCTGTGGCTGACGCCGAGGAACTGCTCGAGATTTTCGGAGGCGCGGGAAATCAGCCAGTCGGGGGAGGAGACGAGCAGGAAACCGAACGGCTGGATGGCGCCGAGGCGGTGGATCGGTTCTCTGTCGCAATTGGTGAGGTCGACGCGGTCGAAGGTTTCGCTCACGAGGCGGCCATCTCCAGTTCCATCGCGGCTGCCTTGTGGAACAGCGCGAAGATGGCGCGGGCGGCTTCGACGGCGGCTGTCTCATCGGCCCCTGACGCATCCAGCATATCCATGAAGGCCTTCATGCCGCCCTTCGGGCCGAAGGGGCTGAGATAGGCGGCGGGCAGACCATCGCCGACGGCTTTCGCCAGCATGGCGCCGCCGAGCTTGGAGCCTTCGAGCACATAGACGGCGCCGAGAAGGGCTGCATCATCGGGCATATCGGGTGCCGCGAGCGAGGGCGGCAGCGGTGCGTTCAAGGCGGCGAGATCGTCCACCAGCAGATCGCGGCGGCGGCGCTCATGCCAGTCGGGGATCAGCCGCTCGATGCCGGAGTTCTCAAGGGCGATTTCGACAGCGGGAACGGCGCGCGCATGGGCCGACAGGAAAGCCCGGTAATCGGCTTCGCGCCCAAGATCGAACCGGCCAAAGAGAGCATCGACGTCAGCGTGGCAATCGCTGGTGCCCGCGCGCAGCGCGTTTCGAAGTGACATGATGACTGCTGTTCCGTTCGATCATAATCCGGCATGCCGCATCATTGCAGCCCGGCTTTCAAGCGATATACGGCAGGCTTTCATGATTTCCAGTGAATAGAATAAAAAATTCAGGGACTTCGGTGGCTTGGTAAATTTCGCGGCTTCACTCCATTAGCCGCGGCAGGCGCTCGACCAGCGTGTCGATCGCCAGGCGCACCTTCGGCAGCATCACCGGCGAGCGCGGCCAGACGGCATGGGACTGGAAGACGACCGGGCGGACATCGGTGAGGACGCGGACGAGGCGGCCGGCTGCCACATGCTCGCGCACCATCCAGCAGGGCAGCCAGACGAGGCCGGCGCCGTCGACGGCGAGATCGCAGATGGTGGCGAGATCATCCATGCGCAGCCGGGACTGCGGCTGTACCCGCCGCCAGGGATCGTCATCGGTTGGGAAGACCCAGGTGCGGTGGCTATCCTGCTTACCGTAGATGATGCCGGTGTGGCGGGCGAGATCGTCAAGCGTTTCCGGCGTGCCGTGTTTTTCGAGATAAGAAGGGGAGGCGCAGATCGTCAGCCGTTGGTGAGCGATCAGCCGCGCCATCACGTTCTCGTCGTCCTTCAGCGGTCCGTTGCGGATCGCCAGATCGTAGCCGTCGTCGAGCAGATCGACGATGCGGTCGTTGAAGGAGAGGTCGAGCTCCAGCTCCGGATGTTCGTCGAGCAGCGAGACGAGGATCGGGGCGATGCATTGGCGTCCGAAGATCACTGGCATGGAGACGCGCAGCTTGCCGCGCACCGTGCGCTTGCCGGCCTCGAGCAGCGCCTCGCCGATCCGGATTTCCTCCAGCGCCTTCAGGCAGCGTTCGTAGAAGAACTGGCCCTCGTCGGTCAGGCTTTGTGCCCGGGTGGTGCGGTGGAAGAGGCGCACGCCGAGGCGCTCCTCCAGCCGGGCAATGGTCTTGCCGACCGCCGAGCGCGTCAGGTTCAGGCCGCTTGCCGCCGCCGAGAAGCCGCCGGCTTCCACGACTTCGACGAAGACGGAGATGCCGCCGAGCTTCTCCATGATTGTATCCTCTATGGAACCGATCTTGGGAATTTATATCGCAACTGCGGCGCCAATTTCAACGATAGCATGGCTCCATTCGCTGAACAGGCAAAGGAGCAGATGCGATGACCAAGGCAAGGCAGTGGACGATCGACGGGATCGGCCCGAAGAACCTGAAGATATCGGAGGCGCGGACGGAGGACCCTGGGCACAATCAGGTTCTGGTGCGCACGGAAGTGGTCTCGCTGAACTATCGCGACAAGCTGGTGCTGGAAACCGGTATGGGGCTGCCGCTGCAGTTTCCCTTCGTTCCGGCCTCCGACATGGCCGGTATCGTCGAGGCGGTCGGCCCCGGTGTGACGCGCTTCAAGCCGGGCGACCGGGTGATCTCGACCTTCTCTCCCGGCTGGATCGACGGCAAGAACTTTGGCGATGCGCGGAATCCGCCCTACCGCACGCTCGGCGGCATCTATCCCGGCGTGCTCTCGGATTATCTCACCTTCTCAGAGGACTGGTTCGCCAAGGCGCCGGATACGCTCGATGCGGCCGAAGCCAGCACCTTGCCCTGCGCCGGTCTGACGGCCTGGTTCGCGCTGGTCGAGCGCGGCAAGCTGAAGGCCGGGCAGAAGGTGCTGATCCAGGGGACGGGCGGTGTGGCGCTGTTCGGCGTGCAGATCGCCAAGGCGCATGGCGCTGAAGTCTTCGTCACTTCGGGCAGCACGGACAAGCTGGAGCGCGCCCGCGCCATCGGCGCCGATCACGGCTTCGGCCGGGAAAACTGGGTGGAGACGCTCTACGGCCTGACCAATGATTACGGCGCCGACCAGATTCTCGAAATCGCCGGCGGGGCGAATTTCGGCGAGGCGCTGAAGGCCGTGGCGGTCGGCGGGCATATCCATGTCATCGGTGTGCTCGAGGGCTTCGAGATCTCCGGGCCGGTTGCGCCGCTGCTCTTGAAGTCGCCGACCGTACAGGGCATCAGCGTCGGTCACCGCCGGGCGCTGGAGGATCTGGTGCGGGCGGTCGATATGTCGGGCATCAAGCCGGTGATCGACAAGGCCTATGCCTTCGAGGACCTGCCGGAAGCGCTGGCGCATCTCGACCGCGGCCCCTTCGGCAAGATCGTCATCACCTTCTGAAACGCCGGCTCCCGCGGATCAGCGGGAGCCTTTCATCAACTCGCAGGCTTGCTACTCCTGCAGGCAAGCGATCATGATGTTGCAATCACACATAAATGTTCTATCAATAATTCGCGTCTATCCAGAACGTGTCTCAATTGATTTTTATCACGGCATGATTGCCCGATCAGCTTACGCCACTGCCGCCATGAACGGTGCAACAGTGTGCTTGGGGGTCACTTATGACATCAATTTCTTCCAGTCCCAATTCCGCTCTTCTCATTCTTCAGGCCCAGTCGTCGGCCGCAACGGACAAGACCACGGTCGCCACTCCCGACTTGGTAGCAACAGCAAACGGTCAGCCTTCGAAGCAGACGGTCGGCGTCAGCACCCAGCCGACGCAGGCAGAATCGAAGATTTCCGACGCCCTGTTCAGCGTCAACAATCGCTCCATCACGCAGATGAAGCTCGATCTGATCGAGCGCACCGGCGAGGAACTCGGCGTCAAGAAGGACGACTACGCCTCGACCGACGATTTCGTCGCGGCGATGAAGAAGGTTGTCACCAACATCAAGGCGCATAAGGGCTGGGAACAGGTTGTCGCCAAGATCGAAAAGGATCTCGGCCTCGACAAGCTCGGCGTCTCCCTGGAAGACGTGATCAACAGCGCGCGCGATCCCGAACAGGACGACAAGGTCACCGAAGCGCTGAAGAAGCAGGCCGGCATGGTCGACGAGAAGGAAGAAGATGCCGACAAGGCCGTGCTCTTGAAGCAGGACGAAGACGGCACCTACGCGCCCACCGACGCTGCCCCGCAGAACTGACGCGGGCGGTTCAATATCTGAATAGCAATAGGCCCGCGGGTAGTCAGCCCCGCGGGCCTTTTTCATTCGTCCTTGCCGCTCCCGCAAGCAGAGAACGGCTCGCCATCATGCCGCAGCGGCTTCGCTCTCGAAGCTGAAGCCTTCGTCGGCCCAGCCGGTCATGCCGCCGATCATCACCTTCACCTGCTTGCCGAGGCGGGCGAGGCGAAGGGCTGCCTTGTCGGTGCCGTTGCAATGCGGCCCGGCGCAATAGACCACGAAGAGCGTGTCGTCGGGCCATTCGGCCATGCGATGCGCGGTCATCTTGCCATGCGGCAGGTTGATGGCGCCGGGGAGATGCGAGGCTGCGAACATCGCGGGCGAGCGGACGTCGAGCAGCACGAAATCGGCCTTGCCCGCGGCAAGCGATGCGTTGACGTCCCAGCAGTCGGTCTCGAAGGCGAGCTTGCGGGCGTAATAGGCGGCGGTGGCTTCCGGGGTGGCGGCCGGGGTTTCGCTGACGAAGCTTGGCATGGGCGGTTCCTTTCGTTCGGGTTGCGGCCCGTTATCGCCGATGCTACGGCTTGGCGAAATTGGCCAGAATGACGATGAGCGTAAAGATCATGCCAAATCCTGCCGGACCGGAAGTCGCGGTGCTTGCCTATGACGGTCTCTGCACCTTCGAATTCGGTATCGCCTACGAAGTCTTCGGCCTGCCGCGACCCGAAATGGGCGAGGGATGGTACCGCTATTCGGTCTGCGGCATCGAGCCCGGGCCGCTGCGCGCCGCGGGCGGGCTGACGGTTGTCGCCGATCACGGGCTCGAGGTGCTGGAGAAGGCCGACCTGATCGTCGTGCCCGGCTGGCGGTCGATCGATGCGCCGGTGCCTGACGGTCTCACCGCTGCCCTTCGCGCTGCCCATCGGCGGGGCGCCCGCATCATGTCGCTCTGCTCGGGCGTCGCCGTGCTCGCCGCATCGGGCCTGCTTTCCGGCCGCCGGGCGACGACGCACTGGCGCTATGTCGGCGCGATTGCCGCACGTTATCCCGACATCGCCTTCGACGCCGGGGTTCTCTACATGGACGAGGGCAGCATCCTGACGGCGGCGGGCAGTGCCGCCGGTATCGATCTCTGCCTGCATGTGGTGCGCGGGGATTTCGGCGCTGAGGCCGCCAACAGCGTCGCCCGCCGCCTCGTCCTGCCGCCGCATCGCGAGGGCGGGCAGGCGCAGTTCATCCACGCGCCGGTGCCGCAGGCGCGCGAAGGCATCCGCTTGGGGCCGCTGATCGAATGGATGCGCGAGCGCCTCGACGAGGAGCAGCCGATCGGCCTGCTCGCCGACAAGGCGGGCATGAGCCAGCGCACCTTCCAGAGGCGTTTCGAGAAGACGACCGGCCTCAGCGTCGGCGAATGGCTGTTGAAGGAGCGGCTGCGCCATGCGCGGGAACTGCTGGAAAAGCAGGGTGCGGCATCGCTGGATGACATCGCTGCGGCGAGCGGATTCGGCACGGTCGCGACGATGCGGCACCATTTCCGCAAACGGCTGGGGACGAGCCCGGGGGCGTATCGGAAGACGTTTGCGGGAGTGGCTTAGAACCGAGTGCGGTAGGGCAGGACGTCGATATCCTTCTCGCGGCGCCGCGCCTGGGCGATATCGAAGCTGTTCTGCATCCGCATCAGCGTATCCATCGAGATGCCGAATGCCTTCTCGAACCGCAACGCCATCTCGGGCGAGAGCGATGCGCGTTCATTGAGCAACGCGGACAAGGCAGGCCGGGTGACGCCGAGCGCGCGCGCCGCATCGGTCACCGAGAGCTCCAGCTCCTCCAGAACTTCGTGCTTGAGAAAGTCCCCGGGATGCGCTGGGCTCTTCATGCGAATGCCAAGTGCTTCCGTCATTGGCCTCTCCTAGTGATAGTCTGATCCGTCCCGCGTAAGGTGTTGCTCAACGCGAGACGGCTTGGAAGAGCGAAACAAGTTCGCCACGTCACTCCCGCTCCCTAAAAGTAGTGGTCGCGGTGGATGCCGTCATAGTGGCCAGATTGCAGGCAACAGTTCTTGAAACCGTCTCCGCGAACCACAGGGACAGGGGTCGTTGCGGCCGAGCTTCTCGATCAGTTCGATATCGCCGTGGATGAACTGACGCCCAGTTTTGACGCAGGTTTCGGAGGGGTAGGATTTACGTCGCTTGGACGTGACCTCAAAAGCTGAGGCCGGTGAGGTGTTTGCGAGCCATGGCTGCCTCCTCTTGGTGGGACGCTGCGGTAGTGCAGCGGCACATCCTTAGCACCGATATGCCGGTAGGCAAAGCCGCGGCGCAAATTCCGCCGCGGCTTTGCGAATCTCTTACTCCGCGGCCTGTCTCGCCATCGGGTTGTTCGGATGGGTCGTCCAGTTGGCGTAGGTGCTTTCGACGACCTTGCCGGTGCGTTCGTCCAGCGCGCCTGCCGGCAGGCCTTCCATGGTGATGCAGTTCTCGACCGGGCAGACGTTGACGCAGAGGTTGCAGCCGACGCACTCGTCTTCCATGACTTCGAAGTGGCGGACGCCGTCGACGAAGTTGGTGATCGCCTGGTGCGAGGTGTCCTCGCAGGCGATGTGACAGCGGCCGCACTTGATGCAGGCGTCCTGGTCGATCTTGGCCTTGGCGATGTAGTTGAGGTTCAGGTACTGCCAGTCGGAGACATTCGGCACGGCGCGGCCGGTGATGTCGTCGAGGGTGCGGTGGCCCTTTTCGTCCATCCAGGCCGCGAGGCCGGAGATCATCTCGTCGACGATCTTGAAGCCGTAGGTCATCGCCGCGGTGCAGACCTGCACGTTGCCGGCGCCAAGCACCAGGAACTCGGCCGCATCGCGCCATGTCGTGACGCCGCCGATGCCGGAGATCGGCAGGCCCGACGTCTCAGGATCGCGGGCGATCTCGGCTACCATGTTGAGCGCGATCGGCTTGACGGCCGGGCCGCAATAGCCGCCGTGGCTGCCGCGCCCGTCGATCGACGGTTCCGGCGAGAAGGTGTCGAGATTGACCGAGGTAATCGAGTTGATCGTGTTGATCAGCGACACGGCGTCCGTGCCGCCTTGCTTGGCAGCGCGGGCAGGGCGGCGGATGTCGGTGATGTTGGGCGTCAGCTTGGTGATGACGGGCATGCGCGTGTACTGCTTGCACCAGCGCACGACCATCTCGATATATTCCGGCACCTGACCGACCGCAGCACCCATGCCGCGCTCGGACATGCCGTGCGGACAGCCGAAGTTCAGTTCGATGCCGTCGGCGCCGGTTTCTTCCACCAGCGGCAGGATCGCCTTCCAGCTCTCCTCCTCGCAGGGCACCATGATCGAGGCGATCAGGGCGCGGTCCGGCCAGTTCATCTTCACCTGCTTCATTTCCCGCAGGTTGGTCTGCAGGTCGCGGTCGGTGATCAGCTCGATATTGTTCAAACCGAGCAGGCGGCGGTCGGCGCCCCAGATCGCGCCATAGCGCGGGCCGTTGACATTGACGACGGGCGGGCCTTCCTCGCCGAGCGTCTTCCAGACCACGCCGCCCCAGCCCGCCTTGAAGGCGCGCTCGACGTTATAGGCCTTGTCGGTCGGCGGCGCGGAGGCGAGCCAGAACGGGTTCGGGGATTTGATGCCGACGAAATTATTGCGGAGATCAGCCATTGTTCATGCTCCCCTTCAGGCGACGGCGCCGGCCGGCTGCAACCCTGCAGCAAGCACGCGGTTGATGGATTCGGCGGCATCGCGGCCTTGCGCGACAGCCGAAACGGTGAGGTCGTCACCGCCGAGCACGCAGTCGCCGCCCGCCCAGACGCCCTCGATCGAGGTGCGGCCTTCGCCATCGATGGCGATGCGGCCGCCTTCGGTGCGCAGCGCGCCGAGGCCTGAGGCCTCGAAGGTCTGGCCGATCGCCTTGAAGATCTGGTCGGCGGCGATCACGCCGGTTTCGCCCGTCGTCACCAGCCGTCCTTCGGCAAGCGCGGTATATTCGACTTCGATACCGGCGACGGCGCCATTCTTGGCGACGATCGATTTCGGCGCCAGCCAGTGGCGGATGATGACGCCCTTGGAAGCCGCGAGATCCTGTTCGAACTCGGAGGCGTTCATGTGCTCCTTGCCGCGGCGGTAGCAGATCGTCACCTCCTCGGCGCCGAGCAGCTTGGCCTGCACGGCAGCGTCGATCGCCGTCATGCCGCCGCCGAGAACGACGACGCGGCGGCCGATCGCGACCGTGCCCTTGTCGCCGGATTGGCGCAGCTTGGCGATGAAATCGACGGCGTCCTCGACGCCGGGCAGGCTTTCGCCATCGACCTTCAGGGCGTTGACACCAGCAAGACCGATGCCGAGGAAGACGGCGTCATATTGCGCCTGGAGGTCCGACAGCGAGAAGTCGCGGCCGAGCAGCTGGCCGTTCTTCACCTCGATGCCGCCGATCGACAGGACGTAATCGACTTCCTTCTGGGCGAAGTCGTCGACCGACTTGTAGGTGGCGATACCATACTCGTTGAGGCCGCCGGATTTCGGCTTGGCGTCGTAGATCACGACGTCATGGCCCTTGACCGCCAGGCGGTGGGCGGCGGCGAGCCCGGCAGGACCGGCGCCGATGACGGCGATCTTCTTACCCGAGGAAGCGGCGCGGCTATAGAACTGCTTGCCTGCGTTCATCGCGGCGTCGGTCGCATAGCGCTGCAGACGGCCGATCTCCACGGGCTTTTCCTCTGCCGTGTTGCGCACGCAGGCCTGTTCGCAGAGCTCTTCGGTGGGACAGACGCGGGCGCACATGCCGCCCAGGATATTCTGGTCGAAGATCGTCTTGGCTGAACCGATCGGATTGCCGGTCGAGATCTGGCGGATGAACAGCGGAATGTCGATGGAGGTGGGACAGGCCGTCATGCACGGCGCGTCGTAGCAGAAATAACAGCGGTCGGAAGCGACCAGCGCCTCATGTTTGTCGAGGCGCGGATGCAGATCGGAAAAGTTGTCGTCATACTCGGCGGGCGAAAGCCGGCCAGCATGAATCCCAGTTTCCAGTCGTTCCATTGAAGTTCCCTCATTATTGGTAAACGGCTAGTGAGGGAAAGCGTAACTCAGGTCTAAAAATTTATCAAACGGTAAAATTTTGAGTGCTTATAGAGGTTATGCCACTGATTTTACATACCTATTCTCATCGGGATTTTGGCTGCGGCATCAGGGATTTCGCGGGGGTTTCACAGGCTCGACAAAAAAGATTCACAAAAGTCCACTTTTTTTCCGGACGGGTGGAACCAAAGGTTAACGCGCCCGTTATTGGGGTATCCTGATGATGATCGCATCGACCCAACATGCGCGCCCCCAACCCATCATCCGGATCTACTCACGGTCCCCTCCCGGTGAGTGAAAACAGCCAGTGCGCCGCCCTCGCACTGGCTGTTTTATTTTGTCCACACCAGTGCCGTCTTGGGGAGTAGAGCGCCCGGTCAGGCGCGCTTCAGGATTTCGAATTCGGTCTCGGGGATCAGCAATGTATATTCGATGCGGCCGGGTGTCAGCTTGAGCACTGCCTTGCCGTTCATCGATGAGGGCACGACGCGCTCGAGCACGGTCTTGCCGAAGCTGTTTTCGCTGAATTCGTGAACTTCCGTCCTGTTCGGCAGGGCCTCCGCCCAGGTCACTTCGATTGCCTTCCTGCCGTTGAGTTCAGCTTCGCGGCAGTTGAGCGTGATCGAGGCCGCACCGCCGGCAATGGCGCCGAAGGAGGCGGAGTTGACGATCAGTTCGTGCAGCGCCAGGCCGAGATGGACGGCGGCATTGGGTGTCATATGGGCGTTGATGCCGAAGATCGGCATGGTGCCGGCGGTCTCCGGCCAGTAGGGGGCGAACTGCTTTTCGGCGAGCTCGAAGAGATAGGCGCCGCGCCAGCTGGAATCGGTGATCAGGTCCTGCGAATTGGAGAGCGACTGCAGGCGGCCGCGGAATTTCACCAGGAAACCATCGAGCGACAGCGTGTTGCGCGCCGTCTGCGTGGCAATGCCCTGGATGATGGCGAGCAGGTTTTTCGAGCGGTGCGAGAGTTCGCGCAGCAGCGACTTCAGCACCTTTTCGCGGTGACGGGTCTCGGTGACTTCGGAGAGGACCGAGAGAATGCCGTAAGTGCCGCCTTCGGCGACGCGCTGGACCTTGAGCTCGTAGCTGCGCATCTCGCCGTCGACATTGACCTCGACTTCGGCCGTCGTCGGCGCGCCGCCTTCGAGAACCTTAAGCTTCAGGGCGTGGAGATATTCGCCGTAAGCCAGGCCGAAGAGGTCGGCATCGGTCGCGCCGGGTCTGAAGAGATGCTGGAAATGAGCGGGCAGGTTCTCGGCGTAAGCGATTGCGAGCTGGGAGTCCTGAAAGAGAATCGAAATTCCGGCACTGCGAAGCGCCCGTTCCATCATCACGGCTTTGCCATCCATATGGGAGGCATTGCCGATTAATGGTTTCATCGTAGTCACCAAGCCGCCTTTCCTTATCCGTCTGGTGCAGCTGGAAAGAGGTTGCCAATTCAGCCGGTCCGTCCGCCGGTCAGTTTATGACCAAGCGTTGCAGAAACAGTTAAAGCTCCCGAAGCGCGCCAGTCAGGCTGGAACGCTTCGGCTTTTGCTTTGTTCCGTTATCCGGAAAACCCTTTTCAGGCGGCAACCTTGGTCGATTCATTGAAGAACAGCGCCTGGCTGATCAATGCCTTGACCATGTCGGGATTGAAGGGCTTCGTAACAAGGAACGTCGGTTCCGGACGTTCGCCGGTCAGCAGACGTTCGGGGAAGGCGGTGATGAAGATCACCGGTACGCTTGAGGTCTTCAGAATGTCGTTGACCGCATCGATGCCCGAGCTGCCATCGGCAAGCTGGATGTCGGCAAGAACCATGCTCGGCTTGGTCTTGTTGTAGAGCGCGACGGCTTCCGTGTGGGTGCGGGCGATGCCAGTGACCTTGTGGCCAAGGCTTTCGACCATCTGCTCGATATCCATGGCGATCAGCGGTTCGTCTTCGATGATCATGATGTCGGTCGCGACCTGGCGGGAGATTTCCTGCGAGGCGGTGTCGAGCAGGCTCATGACTTCCTTTTCCTCGACATCGAGGATCAGGGCGATTTCGCCGACGCGGAAGTTCTCGACGGATGCGAGGATGAAGGCCTGGCGTGCCGCCGGCGAAACCTTGGCGAGGTTCACTGTCGCGCGCTGTTCCCATGCATAAGGCGAGGCCGGCTCGGGAATCTGGACTGCGGTGGAACCAAAAAGTTCGGTGAACAGTTTGTAGAGTGCGACGCGGTCGTTAGCGGTATCCGGGAAAATGGATATGTCGGCGATGATCGCTTCAAGCACTGCGGCAACATATGCATCGCCAGATGTCTGAGTGCCGGTGAGAGCGCGGGAATAGCGACGCAGATAAGGAAGGTGCGGCGCAATTCGAGTTGAAAGTGTCATTAATAACTCCCGTCTATAGGCCGGTAACTGGCTCTAATGGGTCAGAAACGTGAGACTATTAAAAAAGTTCCGGACAGTGCGGAACTTTTTTCAGGCGCCCGCATTATCCTTGCCGACGAATAAGGGCATGCCGGTTTGAAGAATGTCATCTGCAGCGTTGCGGCATCAACTGTCCCCGGGACGGTCGGTGCTTTCCGTGTCTGCACCAAGACCTCGGGCGGCCCCTCACAACAGAGAGACAACAGACGAGAAGTGACGAGTTAATGACAACACAGCAGAACGAAGAGAGAGATCAACAACGGCTGGATGTGCGGGCGGGCGACATACTCGATCCCAACAACCAGATCGGCGTCAAATTGCGGTCGCTTTACGCTGCCGTCCAGGACGAAGCGATCCCGGACCGTTTTCTCGATCTGCTCGAAAAGCTCGACCAGGCCGAGATGATGGCTTCGGCCAAGATGGCGGAATAAGGTGAGCCTATGGAACAAGCGCAACCAAGCTTCAAGCGCGAACTCCTGGCAGCTCTGCCGAGCCTTCGCGCATTCGCAATCTCGCTGATCGGCCGCCACGACCGCGCGGACGATCTCGTGCAAGACACCATCATGAAGGCATGGGCCAAGCAGGACCATTTCGAGATGGGAACCAACATGAAGGCCTGGCTCTTCACCATCCTGCGCAACGAGCTTTACAGCCAGATGCGCAAGAGCGGCCGCGAAATCCAGGACAGCGACGGCCTGTTCACGGAATCCATGGCGATGCACCCGTCGCAATACGGCGCGCTCGACCTGCAGGATTTCAAGAAGGCTCTCGAGCAGCTGCCGCCGGATCAGCGTGAAGCGATCATCCTGGTCGGTGCATCGGGCTTCTCCTACGAAGAGGCCGCCGAAATCTGCGAATGCGCCGTCGGCACGATCAAGAGCCGCGTCAACCGCGCCCGCCAGCGCCTGCAGGAACTGCTGCAGATCTCCGGCGAGGCCGATTTCGGCCCGGACGCGACATCCGCACCGCTGACATCGAAGGCATTCGCCTTCTAAACCAAGGGATACTTGGGAGGAAAAAGCCGGCTGCCCCTCGTGGGCGCCGGCTTTTTTGTTTGTGGGGGAGTTTTCTGGGGGCGGTGGGCGAGGCCCCCTCATCCGGCTGCCGCCACCTTCTCCCCGAGGGGAGAAGGGACAATGCCGCGCCGCCTCGATCCCTTCTCCCCGGGGGAGAAGGCGGCCCGCTAGGGCCGGATGAGGGGGCTCCGGGCGCTGACGGTCAGCTATATTAGTCCCGCTTGGAGCCAACCAGGGTGGAGGCAACCAGTGCAGCCAGTACGCCCGCGGTCAACAGCGGCTGCGAGCGAAGAAGGCCGATGCCGGCCGCTGCTGCGGATTCAAGCGCCAGCCGGCGCTCTTCAACGCGGCGCTTCTCCTGCGCATTGAGGATCGCCATGACGATAAGCGCGATGACGGCAATGAGCACTGCGCAGGCGGCGAGGAAGAGGGCGGCGCCGACCGGGCCGTAGATGCCCGCAAGCCAGATGGCACCCGCGGTCACCGCCAGCGCATAGGCGGTCAGCAGGAAAAGCGCGGCGATCGCAATGAAAATACCGTTGCGCTTGGTTCGCGCAACGGTACGGTGAACGCTGTTTCCCACCAGCATGCTGAGGATCGGGAAGAGCATCGAGCCTCCTAGCGGCGGGCGAGGAGGGCGAGCACGAGGCCGAAGGCGGCGGCCGCGCCGATCGTGGCGACCGGATGCTTGCGCACGGTGTCGCGGACTTCGCTGGCGCCGCGCAGATAGCCATCCTGCAGGTCGCGCAGCAGATCTTCGCTGCGGCCGACGAGCTCGTCGTAACCGGCAGATGCCTGATAGCGGATCTTGTCCGACTGGCGGCGGGAATTCTTGGCGGCGATCTTGGTCAGCGCCTCGATCTCGTCGCGCAGATGCTCGATCTGGTCTTCGATCGTGCTTTCGATGCTGTGGAGCGTGCCGTTGCCCTTGCGGGAGCCGCGAACGGACTGGAGGATGGATGAAGCCATGATTTTTCTCCATGCTTTTGGGCGAACGGAAGCGCCGCCTGTTTAAACGCAGGTCAAGACCATTGCTGTTGGGAGAGTGCCCCGGCCATGACCCAAATCATCGACACGGAGAACGCGAATGGCGCGGAAAGGTTCCCTGCAGGAGCTCAGAGAGCGCTATGCGCCAGCACGAACGGCGTGCCATCAGCCGGCACCTGGTTGATGCGCAGCGCGCAGCCGAAGACGGAGCGCATGTTGTCGTCCGTCAGCACGTCTCGGACGCTGCCGGCCGCCGCCAGCCGCCCGGATTTCATCAGCACGATCTGATCGGCAAAGAGGGCCGTCAGGTTGAGATCGTGCATGACGGCGATGACGCCGCCGCCGGCTTCGCAGAACTGGCGCGCAAGCCGCATGATCGTCAGCTGGTGGCTGATGTCGAGGCTGGAGACCGGCTCGTCGAGCAGCAGCCAGCAGGGCTTGCCGTGCGCGACCGGCTCGGCGATCTGGCAGAGGACGCGGGCGAGCTGAACGCGCTGCTGCTCGCCGCCCGAGAGTTCCTGATAGTAGCGGCCCTCGAAACCGTGCAGATCGACGGCGCCAAGGGCGCGGGCCGCAGTTTCCTCGGCTTTTTCGGGATGAAGATTGACGCCCGTGGTCAGGCCCATGCGGACGATTTCGCGGACGGTGAAGGGGAAGGAGATGGCGCTTGCCTGCGGAAGGACCCCGCGGATGGCGGCGAGCTTCCAGGGCGCCATGTCGCGCACTTCGGCGCCGTTGATCTTCACCGACCCCCTGGCGGCAAGCTCGCCGGAGACGGCTTTCATCGTCGTCGTCTTGCCGGAGCCGTTGGGACCAGCGATTGCCGTCAGCTCGCCGGCACGGGCCGTGAAGCTGACGCCGTGGACGATGGTCTTGCCCGACAGATCGACGGAAACATTGGAAAGCTCGATCATGGATGCGTTCTCAGAGGGCAAGCCGCGAGCGCTGGCGCAGCAGGATCCACAGGAAGAAGGGACCGCCGACAGCCGCGGTGATGATGCCGATCGGCAGTTCGGCCGGGGCAACGATGGTGCGCGCCAAGACGTCGGCAAAGATCAGCAGCGAACCGCCGAGCAGGGCGGAAGCGGGTAGCAGGTAGCGGTGATCCGGACCGATCACCATCCTCAGCACATGCGGCACGACGATGCCGACGAAGCCGATGCCGCCGCTGACGGCAACCGAGGCGCCGGTGGCTGCCGCGACGGTGACGATGGCGATATTCTTCAGCCGCTGAACCGGTACGCCCATGTGGAAGGCGGCGGCC
This sequence comes from Rhizobium sp. BG4, assembly GCF_016864575.1. Taxonomy (NCBI): domain Bacteria; kingdom Pseudomonadati; phylum Pseudomonadota; class Alphaproteobacteria; order Hyphomicrobiales; family Rhizobiaceae; genus Rhizobium; species Rhizobium sp. BG4. The sequence goes on from NZ_CP044125.1 coordinate 2,879,167, forward strand.
TCGCCAAGGGTGATGGCGTTCAGGCCGCGGGCCATGAAGGGGAGGACGACGAAGGAGAGGAGGATGATCGGCGCTGCCGCCGCGATCTTCATCCAGGTGGCGCCCGAGAGCGAGCCCATGCCCCAGAAGGTGAGATCGCGCAGCTGCTGGTCGTTCGCCATATAGGTCAGAAGGCCGGTCAGGGCGCCCGTGAGAGCGCCGAGCGCGATGCCTGCGAGCAGCATGGTGCCGATCGAGGTCTGGCCGTTGCTGGTGGCGACCCTGTAGAGCAGCAGCGTGGTGGCGAGACCGCCGCCGAAGGCTGCGAGCGGCAGGGCATAGATGCCGAGCAGATTGAACAGCGGCATGGCGATGCCGCCGCCGAGCACGATCATGACGACGGCACCGAAACCGGCCCCCGAGGAGACGCCGACGAGACCGGGATCGGCGAGCGGATTGCGGAACAGGCCCTGCATCACCGCGCCGGAGACGGCGAGCGAGCCGCCGACCAGGAAGCCGAGAATGGCACGCGGCATGCGGATATCGAAGATGATGATCCGGTCGCGCATGGTCAGCGCATCGGCCTGGCCGCCGAGATTGGCGATGACATCGAACATCGATGCGTCGGACGCGCCTGTGGTGACGGAAAACAGCAGCGAGAAGACCGAGCCGACGACGAGCAGGGCGATGACCAGGACCGCAAGGCGGGCGCGATCGCCCGCCTGTTGCCGCTCGCGCAGCGCCGTGATCGAGAAGAGGGAGCGTCTTTCACCCGCCATCGCATCCTGCATTGCCATGTCAGCCGCCGTAGATCGCGGCGTTCAGTTCGCGCACCGCGCTTGCCGTGCGCGGGCCGAAGCCGAGAAGGTGCAGGCCGTCCATGCGGATGACCGCCTTGTTCTGGGCGGCGCGCGTCAGTGCGATTGCTGGCTGCTTGAAGAGATCGTCATTGGCTGCCGCATGGCCGCCTTCGCGGTCCATCATCAGGATCACGTCGGGCTTCGCCTCGATGATCGCCTCGTCGGTCAGCGGCTTGTAGCCCGGGAAGGTGCCGACGGCGTTGACGGCACCTGCAAGGCTGATGATCCCGTCGGCGGCCGTGCCGGTGCCCGACGCCATGATCTTTCCGCCCTGGGCGCTGAGGATGAAGAGCACGCGCTTACGCTCACCTTCCGGGCGCTTCTCGGCATCGGCAATCGCCGCGTCGAGATCGGCGCCGACCTTGGCTTCCAGCGCCTTGGCCTTCTCCTCGACGCCGAGCAGGGTGCCGACGCGATCGATCTTCTTCAGGATGCCTTCGCGGTCATAGGTGTTCGGCACGGTTTCGAAGGGAACGCTGGCGTTCTTCAGAACGGTCAGCGCTTCTGGTGGGCCGGCGCCCTCGACGGCGATGATCGCCGACGGGTTGACGGCGAGAATGCCTTCTGGCGAGAGCGCCCGCATGTAGCCGACGTCGGGCAGCTTCATTGCCGCTTCGGGATACATGCTGGTCGAGTCGCGGGCGATGATGCGGCCTTCCTCGCCGAGCGCATAGATGATCTCGGTGACGTCGCCGCCGACGGAGACGACGCGCGAGGTGTCGAGCTTCTTCGGCTCGGCGGCATGGGCGGAGCGGACGAAGGAATAGCCGGGCGTGGCGACCGGCGACGGGATGAGCGGCAGTGCCATGACGGCCGCCGTCAGCGCCAGTTCCCAGAGGCGGATGCGGCGCAGGCTGGAGGGCATCTTCATCACCATGCTCCTTATGCGGCGACGCTTGCGGCGCGCGGCAGGTTCTCGATGATCTCGCGCCAGTCGCTGCGCTCGTCGGTGCCTTCCTTCCGCTTGCCGAAGAACTGGATGATCATCTCGCCCTTGGCATCATAGGCTTCGAGCGAGGTGACATGGCCGTCCTTGGTCGGCTTGCGCACGGCCCAGGCCTCGGCAATGTGGTCCTGGCGCAGATGCAGGTGGAAGGTCGGGTCCATGATGTTGATCCACGGACCCATCGGCTGGACGTTGAAGATCGGGCCGGAATGGATCTGGACGATGCCGTTATTGGCGACGAAGCACATGATCGGCAGGCCGGATTTGACCGAGGCGTGCAGCAGGTCCGCCGTCGCCGAGGGATCGAGCTTCCAGGCGTAGTCGTCGCCGACGGTGCGCACGGCCGCCTGACGGCCGATCTTCAGCTTGCGCAGCATGCCGAAGAATTCGTGGGTGTCGGTGAGCTTGCTCCAGTTGTCGCGCAGTTCGTCGCGGCTGACATCGCCGGTTTCATCGGTGCCGAAGCTTGCTTCCTGCTCGACGAATTCTTGCGACTGGTCCTCGAGCTTCAGCTCGGCGACGATGGCGTGATAGGCCTCGACATTGGACGACGGACGCAGGTGGACCTTATGGACCGCATTGCCGGTCTTGTCGAAATACTGGAGGCTGAGGCGCTCGGTATCGCCATCCTTCTTGGTGACCGCGAAGGCATGCGCCCAGCGGCTCGGGAAGACGCGCAGGTCGATATTCTCGCCGAGAACGATGGCGTTGTGCTGGCCGGTGGTGATGTTCTCGTAGAAGCCGATCTTCTCGTGCACGGCGCTTTCGTTGCGCGACAGAGCCATGACTTCGCCGAGGCTGGCGACGCGCTCCAAAAGCTTGTTGGCGCTGGCATCGATGCGGGTGGCGGAAATGCCGACTTCGGCGGCAACGAGGGCAGCCTCGGAGATCTTCAGCTGAGCAGCGATATCGCGCTCGCGCATCTTCGGATTCTCGGCGCGAAACGCACGAATTTCGGCCGGTGCCGGTCTGGTGTTCTCGGTCATGTTCTACCCTTACTTATTGAGAATGAGCTTGCCCTGACGGGTAATTTTCATGCGATAGACCACGCCCTCATGCCGGATCATGATCTCGTTCGCGCCGCGGAAGATGTCTCCGCTTTCGATCGTGCGCACTTCCGCCGCGTCTTTGACGAACGGCGCATGCTTAAAGGTGTCAGGCTTTTCAACCATCATTTCGGTTGGCAATTTCCGCTTGTGCCGCGGCTTGTTTTCCCGCGGCTCCGATACATTTATCTTGACTTTCATAGTCAGCATTTTTTAAAGACGCAATAGAAGAGTTATCAACTCAAGTTTTCGAAATCGCATGGAGAAGTGATGATGGCGGCACGCAGTTTTGCAGCGCTCGTGGCAGGCGGATTGATCGCGGCGGGAAGCGTTTTTCCGGCTTACGCGCAGGACGCCGCTGCTGCTGCTCCGGCCGCTCCCGCCAATGCTCTCGAGGTCGAGCTGAATGCGCTGGCGCCCTCGCAGAAGGGCTGCATGATGACCTTCGTGGCGCTGAACAAGCTGGCGGCCCCGGTCAACAAGATCTCCTTCGAGCTCGCCTTCTTCAACGACAAGAATGCCGTCGACAAGATTACCGTTCTCGACTTCCGCGATCTGCCGCAGGGCAAGAAGCGCGTGCGCCAGTTCGACATGCCGAACGTCAAGTGCGAGGCCGTCACCCGCATCCTGATCAACGACACGCCGGTCTGCGATGGCCCGGCTGCCGGCGAATGCATGAAGGGTCTGGTGACCCGGTCGCAGATTTCGGTTCCCTTCGAAGGGTAATGAATGCGCCGGGGATGAACCCGGCGAGGCTTCAGTTTCCAACTGGCCGGGGCAGGCACATGGTAGTTTCAGCGAAATCCCAGTCACGGCAGGTGTTCTTTGCCGATCAGGAAGAGGGCGGGTCGAACGACAACCTGCCCGGCCTGCATCCCGGCCATGAAATGCCGGAGCTGCGCAACGCACCGCGCCAGCCCGCCGCCGAAGCCGTCGTCCACTATGCCCGCTTCGCCCAGATCGGCTCCTTCCCCGAGCATGCCAAGGGACCGAAAGCCGATGCCGCCGATGCGCCGGCAATGGATACGTCTGCGATCGAGAAGCAGGATGCGGCGGTCAAGCCCGTCAAGCGCAATGTCGTTGCGGCCTGCCTGACCTCATTTGCATTTCATGCGATCGTCTTCACCGCGCTAGCCATTGGTTTCGTTGTGACGCCGCATCAGCCGGAGGAAGAGGCTGGCGAGGCCGTCAGCGTCATCATTCTCGGCGATTCCGAAGCCGACCAGGCCTCGGCTGGTGATCCCGACCTGCAGGTCGAGCCGCAGCCCGAGGAAGTGGTGGCGGAAAGCGTGCAGCCGGAGACGGTTCAGCCAACGGAAGTGCAGCCGACTGAGGTGCAGCCCACGGAAACGGTGGAGGCCCAGCCGGTACAGCCGACACAGGAGGTAACCCGCGTTTCGCCGGAGACGGTGACTGCTGCCGAGCCCGAAGTGCTGACCTCCAACGTTCCGGCCGAAACATCCGTCGTCCAGCCGATGGCGACCGAAGTGCCGGAAGAGGTGAAGCCCGTGGAGCGGACGGAGGTGGCGCAAGCTGTGCCGGAGGCTATCCAGCCCGAGGAAGCGCCGACCCCGACGCCGAAGCCCAAGGCGGTGCCGCCGGTGGAGAAGCCGAAGGCCGAGAAGAAAGAGCCGCCGAAGAAGGTGGTGAAAAAGGTTGCCGGTTCGCAGGGCGAGAACAAGCAGGACTCGCGCCGCGGTGCCAATGACGGACAGGAAACGGCCAATTCCGACCAGAATTCGCGTTCGGCCGGTAGCTCCGGCGGGGCAGGCAGCGCTGCCGTCGCCAACTATCCGGGCAAGGTGCAGTCGCGCATCCGCCGCGCCGTGAGGGTGCCGTCGGAATACAAGCGCATGAGCGCCTCGATGAATGTTCGCGTAAGGTTGACGATCGGCGGCGACGGCTCGCTGACCGGCCTTTCGGTTGCCCGCAGCTCCGGTATTCCCGAGCTCGATCAGGCGGTTGTCTCTGGCGTTCAGCGGGCGTCTCCGTTCCCGCCGCTGCCGTCCGAATGGGGCAAGCCGAGCTGGACCTTTACCCAGGAAGTCCAGGTCACCGGCCGCTGAAATAAATATGATCAAAAGAGTCAACTTTATACTTTACTCTAAAAATCAAGTTTAATAAGGTCCCGCTTGCACACTGGAATCGTGTGACGATCAACGAGCGAACGGGTGGTAAATGGCTCGGAAGGCGAAGAAGGGATCCAACCGGGAAATCCGCGTCAGCGCGGATGCGGCAGCCGAGGCGCAGCCGTCGGGACGGTCCAAATTGGATGGCCGCAGTTTTCTCTATGTCGGCGGCCGGGATTGCCAGGTGGCACATCTTCGCGAGATCGCCAGCAGCTTCGGCGCCGAGCTCATCCATCATGATGGCGGCTTGCGCGAAGCGGTTTCCCGCATCGATACCGTTCTTCCCTCCGTCGACTGCGTGTTCTGCCCGATCGACTGTATCAGCCATGACGCCTGCGTGCGCGTGAAGACCGGCTGCAAGAAATTCGGCAAGGCCTTCATTCCGCTGCGCAGCGGCAGCAAGTCCAGCCTCGAGCGGGCCTTGAACACGATGAACGAACGAGACAATTCCCGATGAAAGACCAGCGCCCAGAGGGCTTTATGATGATCGGCTTGCACAAGCTCGCCGCACAGAATGGCGACGGCCTTGTGCCCGAGCTCTACGACCTGCTGATGAAAAATGCCGAGCGCGAGGCGCAGGCGGATAACGTCACCGAATTTCCCTATTGGGAGACGAGGATGCCGGGTGTCGAGCCGGAAAAGCCGCTCGGCCGCGAGGCTGCAAACGGCAACAACATCGTTGCCTTCGCCGCGCCGGTGCGCAAAAGCCGGAAGCGCTGAGGAGCCCGCATGTATATCGCAATGAACCGCTTCAAGGTTTCCACCGGCTCGGAAACCGAGTTCGAGGACGTCTGGCGCAACCGCGATTCCAGCCTGTCGCAGGTGCCCGGTTTCGTCGAGTTCCGGCTGCTGCGCGGCAAGGCGAACGCGGAGGATGGCTATACGCTGTTTTCCTCGCATACGCTGTGGAAAAGCGAGGAGGACTTCCTCAACTGGACGAAGTCCGAGAATTTTCGCGCTGCCCATCGCAATGCCGGCGACCGCAAGGCGATGTACAAAGGGCCGCCGGTCTTCGAGGGTTTCAACGTGGTCGAGGGCATCTGAGCGATGGAAGATCCGCAGCGCGTCGAAGTCATCCCGATCCTGCCGTCTCTTGATATAGCGGAGACACTTGCCTTCTACCGCGATGAGCTGGGCTTTGCCGCGACCTACGAGACGGCGGATTATCTGATCGTCCGCCGCCAGGAGATGGAACTGCATTTCCGGCTGACGGACGACCGCTCGCTTTGCGAACGCAGCTCCGTCTATATCCGCGGCGGACGGATCGGCGCGCTGCATCGGGAATATTCCGGCAAGGGCGTACCGCGCCTCAGCGCGCTTGAACTGCGCCCCTGGAACATGGAAGAGTTCTTCATCCACGATCCGCATGGCAACCTGCTGCGCTTCGCGCGCATTCCGGACCGCTGAGTTCTGCCGACGACTGGAGTCCCACTGCGACCCCCGGGGTCTTTCTGCGACCCCTGGCCGCAATGAGCGGCGTCGAGGACGCGCTATGGTTTGGCCCGTCGCCCGTGCTATCGTCATGATATGACGAAGCCTGTTCTATCCCTGCAACTTTTCTCGCTGCGCGAACTCGGATCGCTCGACGCCCAGCTTTCCGCTGCCGCAAAGGCCGGTTTCCAGTCCGTCGAGCCGCTCGGACATCAGTTGCAGGATGCAGCGGCGCTGAGCGAAGCGCTTGTGCGCCACGGCCTGACCTCTCCCACCGCTCATATCGGCCTCGAATTTCTGCAGAGCGAGCCGGCCCAGGTTGCCGATGCCTGCCGCGCCTGCGGCATCAGGGAACTCTTCGTGCCGCAATCGGCCACCTTCCTGCCGCCGGAGACGACGGGCGGCTGGCAGCGCCTCGGCGCCGAACTCGGCCGTCTCGCGGAGCGCTATGCGGCAGACGGTATTTCGATCGGCTATCACAACAAGATGGCGGGTTTCTCGCTGCTGCCGACGGCGCGCTACGGCTTCGAGGTGATGTTCGAGGCAGCACGCGGCACGCCGCTCGTCTGGCAGGCCGATATCGCCTGGATTTCGCGGGCCGGCGTCAACCCGGCCGACTGGCTGCACCGCTATGCCAAGGTTCTCGTCTCCGCCCATGTGAAGGATCGCGCGCCCGAAGGCGCCAATGCCGACGAGGACGGCTGGGCCGACGTCGGCGCCGGCACGCTGATGTGGCCATCGCTCTGGCGGCTGGCGCTGGCAAACGGGGCGCGGACGCTGGTGGTCGAGCACGACAGCCCGAAGCGGCCGTTTGAATTTGCGCAGACGAGTTTTGCCTATCTCAGCCGGTTTATGGCGCATTCGTGAAGGGGTGGGGTGCGGCCCAGAACTCCATCATCCCTGTAACGAGCACAGGGATGATGGAGGAGAGGTGGGGCGGTCTTCGTTCAAACTGCTAAGGTGGGTGGGTTGGGGGCTCTCTGCCTTCAGAGCCAACAGCCCCTCATCCGGCTGCCGCCACCTTCTCCCCGAGGGGAGAAGGGATGTGTGGCGGCCGCCCGGCTCGACCGTCTTGCTCTGGAGGTGAGATGGGAGGGGTAGCGCGTTTTGCGGCGTTGACCGTGCTGGCGAAGGCGCGGAAGCCCAGCCCCAATCGCCATCGTCCCCTTGTAACTTCCCAAACGCCGGCTTTGAGGCTTTGATGGCTTCAGCGGTGGCGAGCGAGAGACCGAGGCCCTCTGGGACACCAAGCCCGCGGGAGAGCACGGGTCCTCGCCCGCCGTTCCATTGAACCCGAACAGTCGCCAGGGCCGCTTGCGAAAGCAAAGCCCGATTAGGCAAGGATGGGATCAGATGGATAGGATCATCGGTATCGACGTTTCGAAGGAGCGGCTCGACGTTGCCGTCTGGCCGCAGGGCGAGGCTTTTGCTGTCGGCAACGACGACGATGGCATCCGCGAACTGACCAGCCGCCTGAAGGCGATCGGCGCCGATGCAATCGCGCTCGAAGCGACTGGCGGTTTCGAGACCCTGGCAACAGCAGGCTTGTCTGCGGCGGGATTGACGGTGCTTGTCGTCAACCCTACTCAAGTGCGTGCCTACGCGCAGGCGATCGGCCGCCGGGCCAAGACCGATCCGATCGATGCGGCCGTCATTGCCGCCTTCGTTGCGGCGACCAAGCCCGCTATCCGGCCGCTACGTGATGCTGAGACGCAAGCTCTGTCGGCTCTCGTCAGCCGCAGGCAGCAGATCGTGCAGATGATCGTGGCGGAAGAGAACCGGGCGCGCATGGTGCGCGACAGGCAGGCGCAGAAGAGTATCCAGCGCCTGCTCGCCGCACTCAGGCGCGAGCTTGCCAGCATCGACGCCGATATGGACGGCCATATCCGCAAGTCGCCTGTCTGGCGGGTGCGCGAAGCGCTGCTGACATCGGTGCCGGGCGTCGGGCCGGCAACCGCGCGCACGCTGCTGGCCGAGATGCCAGAGCTCGGCAGTCTCGACCGTCGCCAGATCGCGTCGCTGGCAGGCCTTGCGCCCTGGACGCGGCAATCGGGCAAGTGGAAGGGCAAGAGCTTCATCGGCGGCGGCAGGGGCAAGGTGCGTGCGGTGCTGTTCATGGCGGCTCTGGTCGCCAGCCGCTACAATCCCGCCCTCAGAACCTTCCGCGATCGCCTCGTCGCACAAGGCAAGCCGAAGATCGTCGCTATCGTCGCAACCATGCGAAAGCTCCTCACCATCCTCAACGCCATCATCAGGGACAACAAACCATGGCAAGACGCTTGACGCAGAAGACAGTCGCTCTCCCCAACGGGGAGAGGGCTAGGGTGAGGGGGCTCCGGGCTCGAGACTATCCGCCCGCCACCCTCAAAGCCTCAACACCATCCCCACACGCCGCCCGGCATCCATGCCGTTGGCGATCTCACCCTCCAGGATCGCCCGCAAACTTACCGGCATATCAGCCGGTTCCTCAAACCCCATCGACCGGTAGAACCGATAATTGAACACGACAAAGCGGTCCGTCGTCAGCATCGCCGCCGACAGCCCGCGTGCCCGCGCAATATCGATCGCTGCCAGCATCAGCGACCGGCCGATGCCGTTGCCGTGGAGGTGCCTGATCACGTCGACCTCGGCGATATAGAGCATGCCGTCGATCTCCTCTGCTGCAAGGAAGCCAACCGCCACGTCATCGCCGTCCGCTGCAACGAGCAGCAGGTCATCCGCCAGATAAGCGCCGAGCTGATCCAGCGAGAGCGGATGCGGTTCGCCCGGGAAGGGGACGCCGGCGTCGATCAGCGCGCCTGCGGCGTCCATCTCGATGGCGCGCAGCGTTTCGAGCTCGCCCTCGCGGGCCGGGCGGATCGTCGTGGCGGTCATCGGGCCGGGCGGCGCAGGAAGCCGCCGATGGCGATCGCGAGCCAGCCGAGCATCATCGCCCAGCCGCCTGTTGGCGCCGCATAGGGGAAAAGGCCGTGTCCGGCGAAACGCAGCGAGACGAGGTCGCCGGAAAAGAGCGCGGTGCCGATGATCATCAGCAAACCGGCCAGCAAGGCGGTTTTCAGTTTCTCGCCTGCGAGCGCCAGGCCGAGCAGGGCGGGCGCGTGGGCGAGGCACATGGCGGAGGCCGAGGCGGCGAGGCTGGCGTCGCCGCCACCGTGGGCGGCGACGGCGGCAAGGCCGACGCCGGCGACGCCGAAGAGACCGGCGAACAGGAAGAAGAGGGGCGCGATGCGGTGATTGTCGAGCATGCGCTCTATTCCTTGTTCTGCATGTGGAAAGCGAGCCGTTCGATCGGCGGCCAGATGATCTCGCGGAGCTTCGGATTGGCGATCGTCTCATCCATCGCCTGGCGGAAGCAGAGCAGCCATTCGTCGCGCTCGACCGGGCCGATCTCCGCGACGAAATGCCGGCTGCGCAGGCGCGGATGGCCGCGCTTGTCGGTATAGAGCGGCGGCCCGCCGAGATAGCCGGTCAGATATTCGTAGAATTTCTCTTCGCTGCCCGTGAGGCTCGGCGGGTGAACGGCCCGCACATGCCTTGCCTCCGGCAGCGTATCCATCAGCTCGTAGAAGCGGTGCGACAGCGCCTTTACCGTGTCGTCGCCACCGATCGCCTGATAGAGCGTGATTGCCTCTTCAGCCACTGAACCATCCCTTTATACCCCGCATCTGTCATGCAACGGACAGGCGGCGAGCGCAACCTGGCGACTCCAAGGCGCGGCAATTCGTCCAAATGCCCGCAGCTGCAGGCGCTTCTCCCGATTTCGATTGACAAAACCGTCCAGCCGGTATTTTTAGTGATCATGGCACTCGCACATCACCGCAAGAAACAACCCGAACTCGTTCGCCGGCAGCTGCTGGATGTCGCCGCGCGTCTGGCGACGGAGAATGGCATGGCGTCGGTGACGCTCGATGCGGTCTCCGGCGCGTCCGGCGTCAGCAAGGGCGGGCTGCTGCATCACTTCCCGACGAAGAATGCGCTGCTCGATGCGCTGTTCGAGAGCCTGCTCGAGCGTTTCGATGCCGATATCGAAGAGCGGATGCGGGTCGATCCGGTCTCGCATGGCCGCTTCACCCGCGCCTACCTGCTGGCTGTCGCCGATATCCAGGACGACCGTGAGGACTCGCGCCATTGGGCGCAGGTGACGATCGCCATGCTCGCCGAGCCGCGGCTTCGCCAGCGCTGGCGCGAATGGGTGCAGGCGCGGGCCGATGAATATGTCGGCACCGACTCCTCCGTCGATGCGCAGATCGTCCGCTTTGCGGCGGATGGGCTCTGGCTTTCGGATACGACGGAGAGCCATGATCTCGGCCCTGCCGAGCGCCGGGCGCTGATTGCGCGCCTCGGCGAACTGACCAAGCGATAATTCCAGGATTGAAGACCATGAACCCGGCTGCCGTCTATGCGCTGCTTTTCCTCGCGATCGTGCTCGAAGTCATCGGCACGACGGCGCTGCAGATGTCGCAGCAGTTCACGCGGCTGCTGCCGGCCGCCGTGGTCGTCGTCTGCTATGCAGCGGCCTTCTATGTGCTGTCGCTGACGTTGAAATCGATCCCCGTCGGCATCGCCTATGCGATTTGGAGCGCTTTGGGAATCGTGCTGATTTCGGCCGTCGGGCTCATCTGTTTCAAGCAGCGCCTCGACCTTCCGGCGATGATCGGCCTTGGCCTCATCATCACCGGCGTGCTCGTCGTCAATCTGTTCTCGAAATCCGTTTCGCACTGATTTCATTAGGGTTTGTGCGTATTCCTGCGCCGCATCGCCGCGCGGAATTTTCCCCTTTGTCAAATTGCGGCCAAAGGTCTATGTCTTCTTGTGACTTGGAGGAGGCACGGCGCAGTTTTGAGCATTTTCCCAAAGCGCTTTGAATTCTTCTCGGCCTGCCAGTTTTGACAACCCCGAAAGCCTAGAGGAGCACCAGCATGGCCATTCGTACCGTCGTCTGGGGAGAGAATATTCACGAGAATACCAACGAGATCGTCAGGGGGATCTACCCGGAGGGCATGCACACGACGATTGCCAAGGCGCTGAACAGCGACCCCGGCATCAATGCGACGACTGCAACGCTGCAGGAAGCCGAGCATGGCCTGCCGCAATCGCGCCTCGACGAGACCGACGTGCTGCTCTGGTGGGGCCACAAGGATCACGGGGCCGTTTCCGACGAGATCGTCGAGCGCGTTGCCAAGCGCGTCTGGGAAGGCATGGGCCTGATCGTGCTGCATTCCGGCCATTTCTCGAAGATCTTCAAGCGGCTGATGGGCACGCCCTGCGCGCTGAAATGGCGTGAGGCGGGCGAGCGCGAGCGGCTCTGGGTCATCAATCCGCGCCATCCGATCGCTGCCGGTCTCGACGAGAATTTCGTGCTCGAGAACGAAGAGATGTATGGCGAGCAGTTCTCGGTCCCCGAGCCGCTGGAAACGGTGTTCATCTCCTGGTTCCAGGGTGGCGAAGTGTTCCGCTCGGGCATGACCTGGCGCCGCGGCGCCGGCAACATCTTCTATTTCCGCCCGGGCCACGAAACCTACCCGACCTATCACGATGCCAACGTCAAGAAGGTGCTTATCAACGGCGTTAAATGGGCCCATAACCCGGCCGGCGCGTTGACTGCGATCCATGATGCTCCAAATGTGCCGGTTGAGAAGGCACTGGAGCCGATCGAAGAACGCGGCCCAAGATTGCACCAGGCCGGCGAAGCCGGTTACCGCTGAGGAGCATCCATGCGACTACTCGTTCTCGGAACGGGCGTGATGGCGAAGAACCAGCTCGACCACTTCACCCGCATTGACGGCGTGGAAGTGGTCGGCGCTGTCGATACCGACACCGTCCGCGTTGCGGCCTTTGCCGACAAGTTCAACATCGAAAAGCGTTTCCTGACCCTCGACGAGGCGATCGCCTGGGGCGAATTCGACGCGGCGACCAATGTCACGCCTGACAGGATCCACCACCCGACGACCATGGCGCTGATTGCGGCGGGCAAGCACGTCTTCTGCGAAAAGCCGCTGGCGGAGAATTATCCGAAGGCGCTGGAGATGACGGAAGCTGCTGAGGCGGCCGGCGTCATCAACATGGTGAACCTCACCTATCGCAATGTCGCGCCGCTGCAGCGCGCCCGCGAAATGGTGCTGTCGGGCGAGCTCGGCACGATCAAGCATGTGGAAGCCTCCTATCTGCAGAGCTGGCTCGTGTCGCGCGCCTGGGGCGACTGGCGCACGGAATCGACCTGGCTCTGGCGCCTGTCGACCGGCCACGGCTCGAATGGCGTGCTCGGCGATGTCGGCATCCATATTCTCGACTTCGCGGCCTATGGCGCGGCGACCGATATCGACCATGTCTTTGCCCGCCTGAAGACCTTCAACAAGGCGCCGGGCGGCCAGATCGGCGAATATATGCTGGATGCCAATGACAGCTTCACCATGTCGGTCGATTTCGCCAATGGTGCGCTCGGCGTCGTCCATGCCAGCCGCTGGGCGACCGGGCATCTGAACGAGCTGAAACTGCGCATCTATGGCGAGCGCGGCAGCCTGGAGGTGAACCACAATCCCAACGGTTCGTCGCTGCGCGGCTGCCTTGGAGACGATGTGGAGACGGCGACCTGGAGCGATATCGAGGTTCCCGCCGTGCCGACCAACTACCAGCGCTTCGCGGAAGCGGTGATGACAGGCGTTCAGCCCGATCCGAACTTCCGCCATGCCGCCAACCTGCAGAAGGTGATTGACCTCTCGGTCGTTACCGAGCGGGAGCGGCGCGAGCTGAAGGTGTGATCTTCGGGGGCCGCAGCCCTGCTGCTGCGGCCCCTGCATCCCCCCGGCTGAATCCGTTTCTCCCGCCACCCGGTTCCGCGCTATTGTGGCGCATGGGCAAGCCGGTTGTCTCCTTCGGTCCATTCCGCATCGATGTCGCGACGGGTGATCTGGCGCGGGAGGGCAAGCCCATGGCGATCGGCCGGAAGAGCGCTCTCCTGCTGGCGGCACTTGCGGCGGAGGAGGGCAAGGCCGTCTCCAAGGCCGCGCTGATGGAATGCGGCTGGCCGGGTCTCGCCGTCGAAGAGGGCAATCTGACGGTGCAGATCGCGGCGCTGCGCAAGGCGCTCGGCAAGCGGGGCGATGGCAGCGAGTGGATCGTCACCATCCCGCGGCTCGGCTACCGGCTGGCGCTGGAAAGTGCCGTTGCCGCCGATGATCCGCATCCGCCCGCCGTTGCCGTCCTGCCTTTCGTCAATCTCGGCGCCGGCGCCGAGCAGGATTATTTCGCCGATGGCCTGGCGGCCGAGATCATCACGGCGCTGGCGCGGTTCCGCTCCTTCTCGGTCGTGTCGCGCAGTTCTTCCTTTGCCTATAAGGGTCGGACCGTCGATATCCGCCAGGCGGCGTCTGAGCTTGGCGTCCGCTATCTGCTCGAAGGCAGCGTCAGGCGCGACGGCGAGCGTATCCGCCTCGATGTCCAGCTCATCGATGGCGTCACGGCGGGGCATCTCTGGGCCGAGCGCTTCGAGGATGTCATCGGCCATATCTTCGGTTTCCAGGATCTGATCACCGAGCGCGTCGCCTCCACCGTCGAGCCGTCGATCGAGATTGCCGAGATGCAGCGCTCCCGCCGCGAGCGGCCGCAGAGCGTCGCCGTCTACGATCTTTATCTGAGGGCACTTGCCGCCCTTCATGACGAGTCGATGGAGGGCAATGCGGCCGCCCATACGCTGTTGCAGCAGGCGCTGACGATCGAGCCGGACAATGCGATGCTTCTTTCCCACGCTGCCTGGGTGCTGGAACATCGGCACGCGATGGGCTGGGCGCCCTTTATCACAGATGATGCGGCCGAGAGCGTCGAGCTGGCGCGCCGCGCTCTGCAGCATTGCGCCGGCGATCCCCGGGTGATGACCCATTGCGGCATGGCGCTGCTGCAGGCGGGGCGGGATTACGAGGGTGGCGTCGCCGTGCTGGAGGCGGCTTTCGCCGCCAATCCCAATGACTTGATGGTCGCTGCCGCCTCGGGCATCGCCCTGCTTCATTGCGGCGATATCGGCATTGGCGTCGAGCGTCTGCAGCGCGCCGTGGCCCTCGGCCCGCGCGATGCCGATGCCCGCTTCTCGCTGACGGGGCTTGCCATGGCGGCGCTGTTTAAGCGGGATTTCGAGGCAGCGATCTCCTGGGCGACGCGATCCCTGGCGCTGAATGCTCATTTCGATGCCACCTATTGGATGCTGATCTCAGCCCATGCCCATCGCGGCGAGCTCGGCGAGGCGCAGCGCCATCTCGAAAGCCTGCGCCGGATCGCGCCCGGCGTCTCGCTCGCCAGTATCCGGGCGGGGCAGCCTGCGAAGGACCCGAGCCGGTTCGCCATCGTGCTGGAAGGCCTGGCGCTTGCCGGGCTGCTGGCGGAATAGCCGGGTTTCTTGTATCTTTTAGGAAGTTTTCACACGCGGTTTAAGGACCCGCGCGCCGCGCTGCCGCAGGATGATCTCACCATCAGGGGAGGTTTCCATGCTCTCGGCACTCAGCATCGTCTCGCTCGATCAGGGCAAGCTCTATGGCGATCGCATCCCGGTAGACGATCTGCCGGTGCTACCCGCGCCGCCGCGTCTTTCGCTTCTTCGCCGCCTCGCTTTTCGCCTGCATCTCCGCAAACGAAAAGACCCCGCCGAGGCGGGGTCTGGAGCGTTGCCTGCAGCCGGGATCGTTACTGGATGACCTGCACGACGCGGTGCGTCTGCGGCTCGACGATCACACGCTGGTTGTTGACCACCGTGTAGGCATATTTCGGGTTTTCCGGCACCGGCATGACCTGCACTTCGGCCGGAAGCGGCTTGCCGACGACGATCGGCTGCTGGACGACCACGGCCTGCGGCGGGGCGGGCTGGGCCTCGACATAGGTGACGACCTCGCGCGGCGGCGGATCGATCACGGCACCGGCAACGGCGCCGGCGACACCACCCACGGCAGCGCCCACCGGGCCGCCGACAATTGCACCCGTCACGGCGCCACCGGCAGCGCCGGTCACAGCACCATCAGCCAGCGCATTCGTGGCCAGGGACGACAGCGCCAGCGCGCTGGACACAAGTAGGATCTTGTACATTTTCGTTTCTCCTTAGCTCGGTTTGCGGGGAGAAAACGATGCACGCTATCAGTTGTTCCCGGATGAGAATCACGCTTTCCGCGTAGTGGTCACATGGCGTGAGCAGCGGCCAAATTGCCTCAATGCACCCTGTCGGTCTCCACCGCCGTGGCCGGGAAGGCCGGTTCGAAGGGGAAGCGGCGGGTTTCGCCGTGGGGGGTGGTCTGCAGCGAGGCGGTCTTGCGGGCGCGCAGTTCTTCCTGAATGACGAGGTCCATGCCGAGCTTGAAATTGCGGGTGCTGAAGCGGGCGGCGTGTTCGCGGATGGCGGCAGGGTCGAAGGCTGCGGATTCTGCTTCGAAGGCGTGCACGGCGTCGATGATCGCCTCAGGTGTCTGCTCGTGGAAGAGCACGCCGCTGAGGCCGGGGACGACGGTTTCCAGCGCGCCGCCGCTGCCGAAGGCGATGACCGGGCGGCCGCTTGCCATGGTCTCGACGGGGATCAGGCCGAAATCCTCTTCGCCGGGGAAGATCAGCGCCTTGCAGCGGGCGAGCTTCTCCTTGAGCACGGGGAAGGGGGCGCGGCCGAGGAAGGTGATGGTCGGACCGGCAATTGCCTTGAGTGCCGCCAGTTCCTTGCCTTCGCCGATGACGACGAGATTGCGGCCCATCTTGGTGAAGGCGCGCACGGCGAGATCGACGCGCTTGTAGGACACGAGCTGGCCGGCGCAGAGATAGAAGTCTCCGGTTTCAGTCGCGGGCGCGTAGTCGTCGACGGCAACCGGCGGATAGATGACGGTTGCCGAGCGGCCGTAATATTTGCCGATGCGGGCCCTGACGTGATGCGAATTGGCGACGAAACGGTCGACGCGCATGCTGGTGCTGACATCCCAGGAGCGCAGCAGCGGCGCCATCCAGGGCAGCAGCATGCGCGAGGCGAGGCCGGCATTGGCGCGGTAGGAATGGTAGTGATCCCAGATATAGCGCATCGGCGAGTGGCAGTAGCAGACATGCGTCGAATGCGGCGGGGCGATGATGCCCTTGGCCGGGCCGGATTCGCTCGAGATGATCAGGTCGTAGCCGCTGAGATCAAGGCTTTCGAGGGCGAAGGGCATCAGCGGCAGCAGCGACTGGTAATGCTTCACCGCGCCCGGGACCTTCTGCAGGAAGGAAGAGGTCACCTTGTGGCGCTTGATCTTCTCGGAGACGCGGCTTTCGTCATAGACCAGCGTGAAGATGTCCGCTTCCGGATACATGTCGCAGAGCGCCTCGACGACCTTTTCGCCGCCGCGCATGGACACGAGCCAGTAATGAACGATTGCAACGCGCATGGATGTCCCCTCGATTGAAGCGGTGCCATCATCGGCGAAGGCGGCCGTGCGCCCTAGCGCTTCCATCGGCGGCCGGCGGATCAAATAGGGGTAGGGGGCTAGCCGAAAGTGTTATGCATTCTCAGGGCGTTAGAGCCCGGCGGCAGCTGAGTGCACGGCACGCAAAAAGAACCGGAGCGTTTATGGCGCTCCGGCTCAATTTCCTGCGATATGAAACATTATTGAGCGAACTCGCGGATTTTGTAGGCGACTTCCGTGCGGTTCGTCGCATGCAGCTTCTTCATGATGTTGCGAATGTGAACCTTCACGGTGCTTTCGCAGAGGTTCATTTCATAGGCGATGATCTTGTTGGACTTGCCGCGGCGCAGGGCGTCGGCGACGGACATTTCGCGCGGCGTGAAGGAATGATCGCCGCATTTGGCTGCCGTGGTGCTGGAGGTGATCATCTCCTTGGCGGCGAGCAGGCTGCTGGCCGGAATGAAGACGCCACCCGCACGGGCAAGTGCAATGGCTTCGGCGGCAACGCCGATACCGATATTGGCCGGAATGTATCCCTTTGCTCCGCATTCCAGCGCCTTCAGCACCTGCTGGATCTCGTCGCCCTCTGCGCCGACGACAACCGGTACCGATGGAAATTTCTGAGTGAGCTTGGCAATCTTATCGCTCACATCCGGGTCCGAGACGTGCTTGCCGCCGATCATATAGAGGATCAGCGCCGGCTCGAACCGCATGCGCTTGCGCTGCCAGTCTTCGATCGAGGTCGCGGTGATGACCTTGAGGTCCTCGTCATATTCGGAAAGGCTGCGCGACAGGCATTCGCTCTGCAGCGAACGGGGATCCAGAAGAAGCACGTATTCCGGCAGGTCTTCCTGGGCGTCTGCCCGGGAAGATGAGGAAAAGTGCCTCAGGGAATCCGATGTGCGAAGAGAGATGAGGTGAGCTGCTGTGTCAGTTCGAATCTGATCACTTGTTGTTGTAAGACCTTCCATTTCACGCCCCTACATTGGTTGAACTCAATACTAAACGTGCAAGAGAAGTAAGCCCGAGAATTATTACTTAGCACTATGTGCTACGATTGTTTGAATTCCTTGGCTCCGGAATTTATCTCTTGAGTGTAAATATGGATGAAGCCAAAAGCGGTGGCATTAACATAGGTTAAGGCTCTATTAAAATATCGAAAGTAGAAGTAATTAGCCCAGAAATGGTTGTCCTACTTAATTCGGACTATTGAATTACCGCGGAATAATCTGCGGTTGTGTCGCCAAGTAACTGTCGTCAAACTCGACAAGCTCTTCAAGTTTCCTGCGATTCAGGAATTCAACGATGCCGTTTCTAAAAGAAACAAGGCCGTTGACCCGCAAGTCCTTCAGGACGCGGTTGATATGGACGGTCGACAAGCCGACGGCGTCACCGATATCGGATTGTGTCAGTGGGCACTGGAAACCATCCATGCCCGGGCGCTTCCGGTCAGGCCCGATACGGGCGGCAAGTTCAAGGAGAAGGTGGCCGGTGCGGGCCAGCGCATCGCGGCGGCCGACATTGGCCAGGCGCTCGGACATCCGGGCGTGACAGCGCATCATCTCGGCCATCACGATGTCCTGGCCGGTGGTGCTGTCGAGATAGCGGGCCAGCGTCATGCCGCTGAGTTCGTAGAATTGAGTAGGCGAAATCGCTTCGATCATCTCACGGGCGATTGCCACCGATGGCGTCCAGATGATGTCGCCGGGGAGAATGAATTCGAGAATGACGCGCGTACCGTTGGGCAGCGATTTGCACGATACGGCCCAGCCGCTCACAAGAATAAGCAGCGCCGCTTTTCTGGCTTCCGGGTCAAACACGATATCGCCGTCGTCATAGGCGCGGTAACTCCCGCCCGATAGCGAAACTCTTTGCCCTTGTATTCTGACCAGCCCAAGATTTTCGTGGTCCGACCCTTCGTATATCGCCACGCCCCGCCTCCAGCAAACTTCGTGGTTCTCTTTCCCCTTAATTACCTTTTAACCATTAAATATGAGAAGATCGTAACATGAATATTTATCGTTGTCTCGCCGATGCCATTGTTGGTGGGGATAGATTTGCGGGAATGGTTATTTTCAATAGTGGTGCAGAATAATTCTCGTATTTATACACTTTGTGTCAATTTATTACGTTTTTTGGCCTTTGGACTCGCGTTAAAGTATTCATCGCCGCGCAAAATCGACCGCACGTTCAAAAGCGCAGATTTGGCTGAAGTCACTTGTTCGTGATGACGGGCTGGATCGATGCCTTCGCGCTCCGCTTTGGCGACCATCGCGGCGATCTCTGAAGGGGTGGTTCCGGCGGCGGCGAAGAAGCCTGCGCGGTCCATCGCCTTGAAGAAACCTTCCACCTTTCCATCCCAGGAAATGCCGACGGCCGGGATCTGCATCGCATGTGCGGCGATGCAGGCATGCAGGCGGTGGGCGACGATGACGCTGTTTTCGGCAAGGATCGAAAGCAGCTGCTGCGGGTCCTGCGGGCGGCCGGCAAGTGCCAGCTCTCCTGCTGTGCCAATGCCGGCAGTTTCTGCCGCGGCAAAGACTGCTTCCGCCAGCCGCTGGTCTTCGCTTGCGCCGTTGGAGAAGAGCGTGACGCGGTAGCCGGTGCCGGTCAGCTCGGCAATCAGCGCCAGGTAGTCGGCGACCGAGGTCAGCGGAATGGCAGCGCCGGCGCGCGAGGCGTGGCGGGCGAGGATCTTCGGTTCCGTGACGCAGAGGCCGACATTGCCCTGGATGGGGGAGGTGGCAGGTGCGAGAGAGCCTGCCAGCAAGCCGGGATCGGGCTCGATCTCTGGAATGGGGCCGGTGGGGAAATGCTGCAGCCAGTTGCGGTATGCAAAGCCGTCACGCACCGAAAGGTGCTTCAGATTGGTGCCGAGCAGGCGGCCGAACAGCCGCTTTGCCGGTTCCGACCAGTGCGGACCGACGCCGACGGCATAGATCGCAAGCGGCTTCTTCGACCGGGCGACGCAATCGAGTAGCGTGCCGACCTTCAACGGGAAATTCAGGTCGTCATCCTGGAAGAGGTTGCCGCCGCCGAGAATGACGGCGTCCGCAGCGGCGATCTTCGCGTCCCACAGGCTGCGGCTCGCCTTCAACGATTTTGCGAGCGCGCGGGTGACGACGGCGCGGCGCAGCAGTGCGGGCAGGTGCCGGAGGATATTGAGGATGAGCGCGCGGTTGCGGCTGGTGCCGACGGCGGTGCGCCCGGCGAGATCCAGCGTCTCCACCTCGTCGCCTTCGGCCCGCAGGGTCTCCTCGATGCAATCGGCCAGCAGGCCGTCGCCGAGATTCTCGCTGTATTTGACGTTGAAGACCAGGATTTTCATGAGCGGACCTGTGCAGCATCCTGATGCGCGCCCGCAAAGCGGAATGCCGGATTGTTATGAGCCGGGCGGCTGACGGTGCGCGGCAGCGACAGGGCGGCAACGCCACCGGCCAGGATGTAGAAGGTCAGGCCGAGATCGTAGACGGTGCCCGATATGGTTGCCGTCACCAGCACGGCATAGAAGCCGAGCTTGGCGGCGCGCACGGCGGCGATGTCTTCGTTGCGTTCCGGATCGTATTTCGGCAGCCGGGCGGTGAAGACGGCGATCGCGAAGATGACGAAGATCATCGTGCCCACGACGCCGAGATTGGAGAGCAGCACCAGCACGAAGCTCGAGGCGCGGGCGCTGCCGAGGCCGGCGCCGAAGCCATAGGTGTTGACGAAGCTTTCATAGGCGACGGCATTCCACATGAAGCGCTCGCGGCCGGATTGGCTGTCGGCCTTGGAGAGCACCATTTCGTCGAGGAAGTCGTGAAGGCCGGCGGCCATATCGGGCAGGGCGACGACGACGATGATCGCCACCAGCGGCAGGGCGGCGGCGCCGACGGTGATTGCCAGCGCATGGCGGCCGCGGATCGCCCGCAGCAGCAGGAAGGGCATCACCGCGGCAACGCCGACGAGGGCGGTCGCCGAGGTCGAGAGCAGCAGGGCCGCGAGCAGCGATAGCGCCAATATGCCGGTGACGCGCGTGCGGATGCCGTCGAGCCACAGGCTGGAGATCGCGGCGAAGAACACCAGTGTATAGTCGGCGAAGGCGGACGCCTCCGGGAAGGTGCCGGAAATGCGCTTCAGGCCGCCTTTTTCGGCACCTGTCAGCAGCGCGTAATTGGCGGTGCGCACGAAGCCCATCAGCCATTCGGTACGCGAGTAATAGGTGAGGATGTCGGCGACGGCGAAGGCGAGATTGATGGTGGTGGTGGCGATCAGCGCCGTTACCAATGAGGTGGCGATCCCTTCGCGGCGGAACCAGGCGAAGGTGCAGCCGAAGCAGAGCAGACCGCCGATCGCATAGACCGTCTGCGTGATGTTGTTGGAGGAGAAGCGCAGCGGCGTGAGTGCAATGAAGCTGCGGGCGCCGACCTGCCGCTCGACCACCATGGTCTCGGCCAGGCCGGCGAACAGGCGCGGGAAGAAGACGGCGGTCACCAGGCCGAAGATGGTCAGCGTCAGCAGGAAGAAGCCGATCCGCGGCGGCACGAAGGCTGCAAACACCCGTCCTTCGCCGCAGGTCATCAGCACGCGGATGCAGAAGAACACCAGAAACAGGTTGGGAACCAGAACCGAGGCGCCGCCGAGGCCCGACAGATTGAAGGCGGCGGCGGAGCCGAAGACGGTCGAGGCGAACATGAACAGGAACGACCAGACCGGGGGCATGTAAAGTGCCGCCGCGCCCAGTACCAACGTCAGCAGTCCCATGATCTGAAAGTGCATGGAAGTCGTTGTCCCGCCCGATTTAGCAAAAGACTAGCATGCTGGGAACCGGCGCGTATTTACGCCCCGGACTACTTCTTTCGGGCAGGGCTTCGGCCGAACGTGGTTCTTCACCCGGTTGTGCAGCCTGCCTATCGTTCGCGGCATGTCAAAGCTATCGAAGACTTCTCGCAGTGATGAATTGACGGGCGGCCGGCGGCCTTTGCTGCTGGCGCTCTGTGCGGCCGCTCTCGCGATGGCTGCACCGGCGCCTGTCTTTGCCGAGGATGCGGCTGTAACCGGCGATACCGGTGACGGGCTCGATCTCGACAAGATGAAGATGACCTTCGCCGACGAATTCGACGATCTCAGCGTTTCGGCCTGGGGGCCGGGAACGCGCTGGATTGCCCATACGCCGTGGTCGGGCGATTTCGGCGGCGCGCGCTTTGCCAATCCCAAGGACGGCTTTCCGTTCACCGTCGACGACGGCGTGCTGCGCATCGAATCCTCGAAGGACGGCAAGGGTGAGTGGCGCTCCGGCCTGCTTGCCTCCGTCGATCCGAAGGGCAATGGCTTCGCGCAGCAGTACGGATACTTCGAGACCCGAGCGCAGCTGCCGACCGGACCGGGTCTCTGGCCGGCCTTCTGGCTGATCGGCAAGGACCGCTCGAAATCGACCGCCGAGATCGACGTGATGGAATATTACGGCGACAAGCCCGACGGCTATTCCTCGACCGTTCACGTCTGGTACCGCAACGGCGACCACTATTCGAAATTCTCGCGCATCAACGCCTTCCTGAAGAACAAGCCGGGCGATTTTCATACCTATGGGGTGAAGATCGACGAGAAATACATCCGCATGTATTTCGACCGGCAGATGGTCTGGAAGACCGAGACGCGGCCGGAACACCAGCAGCCGATGTATGTGCTGCTCAACCTTGGCCTGGTCGACAATGTCACCAAGGCGAGCGCACCCGATCCATCGCATATGTATGTCGATTACGTGCATGTCTACGCGCTGCCACAGCAGCCGTAATTTCCAGGTTTCACAAGCAATTGCGGGAGCGGCAGAGATGCCGCTCCCGGCGCATTTGCGGCCCTCCCGGGCAGGCTAATTCTTTCGGCTAGGTAGGGCACTACCGGATAGCCCCATGCGTCGGCTTTTCTACACCCTCTAGCGATTTGGAGGGCCGGTTTGGCGAAGGGGTCATCCCAATGATCATCTGGCGAAATCCCGCTGAAATGGGAAGGTCGCCACACGAATGCCGCGCAGCAGAAACCCGCCAGCAGACGACAAGGGGGAAGTGCAATGACGGGCCTAGCATATCCAGGGACGATCGAGAGAAGCGATACGGTCAGCTACGACCGCGACAAGGGATTGCCGGAGATCTTTCGCGCGCATGTGCAGAAGAATCCGTCGGCCACGGCATTGGTTTTCGGCAGCGTCTCGCTGACCTATCGCGAGCTCGACGAGCTCTCCGACAAGGTGGCCGTGACGCTGGAAGAGCGGGGCGTCTCGAGGGGTGACGTCGTCGGTCTTCTTCTGCCGCGCAGCCTGGAAACGATCGTCTGCATGCTGGCCGCCCTGAAGGCGGGCGCCGCCTACCTGCCGCTCGATCCGGCCTATCCGGCCGAACATCTCGACTATGTCATCCGTGAATGCGCTCCGAAGGTGATCTTCGCCGAAGCGGCGTCGATCCAGAAGCTGGCGCTGATCCCGGGCCTTCCGAGCAAGGTTTTCGATGCACGGGCGGTTATCGCCGAAGCTTCCGCATCTCCGACGGTTCGCCCGGCCGCGCGGCCGGCCGGCGACGACGTCGCCTATGTGATGTTCACCTCTGGCTCGACCGGCCGCCCGAAGGGCGTCGTCGTGGCGCATCGCGGCATTGCCAATCTGGTGCAGGAGCAGGACTTCAATCCGCTCGCCAGCAAGGATGTCGTGCTGCATGCGATGACGATCTCCTTCGATGCCTCGACGCTGGAAATCTGGAGCGCGCTGCTGAACGGCTGCAAGCTGGTCGGCATGCCAGATCTGAACTTCTCGATCAGCCGCCTCTGCGACCTTGTCGAAGAGCACGGCGTCACCTTTCATGTTTCGACGCCCGGCCTGTTCAATCTGCTTGCCGATTTCGGCCGTGACCGGGTTCCGTCGCTGCGCCATGTGCTGTTCGGCGGCGATGTCGCCTCGGTCGCCCATTCGCTGCGCTTCCTGCAGTCGCATCCGAACTGCCGCCTCACCAACGCCTACGGCCCGACCGAAGCGACGGTGCTGGTGACGGGCTATAATATCCCGGCCGATTTCAAGGGCACTGAAATGCCGATCGGCAAGGCGATCGGCAACACGCAGATCCTCATCCTCGACGATCACCTGCATGAAGTGCCGGTTGGCGAAGAGGGCCAGATCGCTCTCGCTGGCGAGGGGCTTGGCCTCGGCTATTTCAACCGGCCGGAGCTGACGCGCGAGCGCTTCGTCATGGTCGAGACCCGCAATGGTCCGGTCCGCTGCTACCTGACCGGCGATCTCGGCACGATGGATGCCGACGGCACCGTTCATTTCCACGGCCGCCGCGACCGCCAGGTGAAGGTCAACGGCAAGCGCATCGAGCTCGACGAGATCGAGACGGCGCTGCGCAACGATACGCGACTTTCGGAAGCGGCCGTCGTCTGCCAGGTGATGGGACCGGAACTGAAGCAGATGGTCGCCTTCCTCTGCCCGCGCGAGGATCTGCGCGGCAGGGACCAGGAACTGACGCGCGATGTCATGGCGACGCTGCGCGGCCGCCTGCCGGCCTTCATGATCCCGAACTCGGCAATCGTCATCGATCAGATGCCGATGACCCGGGCCGGCAAGATCGATCGCTCGAAGCTTCTGGCCCCTGTTGTCGAGGCTGCGCCGAGCGCGATCGAGATTGCCGCTGACACCGGCGGCGAGGCGATGCTGACGCGGCTGTGGCGCGATGCACTGGGCAACAAGCCCGTCGATCTCGACACCAACTTCTTCGACCTCGGCGGCACCTCGCTGCAGCTGATGCAGATCCACGCCCGCATGGAGGCCGAGCTCGGCCGTCAGGTGCCGGTCGTCCAGCTCTTCAAGCACTCGACGATCCGCGAACTATCGCGCTTCCTCGAGGGCAAACACGACAATTCGGGCCGGGACGCTGCGGCAGCCCTGCGCGCCGAACAGCAGCGCAACAATATGGCTCGGTTCCGGAGGAACACGAAATGACAGGGGATCGTGGGGGCGACGCCGGAGAAGCCTTGCCTGATGCAGGGCAGATCGCAATCGTCGGCATGTCGGGACGGTTTCCCGGAGCGAAGAACGTCGATGCGCTCTGGGACCTCGTCGCATCCGGCGAGAACAGCTTCTACAAGTACAAGCTGGATGAGCTCGAAGACTCCTTTACCGATGAGGAGAGGGCTCTCCCGAATTTCGTCCCGGCACGCCCGGCGCTTGCCGATGTCGACATGTTCGATGCCGATTTCTTCGGGATGTTCCCGAAAGAAGCCGCGGTCACCGATCCGCAGCACCGCATCTTCCTGGAAATCTGCTGGGAAGCGCTGGAAGACGCCGCCTACGATCCTGCCAAGTATGAAGGCCTGATCGGCGTCTTCGCCGGCGCCTCGATGCCGACCTACCTGATCAACAACGTGCTCCGCGACCGCCAGACGGCCGAGGAGATGACCTCGAACTACCAGATCGGTTTCTACCAGCAGATCGTCGGATCGCTGACCGATGCGCTCGCCACCCGCGTTGCCTACAAGCTCGATCTTCAGGGGCCGGCCTTCTCGCTGCAATCGGCCTGCTCGACCTCGCTGCTTGCCGTCTCCCAGGCCTGCCAGAACCTGCTCACCTATAGCTGCGACATGGCGCTTGCCGGTGGCGTCTCCGTGACCCTGCCGCAGAAGCGCGGCTACATGTACCAGGAAGGCGGCATGGTCTCGCCGGATGGCGTCTGCCGCCCGTTCGATGCCGATGCCGCCGGAACCGTGTTTGCCAGCGGCGCCGGTGTGGTGGCGCTGAAGCGTCTCGAAGATGCGCTGCGGGACGGCGACCGCGTCTATGCCGTGATCCGCGGCTATGCCGTCAACAATGACGGATCGGAAAAGGTCGGCTTCACGGCGCCCAGCATCGCCGGCCAGGCCAATGTCATCTCGGCAGCCATCGCCAATGCCGGTATCGAGCCTGAAACCATCGGCTATATCGAGTGCCACGGCACCGCCACGCCGCTCGGCGATCCGATCGAGTTCGGCGGCCTCAGCGAGGCCTTTTCCAGCATTTCCGGCCGCCGCCGCAATGTGGCGCTGAGCTCCGTCAAGGGCACGGTCGGCCACATGGATGCGGCTGCCGGCGTCTGCGGCCTGATCAAGACGGCGCTGGCGCTGAAGAATGCCAAGCTCCCAGGCATGCCGAACTACCGTTCGCCGAACCCGCGCATCGACCTTGCCAACAGCCCCTTCTACATCCTCAACGAAATGGCTGACTGGCCGGCCTCCGATACGCCGCGCCGCGCCGGTGTCAGCGCCTTCGGCGTCGGCGGCACCAATATTCACGTCGTGCTGCAGGAAGCGCCTGCCGTTGCCGAGGCGGCGGCGGCCCAGGGTCCGTTCATCGTGCCGCTCTCGGCCCGCACGCCTGAGGCGCTTGCCGCGATGCGCGGCAATCTGCGTGCCCATCTCGAAAGCAAGCCGGATGTGACGCTTGCCGATGCCGCCCACACGCTGCAGACCGGCCGCCGCACCTTTGCGCATCGAAGCGCCTTTGCGGCGATGAACCGTGACGATGCGATCGAGCGCCTGAAGTCCGAACGCTACACGTCGATGACCGCCGAGGACACAGCGCCGCCGATCGCCTTCATGTTCCCGGGGCAGGGCGCGCAATATGTCGGCATGGGCGCTGCCCTGTATAGCCGCGAGCCGGAGTTCACCCGCTGGATCGACCGCGGTGCCGAACTGCTGAAGATGACGCTGAATGCCGATCTGCGCGAATATATCTGCCATTCCGGCGCCGTGACGCAGTCGATGATGGACGAGCAGCGCGAGACGCAGATCGCCCAGCCATGCCTCTATCTGGTCGAGCATGCGCTGGCCCGCCTCTGGATGAGCCGTGGCGTGCGTCCCTTCGCGATGATCGGCCACAGCGTCGGCGAATTCGTTGCCGCGACGCTCGCCAATGTCATCTCCTTCGAAGACGGTCTTCGCCTGGTCGCCACCCGTGGCCGCCTGATGCAGAACCAGCCGCATGGGGCGATGGTCTCGGTGCGTTCCGATATCGAGACGGTCTCGGCGCATCTGCGCGAGGGCGTCGAGATCGCCGCCGTCAACGCGCCGAAGCTCTGCGTCATCTCCGGCACCTTCGCTGCCGTCGATGCCGCCTGCGCCTCGCTCGACAGCGCCGGTATCGCCTATAGCCGCCTGCATACGTCGCACGCCTTCCACTCGGCGATGATGGATGCGGCAGCCGATGCGCTGCGCGACGAGACCGCCCGCGTCACCTACGGCACGGCGACGCTTCCCTACATCTCCTGCGTCACCGGCGACTGGCAGACCGGCGAGCGCGGTACGTCGCCGGACTACTGGGCACGCCATTGCCGCGAAACCGTGCGGTTCGCCGCCGGTCTCGAAACGCTCTGCCGCGGCGTCAAGCCGGTACTGATGGAGATCGGCCCCGGCCGGGCGCTCTCGACCTTCGCCTCGCAGACGCTCGCCAAGGAAAATGTCGCGACGATCATCCAGTCGCTGCCCGAGCATGACCGCGCCGATGCGGCGCCGGAGACGCTCGGCGATGCCGTCGGCAAGCTCTGGATGGCCGGCTGCAACATCGACTGGTCGGCCTGGTCGCGCGGCGGCAGCAAGGTTCATCTGCCGACCTATCCCTTCCAGCGCAAGCGCCACTGGATCGACGCGCCGCCTTCGGCACGCCGCGCCGCGGCAGGCGCTGCTTCACAACCCGTTTCCGTACCCGTGGCAACCCCCGCCACCAGCATTCAAGAGCAACCTACCGGTGAGAGTAAACCAATGACCGTTGCATCCGTTGTCGATCGTGTTCCTGTCATCGAAGCTTCCCTGCTTCGGATTCTGAGCGACATTTCGGGCGAGTCGCTCAGTGCCAGCGATAGTTCCGCAACCTTCCTCGAACTCGGCTTCGATTCCCTTCTGATCGGCCAATTCGCCCAGAAGGTGGAGCGCGAATACAAGGTCAAGATCTCCTTCCGCGAGCTCTTGAGCAACATCCCCTCGATCGCCGATCTCGCCCGCCATCTCGACCGCGAGATGCCGGCCGACAAGGCGCCGGCCGCTGCCGCACCTGTCGCAGCTCAAGCGGCTGCTGCCGCTCCGGTCCAGGTGGTGTCGCAGCCGGTCATGCCGGTTGCCGCGCCGCGCATCAATCCGCTGCCGGCGGCTGCCGGTACGGGCCTCGAAGCTCTGATGCAGTCGCAGCTGCAGGTCATGCAGTCGCTGTTTGCTCAGCAGATGGCGCTGATGCAGGGTGGCGTCTCCGAAGCCGCGCTGATGCCGGCGCAGGTCGTCGTGCCTGCCGCTCCTGCACCGCAGCCGGTCACTGAAGCCGCGCCCGCAGCGCCTGCCGCTGTTGCAGCACCCACTGCGCCGGAAGGCGAGGGTGGTGGCGATGCTCCGCAGGCCTCGCGCCGCATGAAGCTCTACAAGCCGGGCACCAAGAGCACGGTTTCCGAGCTGTCGCCGGAAAAACGCCAGTTCATCTCGGATCTTATTGCCGCCTATGAAACCAAGACGCGCCGGTCGAAGTCCTCGACCGCCCGCTATCGCCGCCGCCTTGCCGATCCGCGCACGGCCTCCGGCTTCCGCCCCGAATGGAAGGAAATGATCTTCCCGCTGGTCTGCGATCGCTCGAAGGGCTCGCGCCTCTGGGATATCGACGGCAACGAATATATCGATCTGGTCAACGGCTTCGGCCAGACGGCTTTCGGCCATGCGCCTGATTTCGTCGTCCGCGCCGTCAAGGATCAGGCCGATGACGGCTTTGCCATCGGCCCGCAGACGCCGCTTGCCGGCGAAGTCGCCGACGCGATCGCGACGCTGACCGGCCACGAGCGCGTCACCTTCTGCAATACCGGCTCGGAAGCGGTCATGGCGGCGATGCGCCTGGCGCGTGCCGTCACCGGCCGCGACAAGATCGTGGTGTTCTCCAACGACTATCACGGCCAGTTCGACGAAGTGCTGGTCAAGGGCCGCAACCGCGCCGACAATCCGTCGGCGATCCCGATTGCTTCGGGCATCCCGGCTGCTTCGGTCTCGAACATGGTCGTGCTGCGCTACGGCGCACCGGAGAGCCTCGACTATATCCGCGGCAATGCCGACGATATCGCCGCCGTGATCATCGAGCCGGTGCAGAGCCGCCATCCGGAACTGCGCCCGGTCGAGTTCGTCCGTTCGCTGCGCCAGATCGCTACCGATGCTGAATTCGCGCTGGTCTTCGACGAAGTCGTCACCGGCTTCCGCGTCGATCCGGGCGGCATGCAGGCGATCTGGGGCATCAAGGGCGACATGGCCACCTACGGCAAGGTCATCGGCGGCGGCATGCCGATCGGTGTCCTGACCGGCAATGCCCGCTTCATGGACGCCCTCGACGGCGGCCACTGGAATTATGGCGATGACTCCGTGCCGATGACGGCACCGACCTTCTTCGCCGGCACCTTCGTCCGCCATCCTCTGGTTCTTGCCGCCATGCGCGCGGTCATCGACCATATCAAGGGCGATGGTGCCATTCTTTATGATTGGGTCGCGGAACGCACCCAGGCGCTGATTGCAGAAATGAATGCCGATCTCGCCAAGCGCGGCATCAGCATGACGATCCACGGCTACAAGAGCTGGTTCATCACCGATTTCGGCGGTGAAGATCCGCTCGGCGCGCTCGTCTATCCGCATATGCGCCTGAACGGCATCCATATCCAGGAAGGCTATCCCTGCTTCCTGACGACGGCGCATGTCGAGGAAGACTTCAACGCCATCGCCGCCGCCTTCCGCAAGGCGCTCGATGCCCTGCAGGGCGTCGGTATCCTCGCTCCGGCGGAACGAAAGACCAATGGTGTCTCCAACCCTTTCAAGTCTGAGGACAAGCCGCGGCTGCACTCGGCGCCGCTGACCGAGGCACAGAAAGAAGTCTGGCTCGCCGCCCAAGCCGGTGACGAGGCGTCCTGCGCCTTCAACGAATCCTTCCTGCTGCGGCTCGAAGGCGATTTCGACCATACCGTCTTCCAGCAGGCCGTCGATCGTGTCGCGGCACGCCACGATGCGCTGTCCATCAAGTTCTCGCGCACCGGCGAAAACTTCGAGTTCATCCAGGACTTCCGCCTCGAAGTGCCGCTGATCGACATGTCCGGCGACAGCGATCCGGAAGCCCGCCTGCAGGAAATCCTCGATGGCGAGGCGCGCACGCCCTTCGATCTCGTCGAGGGCTATCTCGCCCGCGCCGCGATCATCAAGCTCGCTGCGGACCAGCATGTCTTCGTCTTCACCGGTCACCACATCATCTGTGACGGCTGGTCGCTGAACATCTTCGTCAACGAGCTCTCGACCGTCTATTCGGCGATCAAGGAAGGCAAGGAGGCGGAACTGCCGGCGGCCATGTCCTTCGCCACCTATGCGACGCAATATGCGCCGAATTCCGATACCGATCCGGCGACCGAAGCCTTCTGGCTCGATCAGTTCAAGACCATTCCCGAACTGCCCGAGCTGCCGCTCGACCGCCAGCGCCAAGAGCCGCGCACCTTTGCGGGCGGCACCTGCACCGGCTTCATTTCGAGCAAGCACTACAAGTCGCTGAAAAAGGCTGGTGCGAAGTCGGGGGCAACGCTGTTCTCGACGCTGCTCGCCGCCCTGCAGGTGATGGTCGCACGGCTCTCCGGCCAGCAGGACATCGTCATCGCCATCCCGTCTGCCGGCCAGACGCTCGCCGGTGACGAGGTGCTCTTCGGCCACTGCGTCAACCTGCTGCCGCTGCGCCAGACCGTCGATGCGCATGAGAGCTTCCTGACGCATCTGAAGGCGACACAGCAGCTGGTGTTCAAGGCCTTCGAAAACCAGGCCTATACCTACGGCACACTAGTCAGGAAACTTGGCGTCAAGCGCGACGCCCGCCGCCTGCCGCTGACGGAAATCCAGTTCAACCTGGAGCGTGTTGCCGGTGACGAAAGCTTCGGCGACCTGAAGGCGCAGATGGCGCCGAATGCCAAGGCCTTCTCCAACTTCGACCTGTTCTTCAACATGATCGAAGGCCGCGACAGCGTCCGTATCGACGTCGACTACAATGCCGATGTCTTCGACCGCGAAACGGTCGAGCGCTGGATCGGCCACTTCGACACGATGGTCAGCGCTCTTGCCGACGATCTGACGATGGCGATCGAGCAGGTGCCGATGCTTTCGGCCGAAGAACGCTCGTGGCTGATCGGCGATCTCAACGATACGGCTTCCAGCTACGACCAGGAAGAACTCGCCGTCTCGCTCTTCGCCAAGCGTGCTGCCGAGCATCCCGATGCGACTGCCGTCCAGTACGGCGCCGAGACGATCAGCTACGGAGATCTCGAGGCCCGCTCGAACGCCCTGGCGCTGGAGATCCAGATGGCGGTGCCGCAGCCCGGCCAGCGCATCGCGCTGCTCTGCGACCGCTCGATCGCCATGGTCGTCGCCCTGCTGGCGATCATGAAATCCGGCCATGCCTATGTGCCGATGGATCCCGGCCATCCGGTCGAGCGCCTCAGCCAGACCATCGATGCCGCCCGCATCGGCGCGATGATTGCCGATAGCGACGAGATGGCAGCCCTTGCCGCCGGCGTTCCGGTCATTCGCCTCGACAAGACTCGGGATGCTGCTTCGCTGACGGAGGCGGTCCTAAAAAACTTGCCTGAGGCCAGTGCGGCCGCCTATGTCATCTTCACATCGGGTTCGACCGGCGTGCCGAAAGGTGTCGAGGTTCCGCACCGGGCGCTGACCAACTTCCTCCTGTCGATGCAGCGCGAGCCGAAGTTCACGGCAGATGACAGCATCGTCGCGGTGACCACGATCTCCTTCGATATCGCCGCACTCGAGCTCTACCTGCCGCTGATCTCCGGCGGCAAGGTGATCATCGCCGACCGCCAGACGGTGCAGGATGGCTTTGCGCTGGTCGATCTCGTCAAC
The DNA here is from genome assembly GCF_016864575.1 of Rhizobium sp. BG4. Taxonomy (NCBI): domain Bacteria; kingdom Pseudomonadati; phylum Pseudomonadota; class Alphaproteobacteria; order Hyphomicrobiales; family Rhizobiaceae; genus Rhizobium; species Rhizobium sp. BG4. Next base: position 2,910,844 of record NZ_CP044125.1, read on the forward strand.
AAGAGCGGGGCAACCGTCCTGCAGGCAACGCCGACCCTCTGGCAGATGCTGGTTGAGGCCGGGCTGAAGAACCAGCCTTCGCTGAAGATGCTCTGCGGCGGCGAGCCGATGCCGAAGGACCTGGCCCGGGCGCTGCTGACGATCGGCGGCGAGCTCTGGAACATGTACGGCCCGACCGAAACCACCATCTGGTCTTCCGTCGAGCAGGTCACCGATGCCGGCAAGCCGATCACCATCGGCCACCCGATCGCCAATACCCAGCTCTACATCCTCGATGAGACCAACCAGATCGCCCCGATCGGCGTGACCGGCGAACTCTGCATCGGTGGCGACGGCCTGGCGAACGGCTACTTCGACCGGCTCGATCTCACCGAGAAGGCCTTCGTTCCCGTCGCCTTCGATCAGGGCAAGCCGCACCGCCTCTACAGGACCGGTGACGTTGGCAAGCGGCTGGTGGATGGTTCGCTGCAGCTGCTCGGCCGCCGCGACCAGCAGATCAAGCTCAGAGGCTTCCGCATCGAGCTCGGCGACATCGAATCCGTCGTCGCCCAGGTGCCGGGGATCGCGCAATGCGCCGTGGTTCTTGCCGAGAACGAGAAGGGCGACAAGTCGCTGGTCGCCTATGTCGTCCCGGCCGCCGGGGCAGGCGAGCCGTCGCCCGCCGAACTCGCCGCCCATGCCAAGGCCAAGCTGCCGGGCTACATGGTTCCCGCCTTCTGGGTACCTGAAACCCAGCTGCCGCAGACCGCAAACGGCAAGCTCGACCGCAAGACGCTGAAGCTGCGCGGCCTGCCGAAGCGCGAAACGCAGATCATCACCGTCAAGCCGCGGACCGACATGGAGGCCAAGCTGCTCGCCATCTGGCAGGAAGTGCTGAACCTCCCCGACGTCGGCGTCGAGGACAATCTCTACGCACTCGGCACCGACTCGCTCGCCATCTTCCGCATCGCTGCCCGCATGCTGGATGCCGGCCTGCCGCTCGAAGCCAAGCACCTGCTGCGCCATCCGTCGATCGCCGAACTTGCGGCCTTCGCCGAGGAGCAGAACACGATGAGCCAGACAGCGGCTCAGTATCACGTTCCGTCGCTGAAGGACTTCCGTAACGGCGCTCGCCGCAACGGGCTGGGGAGAGCATCATGAGCGTATTCGAAAAGACACCGTCACAGCCGGAAGACGACCAGGAAATCATCGGCGAGTTTCCCTGCACGCAGACACAACTGCGCTGCTGGATCCTGAACCAGCTCAATCCCGGTAACCCCGGCCTGAACGTGGCGGTCCGCTGGGAGATCCGCGGAAACTTCAAGGCGGCAACGCTGGAAGCCGCCTTCCGCAAGATCATCCAGCGCCATGAGGTGCTGCGCACCAGGATCGTCGAGAAGGACGGCCGTCCCTATCAGCAGGTGGTCCAGAGCGTCGACTTCAAGATGCCGGTCATCGACCTGCGCAACATGACGCCGGAGACCCGCAAGAGCCGCGTGCCTTCGATCGGCGAGGAAACGGCGCGGGTGCCCTTCGATCTCGGCAAGGCCGGACTGTTCCGCGTCACTCTGCTGATGATGGAAAACGATGTCGGCGTGCTCCTGATCACCGCGCATCAGAGCTGCTTCGACGGCTGGTCGATCCGCGTGCTCGGCCGCGAGCTCGGCGAGATCGCCGCTGCCATCGATGCCGGGCGCACACCCGACGTACCGGAACTGGCGCTTCAATATGGCGACTACGCGCTCTGGCAGGCCGAATATCTGGAAAGCTACGGTTTCGAGACCGAGAGCACCTTCTGGCGCGAGAAGCTGACCGATGTGCCCTATTTCGAAGTTCAGCCGGACCGCCCGCGCGGTCCGGTCAAGACCACCAATGCCGACCTGATCTCGATCTTGCAGCCGATGGATTTCGGCGACAGGATCGATGCCGCCGCCCGCAAGGCGCGCGTCTCGCTCTACAGCTATGGTGCGGCCGTCATCAGCGCCATGCTCCACCGGCTGACCGGCGACAAGTGCGTGCTGTTCGGCTCGAATGTCGCGGGACGCGAGGATACCGATCTCGAAAACCTGATCGGCGTCTTCATCAACACGCTGGTGCTGAAATACGACATCGGCGGCGATCCGACCTTTACCGAGCATGTGCATGCGGCAAACGAGATGCTGGAAGGCGTGCTCGCTCATCAGCGCATGCCGTTCAACGAGCTGGTCGGGATGATCAATCCGCCGCGCGATCCGTCGCGCAATCCGCTGATCTCGGTCAATTTCAACCTGTCGAAGGCCTTCCTCGAAGACCGCCGTTATGGCGAGTTCGAACTGATCAGCGCGCCGTCGCAGTCGCCTGGCGTGATCTACGACCTGAGCTTCATGATGGTCGGCCGCCCGAGCGGCTGGCGCATGTCGATCGAGTACAATACCGACCTGTTCGACCGTGCGACGATCGAGACCTTCCTGCGCTACTGGAAGGAAACCTATGACGCGGTGCTTGCCGATCCGGAGGTTCACCTCTCGGCATTGACGGTGCCGCTGCGCGCCGGCTCGCCGGCGGAGGCCCGCCGTCTCGATCCTGGCAGTGTCGAGGGCGTGCTGCGTTCGCATCCGGCTGTCGGCGAAGCCGCGGTCATATCGGCCGGTGGCGAGACCGGCTCGGTTGCCTTCATCGTGCCGTCGCCGACCTGCGACGAGGCGCTCGACCAGTTGCCTGCGCTGTTGATGCGCCATCTCGAAGCGCAGGTTCCGGCGGCGAAATTGCCGAAGGAAATCAGCGTCCTGATGCGGCTTCCGAAGACGGCTGACGGTTCGGTCGATCGCTCCGCGCTCCGCCTGCCGGCGAAGGCGCCTGCGGCACCGGTCGCTGCGGCAAAGCCTAAGAACACAGCTTCGTTGAAAGCCGATCCGGAGAAGATGGCGGCGGTTGCGGCGATCTGGAAGCAGGTGCTGAACGTGCCTTCCGTCGAGCCCGGCAGCGATTTCTTCGCGCTCGGTGGCCACTCGCTGCTGGCGCTGCGCATGCTCTCGGCGGTTCGCGAGAAATTCGAGGAGAAGCCCAATCTCGAGCTGCTCTTCCGCGAACCGACGCTGGAGCGCTTCACGGGCGCGGTGTTCGGTGTCTCCCAGGCGGCGCCCGCCAAGGCGGAACCGGTGGAAGCACCGGCCGTAGTCCCCGGCAATCCCTGGGAACTGATGACCTGCAAGCAGGGGAGCGGGGCCTCCGCGGTCTATACGCTGAACCACCCGTTCCTTTACTACAAGCTCGCTGGGGCGCTTCCCGAGAACACGCCCGTCTACAACGTCAACATGTTCAACGCGCGTCTCGACGATGCGCTTGCCGGCAAGTCCTTCGAGGAGATCGCCGCCCTGGCGATCGAGGCGATGGAAATCCCGCCGCAGGTGACCTCGGTTGCGATCGTCGGCCTCTGCGTCAATGGCATCCTCGCCTTCGAGATCGCCCGGCAGCTGCGCGAGGCGGGCAAGGAGGTGCAGTTCACCGCGATGATCGACGCCTGGGCACCGGGTTACTTCCGGGCGCAGCCGAAGCTGACGCAGAAGCGCTGGAACATGGAGCGGCGCGTCAAGCGGTCGATCTACTTCACGCAGAAGGTGCTCGGCGGCCGCATGCGGCTGATCGATTATCTCAAGGAGTTCAACCTGACACTTGGCCTGCTGCGCTTCTTCGGTGTCCGCAAGGGCGAGTATTCGCCCGAGGAAGTCGCCAACGAAGCGGTAACCGGCCTGCTGGTCCGCGCCTCGCGGCAATACAAGCCGGCGCAGACGCAGGATCCATCGATCGTCTTCCTGCGCAGCGAGGCGCATCACCCACGCGCCGCCAAGCTGCGCTTCGGCTGGGGGGATGCGGTCGCCAAGGATACGGCGGTCGTCAGCCTCAGCGGCTGGCATGAAGACTCGCTCGGCAGCGACGGCATCCGCGAGCTCGCCTCGGCGATCTCGAAGAAACTGGAATCCCAGAGCGCACAATGAACCGCAACCCGGTGATACGGAGCGACGACATGGAACAAGACAGACCGCTGAGGATCGGCGTTCTGGCCGGAACCAAGGATGCGCTGGAAAACTGGCAGCTGGCCATCCTCGACCGGATCAAGGCCGACAAGCGCTTCGTGCTGGAAACGGTCATCGTCCATGACCGTCCGGAGGGCGAGGCGCGGGCCTCCAGGCTGTTCCGGCTGCAATGGCAGATCGAGAACCGCCTGCTTGCCCGCCAGCCGAAATACCTGCCAGGCACCTTCCAGGCGCAGGACCAGCGCTTCGACGTGATGCACGCGATGGCCGACGAGGCGGCGCGGGGCAATTATGTCGCCAGGCTGGCGGCGGAGCTTGGCCTCGACCTGATCGTGCGGATGACGCCCGCCAGCCTGCCGGCATCGTTGGCGAACCTTCTGCCGCTCGGTGTCTGGTCGTTCAATTTCCTGGACGAGTGCTCGGCCGATGGCAGCTGGTTCGGCTACCGCGATCTGCTGACCAAGGCGCCGGCGACCGAGCTGGTGCTTTCGGCAGATCGAGGTGCCGCCGGCAAGGTGACGATCGCCGCCTGCAGCTTCAACATCAAGATTTCAGCCGCCCGCAACACCGCCTTCATCAAGGAGCGGGCGGTGACGCTGCTGCTGCGCGAGCTGCGCAAGGCGGCGGCGGGCGAGCTTGCGACAGTGCCCGGCCGCCTGCGCAATCCGGCGCCGCCGCCGAAGCTCTCCACCGTCATGCGCTATGGCACGGCACTCGGCCTGCATCTCTTCGAGCGTGCCGCTGCGGCCGCCGGGCGGCGCATGCATCTGCGCGCTGCCGTCTGGACGCTCTATACCGGTCACGGCAAGATCGACGACTTCGATCCGTCGCAATCGATCGAGGTGCCGCCGACCAAGGACGACATCAAGGCCGATCCCTTCCTCTTCGAGCACGAGGGCAATTGCTACCTGTTCTACGAGTCCTATTCGACCGGAGGGCACAAGGCACATATCTCCGTCGGCCGCTTCGAGGACGACCGGCTGGTGCCTGTTGGTATCGCGCTGAATTGCGAGCATCATCTCTCCTATCCCTATGTCTTCCGGGATGGCGACGACATCTTCATGATGCCGGAGACGCATGCGACCAAGCGTGTCGAAATCTGGCGCTGCGTCGAGTTTCCGCTGAAATGGGAGCTTTACTCGACGGCGCTGGAAGGACGATCCGCGGCAGACAACATGCTCGTCCGGCATGGCGGCAAGTGGTGGCTGTTCAGCAATCTCTCCGACTATCACGCCTACGAGGATCACTGCAGCGAGCTCTATATCTACGAGGTCGACGGCCCGGATCTGAAGGGGCTGAAGCCGCACCGGCACAATCCCGTCGTGCTCGGCAGTGTCGCGGCGCGCAATGGCGGACGGATGTTCGAGCGCGACGGTCATCTCTACCGGCCCTCGCAGCGCAATACCAACGGCATCTACGGCTATGGTCTCAACATCATGGAGATCGACGAGCTGAGCCCGGAGGCCTATCGCGAGCGCTGCGTGCGCGTCATCACACCCGATTTCAAGACCGGGCTGCATGGCTGCCATCATTTCGATGAGGCCGGTGGGCGTTACATTCTCGACGCGAGGCTGACGGCGTAAGTCTCATCGAGACTACGCCAGCGCAGCTCCGGCGAGCCGCCGTGGGTGAAAACCGCTAGCGCGGCGGCGAAACCTGGCGCAGGTGTCAGGTTGAAGAGCTTCCAGTTTTCCGGACCTGAGGGATCGCATTCCAGCCGCTTGAGGAGAGGGGCGGGTTCCGTTCCGATCGAGACGTCGAAGGATTGCAGCGGCAAAGAGAGCCCTTCGCCGTGCGCCTTGACGAAAGCCTCCTTGCGCGTCCAGCAGCGGAAGAAGCCGTCGAGATATTCGGCTTGCGGGAGGACCGAGAGGTCGCGGCGTTCGGCATCCGAGAAGAAATAGCTGGCGACATCTTCCTTCAGCGGCGCCACCTGTTCGATATCCGCTCCGATCGTATAGCGGTCCGAAACCGCCAGCAGCGCTAGGCCGGCGCTGTGACTGAGGTTGAACTGAAGGTCCGTGGTATGGGCATCGTCGAGCGACGGCTTGCCGTAGCCGTTATAGGTGAAGCGGACATGGCCCGGGGCGACGTCAAGATAGTTTGCGAGGATTTCCCGCAGGCGGCCGCGGCCGGCGATGTAGCGGTTGCGGTCGGCATCGAAGACGAAGCTGGCGGCTCGCGCCCACTCGTCTTCGCCGAGATGGGTTTCAAGGCTTCGCAGCTGATGCAGCGGCGGCTCGATATCGAACAGCCAGAGGTCGATGATACCGTCGCTGCCGCCCGCGTCAGGTCGCATAGGCGAGCTGTCCGCCGGCCGGGCGCTGCTGCACCATGCGCTTGGCAAGATGCGCCATCAGCATCAGCGGATAGTTTTCGCCGAGGCTGATGCGGCAGGTGCGTCTGAGGATATCGAGCGACTGGGTGCAGGTATCGCCGCCGTAATCGACGGCCTTGTCGGCCCAGTTATAAGGGTTCATGGCCGGGTGGGCGGTGCGCTTCTGCAGGACCGGCTGCCAGTTGGTGAAGACGTGGCGGCTGGAATCGTAGAGGCGGTAGACGCCGCGCTTGTGCTCGGCGGCGAAGCGCTTGGCATCGTCCTCGGTGTCGAAGATCACATGCAGGCCGGCGGCGGCGGCGATGTCATTATGCGGGCCGACGCGCATCACGTCGCTATGCGAGAGGATCTCGGCCATCACGTCGTAGCGGCGGCGCATCTTGGCGATCATCGGGTCGAGCTTGCTCAGCTGGACGTTCAGCATTGCGCCCTGGATCTGGTTGGCCTTGAAGTTGACGCCGAGGATCGGCGGTTCCTTGATGAATTCGAGGTGGCCGCGGAAGAGCGCGCCGATATCGTGGAACATGCGGGCGCGGGCAAAGAGCGTGTGGTCGCCGGTCGCCAGCGCCCCGCCTTCGCCGATGTTGATGTTCTTGAACTGGTTGAAACTATAGGCCGAGGCATGGCCGAACGAGCCGGTGCGCTTGCCCTTGTAGGTCAGGCCGACGGCCTGGCAGGCGTCCTCGATGACAATGAGGTTGTGCTCCTTTGCGATGCGCATGATGGCGTCCATGTCGCAGACCATGTTCGACATGTGCACCGGGATGATCGCCTTGGTGCGCGGGGTGATCTTGCGCAGGATATCGGCCGGATCCATCGTCAGCGTGTGGTCGATATCGACGAGCACGGGAACGGCGCCGGCGGCGAGCGGTGCGGCTGCCGTGGCGATCCAGGTATAGGCGGGAACCAGCACTTCGTCGCCCGGGCCGATGCCGGCGGCGGCGACGGCCGAGATCAGCGCTGCCGTGCCGTTGCACATGGTCAGCGCATGGGCGACGCCGAATTTCTCGCAGAAATCCGTTTCGAAGCGCTTCAGAGGCCCTCCGGTGTCATCGCTGTAGCGGGCAAGCTTTCCGGACAGCATTACCGGCGCAAGCGCCAGCCATTCACGAACTCCGACACGGGCCATTGGTCAAGTCTCCTGCGCTCCCAATCCGCGGCGCTCCTGCCGCGCGACGTCGAACCTTAAAACGGAGCGTCGGGCCGTTCAGCATATCCTTCCGGCTTAGGTGAGGGCGGTGTGGGGTGGCGGACTATCCGAAGTCGGTAGGCGATCTAATCGGCTGGACCTCATTGGACGATTTAGCCGCGTTTGCAGTCTTGCTATCAAGGAAGGCAAGATATTGAAGGGGAAAAGGCTTTGAGCATTCTCGACCTCAGATCCATGCCTGTCCACACGCTGCTGCAGGCGGATGTCGCAATCATCGGCGCCGGGCCGGCAGGGCTGACCATCGCGCGCGAACTGTCACGCAAGGCCGACGTCCTCGTGCTCGACAGCGGCGGCCCTTCCTACGAGCCGGGACCGCAGGTTCTGAACGCGGTCGAGAATACCGGCGAGCCCTCCGGCGAGCGGCGTGCACCTGAGGGACGCGGCTATAATGGCAGCCTTTCCTGGCTGAACGACATCCCGGCCTTCGAGCTGCGCAACCGCATGCTCGGCGGCAGCACCCATACATGGGTCGGCAAATGCGCGGCTTTCGACGAGATGGATTTCGCGCTCAGGCCCTGGCTCAGGCTCTCCGGCTGGCCGTTCGAGCGCAGTGAGCTGATGCCGCATCTCGACCGTGCCGCCGAACTCCTCAATCTCGGCCCGAACGTCTATGACGCCGGGCTGCATGCGCTGCTCAGGACCGCGCCCGAGAAGCTCAATTTCGACGACCGGACGCTGCGCTATTTCTTCTGGCAGTTCAGCCACGAGCGGCAGAAGCGCGGCGAGCCGATGCGTTTTGCCAATGTGGCGCGCAGCCTGGCGCTATCAGGGACGAAATTCCTCACCAATGCCAATGTGACGGAGATCCGCGCCGAGCAGCGCGGACATCATTCGCTCTCGGTTGCCAGCCCCGAGGGCAATATGGCGACGGTCAGGACGAAGATGGTGGTGCTCTGCTGCGGCGGTGTCGAGAATGCCCGGCTGCTGCTCGCCTCCAACTCGATGTCCTCAGCCGGTCTCGGCAATGCGCGCGGTACGGTCGGGCGCTATCTCGCCGATCATCCGCGCACCACGCTGATGCGATTCGGCAAGAGCAGCGATATCGATGCCGTCGCCCGGCACTTCAATTTCTACGGGTTGAAGCATGAGGGTGCGCCGCATTTCTATCTGCGCGGCCTGTCGCTCAGCCCGATGATCCAGGCGCGCGAGGGGCTGACCAATTGCGCCGCCTATCCGGTGCAGATCCATGCGGCCGACGATCCCTGGGCGGCGCTGAAGCGTCTGGCGAAGGGAGGGGGCAAGCGCGCGATCAGCGATCTCATGACGGTGCTCGGTTCACCGGGCATGCTGACCTCCGGCGCCTATCAGCGCCTCGTCAAGCTGCGTGGCCTGCCGCATCGCTCGGCGGAGCTGCGCTTCGACGTGATGGCCGAGCAGCAGTTGGATCCGGAGAGCCGGGTGACGCTGTCGGAGAAACTCGACCGCTTCGGCAAGCCGATCGCCCGCGTCAACTGGAAGATCGGCGAGACCGAGATCGAAAGCATCGCCAGGCTGGCGCAGACGATATCGGCCGAGTTCCGCCGCCTCGGGCTCCCGGAACCTGAACTGGCTGACTGGATCGCCGCCGGCGACACGTCGGCTGCTGCCTTCATGGACATGGCGCACCCCTCCTGCACGACGCGCATGGGCAGCGATCCCGCGACCAGCGTCGTCGATGGCAATTCGATGGTTCATGGGGTCGAGGGGCTCTATGTGGCCGGAAGCTCGGTCTTCCCGACAGCCGGGCATGCGAACCCGACGCTGATGCTGGTGGCGCTGTCGATGCGGCTTGCCGACCACCTGCAGGAGCGTCTCGCCGAAGAGCGGCGTCCGCTGCCGGGCTCGCAGCCCTCGCGGCAGGTGAGCTAAAAAAGCACCCGCCATCTTGCGATGGCGGGCTCAGTTCTCACCACTTACTCAGTCAAATCTTGCGGAAGTAGAAGCCGGCGCTTTCGGTCCTGCCGAGTTCGGGATGGGTGTCGATCCGTGTCGAGAGCGAGGGGATCGCCCAGCGGTCGACGAGCTCGTATCCGAGGCCGGTGACGTGCTGCAGGAATTCGGCTTCGTTGCGGATCTGGTAGGGCACCCTGGCGCGGCCGATCTGTTCCAGCGTCACGACGGTCGGTCCCTTGCGCAGGGCGACCTTGTTCAGAAGGATATGCTTCGGCGCTTCCGGCATCTCGCCGATCAGCTTGCCGAGCGGCACGTCGAGATACTGCATCAGGCCCGAGCCGAGGAAGAGCGGCGTCGGTCCGGCATCGGCCATCCTGTCGACGAAGGAGAGCCGGGTCAGCTGGTCCTTGTCGGCGAGCTTCTGGCCGGCGCGGACGATGGCCGGCAGGTCGTAGACCACCCAGCGGAAATCCTCGCCGAGCGGCAGATGCGAGCGGAAGGCGCGATATTTGGTGCCCATGTGGCCGCCGGCATCGACGAGACTGCCGGTCTCGCGCACGAGGTCGCGCATCCAGAAGAGGACGGGATAATCCCAGGCGGCGAGGCGGCACATCTGCTCGAAGGCTACGGGCGCGATCTCATCGTGATCGTAGCCCGCAAGGGCGCCGTTTTTGGCTGCGGCAAGCGCTTCCTGATAGCTTGAATAGGCGCCGGTGAAGCGGCGCGGGATGGGAAGAAAATAGCGCAGGCGCCCGCTCAGGGCCTGCAGTGGTACCACGAATTTCTCAGCACGCCGCCTTGCGTCACGCAAAGTCGATGTGCGGCCTTTCAGCGTTACAGTCGTCATCGGCTTTCCCCCGGTGTTGATGAATGGGCATTAGCTTTTCGGATGGTCTTTCACCTCCCAGATCGGAACGACGCCGCCATGGATACGATGCATCACCCCCAGTGCTGCAAAGTATGTGACGGCGCCCGAGAGCACCTGAAAAGCGATCATCTCGATGCGGGTCATCGCCGTGGCTTCGCCGATATAGCCGAAGGCATAGACGATGGCCGACATCGCAAGGATCGCGACGAATACGTAGCCGCAATCGCTGAACACGCGCTTCCAGTCGAGGCCGCCGTAGCGGCCCTGCAGATGCGTGGAAATCTTCAGGCTGATGAGAGCCGCGACGCACTGGCCGAAGGCGGCGGCCTCGACGCCGAAGGGCGCTGCGGCGACGATCAGGCCGATGGCGACGACGCCGTTCAGCAGCATCAGCCGCGGCATGCGGGCAATGTTTCCGGTGATCGACAGCAGCGGCTCGGTGACATAGCCCGGGATCAGCAGAACCTGCTTGATCGCGAGGATCGAGACGAGGGCTGCCGTCGGCGCCCAGGCATCGCCGAGCGCGATATCGACGAGCGCGGGCGAGACCAGCGCCAGGCCGATGTACACGGGGGCCGAGACGATCATCAGCGCCGTCATGAAATGCGTGGCGGTCCGGCCGAGCTCCTCGAAGCGCAGTGCGTCGTTCTGCTGGTTGCGGATCTTGCGGAAGGCGGTCCAGGCGAGCATACGCGCCGGTTCGCCGAGAAGCTCCGATATGGCGCCGACGATGCGCTCGGCGGCGCGGTAGTAACCTGCTTCCGCAAGGCCGAGGAAGCTGCCGAGCGCCAGCGTTCCGGAATAGGAGCGCAGATAGAAGATGATGCGGTTCGACAGGATGTGGCGCGAGAACTCGAGAATTTCCAACAGGAAGGCGCGGGTCAGGTGGACGCGCGGATACCAGCGCACGACGATCTGCGATCCGATCAGGCAGGCGGTCTGCATCACCAGGCGGCCGACGATCAGCGAGGCGACATGGAAGCCGACATGCAGGCCGGCGATGGTGACGGCGAGGCCGAGACATTCGGCGATGATGCGGATGATCGACTGCTGCTTCAGCTGGCCGCGATTGACGAGCAGCCCGTCATAGACGACCGAGAGCGAGGAAGGCAGGAACCAGCAGCTATAGAGCGCGATCAGCACACCGAGCCAGGGATCGCCCCAATAATGCAGGATGATCGACAACGCGAAACCGACGCCCGTGCAGAGTAGGCCGGAGATGACGGCAATCGTGCCGATCTGGTCGAGCTCGTCGCCGGTGCAATGCGACTTCATCACATATTCGCCCCAGCCGCCCTCGGCACAGAGCACGAGAAGGATGGCGATGGCCGAACTATAGGCATAGAAGCCGAATTGCGCCGATTCCAGAACGCGGGCGGCGATCAGGAAGGCGAGCAGCTGTGCGACCTGCGAGACGATCTTTGCCGTCAGCGTCCACAGACCGGCACCAACAAAGGCGGGCATCTTGATCCGCTTTGATTTTCCGGGCTTTTCCGGCCGTTTGTTGCTGTCTTCCTCCCCAATCATCTCAGCAAACCCCGGCAGAAATTGAACCAGGAGGCGGCTGCGGTGTTATTAGGGAAAGCTTGGATGACATGCTACGGCGGCTGCCAACGCGGAAACAATCGTTGGACAAGGCTGGCGCGGTATGCGATTTCCGGCAGGACGGAGAGCTTGTACTGAGTCGGCTGCCGAGACGGTAGGGAGACAATGTCATGGTCACAGAGTCAAAGGCGGCACGAAATTCTGCATATGCGCAGAACGCAGCCAGCTTCGGTGATCTGTCCGAAAATGCCGCTTCCGGGCAGCAGGCGCCGGATACCCGGCCGTCGTTCCTGAAATACAAACTCCGTTGGGGCTTGGCGCTTTTCTGCCTCGCCTTCTGGGTCGTTCTCGCCGCCATTTTCATTTGGTGAGCCGCTCTTTCTCGTTCTGAGCGAAAAACACGACACCCACCGTCTTCCAGAGAATGCCGATATCCGTGGTGAAGGAACAGGTGCGATAGTAGTCGAGATCGTACTGGACGCGTTCCTCGTATGACGTGTCCTGACGGCGGTTGACCTGCCACATGCCGGTAAGCCCCGGTGTCATCGACAGGTAGACATGCGCATTGGCGCCGTAGCGCTCGATTTCCTCGGCGATGATCGGGCGCGGGCCGACAAGGCTCATCTCGCCGCGCAGCACGTTGATCAGCTGCGGCAGCTCGTCGGCGCTGGTCATGCGCAGAAGCTTGCCGAGCCAGTGGACACGCGGGTCGTTCATCAGCTTCTGGGTTTCCTGCCACTCGGCGCGGCGCACCGGATCGGTCGCCAGGATTTCGGCCAGCCGTTCGGCGGCATCGGTGCGCATGGAGCGAAATTTCAGGCAGCGGAATGGGCGGCCATAGCGGCCGACGCGGGTATGGCTGAAGGAAATCGGGCGGCCGTCGACGATGAGCAATGCGATGACGATCAGGATCAGGGCCGGCGCGAGAAACAGCAAGCCGCCACCGGCAAGCAGGATGTCGAGCGTGCGCTTCAGCCGGTAGCCGGCAGCAACGACGCGGGTCTCCGGCGTGGCCTGATCGCCGCGGGCAAAGCCGTCGAAAGCAGATAACATGTCAAACCCCATTTACCCTTGAACCCATCGTGAGGTTGCCAGCGCATCCAGCCATTTACAATTCATCCAGAGGGTAGTCGGCTAGTCAGATAGAGGTAAGCCGGAGCGTCCAATCGTTGCCTTGCCGGGCCGAATTACCCAGCAAGTGCAGCTTGTTGACCGGGGTGGGCGCGTTCGAGGATTTCGTCGTAGAGCTCGAAAAGCGCTTCCGCCCAGGAGAGCGAGGTATGCGCCATGCTGCCGCGCTGGCGCAGGCAATTCTCGCTCATTGCGCGAACCATGGCGTCGTCGCCGGCAAGCCTGGTCATGGCGGCGGCTAGCGCCGCTATATTGCCGTTCTCGAAGGGCAGGCCGCAGCCGAGCTCGGCGATCTCGCGGGCAAGCAGTGCCGCCTGCGGAATGATCACCGGAATGCCGCTCGCGACCGCTTCGACGGCTGCGAGGCCGAAAGGCTCCGGCACGCGCGAGGAGATGACGATGCAGCGCGCCGCGGTGACGAGTGCGGCGATCTCGTCCTTGTTCTTCCAGCCATGCAGGACGACTTCGGGATAATCGCGCTCGAGAACGGCGCGCCCGGCGCCGTCGCCGATGACATGCAGCGGAACATTGGCAAGCCGCGCCGCCTTGGCGGCATCCTCGAAACCCTTTTCGGGTTCCAGTCTTCCGATGAAGAAGAACGGCTTGTTGGCGGCCGGGCTCGGCGGCGCATGCAGGAAGGGCTCCACCGGATTGCGGATGGTGCGGATATATTCCGCATTGATGCCGGCGCGGGTGAAATATTCATGCATGTGCTGGTGCACGATGACGATATTGGCGGGCGTATAGCGCGTCGGGAAGAAGTGCTCGCGGATCAGATGGCGCGTCGAGCGCCAGACCTTTTCGTGATAGCCGCGCTTGTCGCATTGCGTCGTCAGGCAGCGCGCCGACATCGGCGTCAGATTGCAGACCCGGTGGCTCTGGTAATTGGCATAGCCGCCATTCGGGCAGGAGAGGAAATAGTCGTGCGCATGCAGGACGACGCGGGACCGGACGCGCCACAGCGCCCGGAAGATCGACGGCGACAGGATCTTCGACCAGCCATGGACATGATAGATGGTGCCGGGCGAATCCGTGCGGGCGATGACGGTGCGCAGGCTGTCATAGGCGGCCTGATTGTAGAGGCCGCCGATCGTTGCCGTCAGCTTGCCCTGGTTGACCAGCGGCTGGCCGCCGACGCCGACCATCTCGGCGGTGCCGATGGCGGCGCCAATGGTGTCGCCGGCGAAATAGATCACCGGAATGCCGCGTTCGCGGATCAGCTCGGCGGAGAGAACGGCGAGGTTGGATGCGCCGCCAACCCGCTCTGAACGATCGTTGATGATGACGACGCGATCGGGCTGGTGGTGTCGCATCCGGTCAATCCATACTCTCGATACGCCGCGGGGTGAGCCTGCCGCGCACCAGGTCGAAGAGCGCGATCATGTTGCCCTTCAGGCGGCCGCGGCGGTCGACCCAGGGTTCCGGACGTAGGCACTTGGCGACGTTGGCGGCGAGATTGCGGCCGATCTGGACGGCGCCGTAGCGGGTGCCCATCGTCTGCTTGCGCATCAGGTAGATCGGATTGGCGATCTGCGAGTAGCCGAGTTTCATACCGGCGGTACGGGCGACCTTGACGCCGAGATGCACGCCCTCGAGGCAATCGGCCGAGACGACGCCGCCATATTCGGCGATGCGGCGGCTGAAATCGACATCCTCAAGCCAGCCATAAGCCGGCAGGTTCTCGTCGAAGCGGATCTGGCCGGCGCTGACGGCCGACATGCGGATCGCCATGTTGCAGCCATAGGCATTGTAGATCGGGCTGATGGTCATCGGCAGGTTTGACGCCTGGCGGGCGCGATCGCTGACGAGCTTCAGGCCGTCATGCACCGAGATTCCGGGGCCGATGATGCCGTCTGCCAGGACCTTGCCGGTGCACATGGCGACATCGGGGTTGGTCTGGAAGATCGATTCCAGCCGCTCGACATAATTCGGCACCATGATGAAATCGTCGTCGAGGAAGAGGATGACGTCGGCATCGTCGGCATTGGCGACGATCTCGTTGCGCTGGCGGCAGAGGCCGCGCTCGGAGATGATGATCCGGACGGGGCAGGCAAGCGAGGCGAGCGACACCTGATCGATATCGCTGGTCGAGGTGACGCAGACAATGACTTCATCGGGCTGGCGCGTCTGCTTGGAGATCTGCGGCAGGATCGCCGAGAGGATGTCGCGGCGGCCGGAGCTGGCGATGCCGATCGTCATCTTCAGCGGCGAAGTCGTGGCGCGGCTGATGATCGCCGGCACCGACGATACGGTGCGGCTCGGCGCCGATGGCGGTGCCGGCTTCAGCAAGCGGTGGCGGCCGGTGACCGGCTTGGTCTTTTCCGGTCCGAGCTGTGTCGTCACGATGCCGAGCAGGTTGATGCGGCTGGTGGCGAATTCTGCCAGCGCATTCTGGATGCGCTCGGCGGTCATCGGATTGCCGTTGCCGAGCACCAGCAGGACGCCGTCCATGAAGCTGCAGATCTGGCGTGTATCGGCGGAACCCTCGAAGGGTGACATGTCGACGATGACGATCTTGAACTTGCGGCGCAGCGCCTCGATTTCCTGGCGCAGCGCCATCAGGTGGCCGAAGCGCTGGTGCGGACCGGCGGTGCGCAGGATATCGGGGACGATGACGGTCGACAGCGCGCCTTCGCCATCCGTTACCGGTTCGGCCTCGGTATTGGGGCGATTGCCCTTGCGCGGCGCGGCGTAGTCGGGGCCGAGCACCTTGAGCCCGAAAGACTGGCCGCTATCGGCGGCGATCGCGCTCAGCCGGGCGCTGATGAAATCGGCATCGACGAGAACGACGTTGCTGCCTTCATGCTTGTAGACCTGCGCCAGATTGACGGCGAGCGTCGTCTTGCCGGTGTTCGGGGCGATCGAGGTGATGCCGATGACCGTCGAGTTGTTGGAACGGAAGGCGGCGTCGATCGATCCGCGAATGCTGCGCAACGCCTCGGTGAAGCGCGAGTAGGGCGCATCGAGGACGCGGCGATAGGCGACGTCGATCGCAACAGGCGAGACCGCAGCGGCAAGGTCGCCCTCGCGGGAGATCAGCGGGATGGTGCCAAGCGAATTGATGCCGAGCTCGTTGCGCAGGCGGCCGACGACATTCAGGCGCCGGCGGTAGCCATCGCTGAACAGCGCCATGCCGAGGCCGCCGGCGAGGCCGAGCATGCCGGTCAGCGGAATGATCAGGCTCGGCTTCGGCCAGTTCTTCGAAAGCGGCGCTGTTGCGGCCGTGACGATACGGGCGTTGCCGATCGGGAAGGACTGGCGCTGGATGGCGCCGGTCACCTGCTGCAGGATGGTTTCATAAATCCGGCGGTAGGTGGTCGCCTGGCTTTCCATTTCGGTCAGTTCGACGCGGGCGAGGTTCTTGTCGGTGCCGGCGGCGGTCAGCGTATCGAGCTGGTTCTTCAACAGCTGCTCGCGGCCCTTGGCGACCTCGAGATTGGTCGCATAGAGCGACTGTATGCGCGAATATTCGTCGTCGATCGCCTTCTTCAGACCGGCGACCTCATCCTGCGCGGCGACGACGGCGGGATTGCCGGCGTCGTAGCGGCTCATCAGGTTGTTGAGCTTCGACACCGAGATGCTCAGGTCTTCCTGGAGCTTCTGGATGCGCGGATTGTTGACCGCTTCCTGCACCGTCGTATCCGGCGCCTCGCCGCTCTTCAGGCGGGAGATGGCGTCGTATTTGGCGGCCTCGGCCGCCGTCTGGGTGCGGGCGGCGAGTTCCTGAGTGCTGATTTCGGAGAGCTGCTGCTGGTCGAGCGAGGAGGTGGCGTTGATTTCCATGATGCCGTTCTTGGCGCGGAATTCTTCGGCCTGCATGGCGGTCTCGCGGGCCTTGCGGCCGACCTCGATCAGGCGGCTTTCCAGCCACTTGGCGCCGCTCTGTGCGGCGGCGGCACGCTCGGCGAGACCGGAGCGGATATAGGCATCGGCGATGGCATTGGCGACGCGGGCGGCCTTTTCAGGGTCGGTCGAGCTGTAGCCGATTTCGAGAATGTAGGACTGGCCGACGCGGGTGACGGTGACGCGCGACAGGAAGGACGCCATGGTCCGGCGCATCAGCGCTTCCTCGGGCGTCTCGGTGGCTGATTCCGTTGCGGCCTCGGGCTTGCGGAAGCCGTGGATGATCTCCTTGATGCCCTGCGTGATCGCGCCGCGCCAGGAGGTGCCGCCGATGATTTCAGGGTCGTGGTCGAGCTTCAGCTTGGCGATGACGTCGCGGGCGATCGATTCCGACTTGACGATTTCCACCTGGCTGGCGATTTCGGCGGCTTCGATGATGATCGTGCCGCTGAAGGCGTCCTGCGAGGCGATGCGGCCCTGTTCCGGGTCCATGACGAGGCGGGTCGTTGCCGAGAACATCGGCTCGGTGCTGAAGATATAGAGGCCGCCGGCGACAACGCCGATCGCGGTACAGATCGCCAGGCGTGAGGCATGGCGTTTCAGGAACCGCCAGATATCGCGGAAGGAAATATATTCGCGCTGCGCCTCATCGAAACCATGATGGTTGCCGGGAACGATTTTGCCGATCTCTTGAATGACCATGTCTATCCTCGCTGAGCTCCCTAAGGCGTTTGTTTTTGTTCAGGCTCGAGGGCGGAAACGACCGTCCCCTGGAGGCTGGATGACACGTTGTAGCGAACGTCCAGAACGTCGCCGGGCTGGAGTTCTTCGGTTTCGGCGACTTCGCTCGTCGTCGGAATGTCGGCCGCGCTGCGTGTCAGCCAGAATTCCAGCGGCTGCAGGTCGACGGCTTTCAGGCTCTGGTAGCGGGAGACGGATGCACCGGCGATCTGCAGCAGCTGCAGCGTCGTGGTGCGTTTCAGCTTGGTGTCTTCGATATCGGCTTCGGTTGCCTGCAGCTCCTGGCCGGCTTCGGTGGTGCGCTGGCTCTTCAGGGTTTCGGCATCGCGCTTGGTTTCGCTGAGCTTCTGCTTGGCCTGCATCGAGGCGACGACGAGGTCGAGCTTGCTGCCCTGCATTTCGGCGACCGTGCGCTCCAGCGAGGTCTTGCGCGAGGTCGTCAGGATCTTGGTGTCGACGAGCTTGGAAATGTCGGTCAGTTCGTCCTGGGCGATGGTGACCTGGCGGTCCTGCGTCGCCATCTTCTCGTCGAGGACCGAGATTTCGCTGGTCAGCAGCGTTTCGAGCTCGCTTGCCGATTGCAGCGCCCGGTTTAGCGCATCGGCGCGGGCGGTAAACAGCGCCGTCTCGCTCTGGATGATCTGGCCGATGATCGGATCCTGGCTGGCTGCGGCGATCTCCGGCGGGAATTCGATCGCGTCCTTGCCGGAGAATTCGGCCATCAGGCGGGCGCGCTTGGCCATCTGCTGCTTCAGCTGTAGCTCCAGGCGGCCGAGATCGCCGGCATAGCGGATCTGCTCGGCGTCGGAATATTCGCCCTGCGGGCTGCTGCGGCGCTCCTTGCCGCCGGCGAGCGCCATTGCCTGCTTGACGGTGAGGCCCGGGCGGAACTCGAATTCGCCGGCGCGCTCCACTGAGCCGCTGACATAGATCATCGGATATTTGACCACTTCGACCGAGGCGGTCGGCGCGGTGGCAAGGCCGGTGATGCGCTTCAGGTTGGTGCCGATCAGCTGCGAGATTTCGTCGACCGTCTTGTCCTCGACATTCATCTGGCCGATCATCGGGATGAAGATGGTGCCGGCCGGCGTGACGGTGAATTCGCCGTTCAGCGCCGTCCATTCCTTGTAGTCGCCGGTGGCCGCGACCCATTCGACGACGCTGACCTTGAGGTGGGTTTCCGGGCGGACCTGGTAGGCAGCACCGGCGAGCGCTGCGGCCGGTATTGCTGCGGAACACAGTAGCAGGGTGGCGCCCACAACCCTCGCGGACAAGGTTCCGCGCCCCTTTGCGCCTATCGTCATGTTACGGCCTCACGGTTCGCATGGCCTGGCGGACGGCCGCCGGGCATAGTGTCAGGGATGATCAGACGAAACGGTGGCGAGTAAAATCCCCTGGAGGCGGTAGGTGCAGTTAGTCCTTTTGGCCGCATGCGGTAGCTCGCGCGCACATGAGGGCGTGCGTGATGAGACCAGTGATGATCATTTCGGCTTATCGGGATGGGGAGGGGCTGGTTCAGCCTTGGAGGCGGCGCGGGCAGGGGCCGCGCCAGCCACTCTCCTTGCGTGGCAACGAAACCGGGCTCGCTCCGTGTTCCGAAGCGAGCCCTTCCGCAAGGAGCCAGGTCGCGGGATGTAGTCCGCGAGTATTAGCTGCCGCATTTGGAATTGGTTCTACTCGCTACTGTCCCCGATCCCATCAGCAGGATGCCATATCAGCGAGCGAAATCAATTAATCCCTTTGGGCTAAGGCAAAACCGCCACAGCGGCCGATGAATCGGCGCTGCGAGCGGTGGTTCGGAGGGTTTAGCTGCCCTTGGTGGCGGCGACCGTATCGGCCTTGGCTTCGGAGGAGGGTTTGGCCCCTGCGGGCGCATAGCCACCGCCGATGGCGACGTTGAGCGAGACATAGTCCTTGGCCATCTGCTGGACGGCAGCAGCCAGGCTTGCCTGGGCGGTCGAGACGTTGCGCTGCGAGTCGAGAACGTCGAGCAGCGAGGATGCGCCGTCCTTGTAGCTGGCGGTCGACAGTTCCAGCGATTCCTGGGTCGTCTTGACCTGGGCGCGCAGGGCTTCCACCGTCTGGGCATCGCGGCGAACGGCCGAGAGCGCATTCTCGACCTGCTCGACGGCGCTCAGAACAGCCGACTTCCAGGCGAGATAGGCAGCCTTGGCATCCGACTTGGTGATGTCGACATTGGCGCGCAGACGGCCGCCGTCGAAGATCGGCAGGTTCAGCGTCGGGCCGAAGGACCAGGTGGTCAGGCCGCCATTGCCGCCAACCGGGCGGACGTAGGAGGGCGAGATCGAGCCCGACAGCGAGATCGACGGATAGAGCTGTGCTTCTGCAACGCCGATGTTGGCGGTGGCGGCAGCGAGATCGCGTTCGGCCTTGCGGATGTCGGGACGGTTGCGGATCAGGTCAGCCGGAATACCGGCCTGCAGACCGCCGCGGAACACCGGCTGGCGCGAGCCCTTCTGCAATTCGGCCATCAGCGACGATGCCGGCAGGCCGAGCAGGGTGGCGATGTGGTGCGCAGAAACGCGGAAGCTGGTTTCGAGGCCGGGGATTTCGGCCTGGGTCGCCTGGACCAGACCTTCGGCCTGGACGACGTCGAGGCGCGAGGCGGCACCGGCTTCCAGCTGGAACTTGGTGAGATCGAAGGTCTCGCGGCGAGACTTCAGATCGCCCTTGGAGAGTTCGATGCGCTCCTGATAGTAGCGGGCGTCGATGTAGCTGTTGACCAGATCCTGGAGGAAGGTGAGCTTGGCGACATCGGCGGTGGCGTAAGCCGAATCCAGCGATGCCAGCGCGCTTTCCTTGGAGCGGCGATATTCGCCGAACAGGTCGAGCAGCCAGGAGACATTGGCTTCACCGGCCGTGGTGTTGGTGGCGCCGCGCGTGTTGCGCAGGTTGCCCATCTGGCCGCTGACGGTCTGGGATGCACCGACGACGAGGCTCGGCAGGGCGCCTGCACCGGCAACGGTGACCTGGGCTTCAGCCGAATTGATGCGTTCGAGGGCCTGCAGCACGTCGAGGTTCTGGCCGATGCCCTGGGAGACCAGCGAGTTCAGCTGCTGATCGCGGTAGGCCGTCCACCACTGGGCGGTCGCAACATCACCATTGCTCTTGACCCCGCCTTCGCCAAACTTCGCAGGCAAAGGCATTTCCGGCGGTACATGATCCGGGCCGCTTACGCAGCCGGCAAGTGCAACTGACATGGCGAGGCATGCTGCAACTCGCGCGATTATCGTCTGACGTATCAACGGCCCTCTCCGTGGTTATATCGACGATGCCTAATTATGGTTAACAGAGGATTGACGGCGTGCCGAGGCCCTCCGGCGGCACTAGAGCGCATTCTCCTCATGTTGGGCCAGCGGCGGCTGCGGGCGCAGCGTCTGCAGCGGCGTTTCGGCATTGGAGCCGGCCGGTGCGAAGCGGGTGGCGAGCATATCGGCGAGATTGGCGGAGGCGGCATTGGCATCGCATTCCGTCGGTGCCGTGCAGGGAGCGCGAAGGCGGGAGGTCTTCTGCGTGCTCTTCGGCTCCTCCAGCCGGGCAATGCGGATCGACGGCTTTTCGGCCGGTTCCGACGCCGGTTCGAAGATCGGATAGATGACGATCCCCGTTACAAGACTGACAGCCACACACGCGGCGATATAGACAAGAACAAACCTCATGTTCCTATAACGGCAGCGGGGGTTTGCCATAGCAACCTGCCAATTAGGATTAGAAACGGCGCGCAAGCTTCAGCAAAACGGCGGCCGCGGCCCCGCATGCGGGGTAATTCCGACGGAATTCACCGTCTTCGGGAGAAAGGGCGAAACTTTCGGCGCTGCCACGAGTTTCGAGCTTGAGCGGCCGTGCGTGACGGCCGGAAAGACAGGAGGCGCATATGGCAGACAGATCACGGCCGGGGGCTCAGGCGAGCGAGGAAGACCTGCAGGCGCATATGGCCGAGATGGAAGCCGAGGCTATGGCCGACGATTTCATCCGCGACAATCCCGACGAGGAGGCGCTGGAAGCCGACCTGCAGAACCTGCAATACGAGCTCGAGGTCCTGCGTGCCCGGCTGGCCGTCATCAAGGAGCAGGCGGGCACCGTGGTGCGTGCCAATCTGGAATGGGCCGATCGCAGCGCTCACGACCAGCTCGGCGATTATCCGTGGCTGAAGCTTGCCGGGGCGATGGCCGGAACCTTCGTGTTCGGCCGCATGCTGCGTAACGCACCGGTTGCAGCGATCCTGGCCGCCGTTGTGCCGCTGGTTCTCTCGAAAGCGGAGAAATAGGCCCTCAGGCCTTGAACTCGCGCAGGCATTTGACGACTTCGCGCAGGCCGCGGGTCAGATGCTTGTCGCGGCGCATGACGATGCCGAGCTGGCGTACGAGGCGCGGCTTGACCGGCGATGTCGCGAGATAGCCGGCGCGGTCGCGGCGCAGCGCCAGCGACGGCAGGATCGACCAGCCGAGGCCGGCTGCCACCAGTTCCTTGATCGCCTCGACGCTGCCGAATTCCATCACCGGTTCCGCTTTCAGCCCCGCAGCGGCAAACCAGCCATCCGTCGTCTCGCGGGTGTTGCCGCCGTCATAAAGCATCATCACCTTCTGCTGCAGGAAAGCCGCATCCGGGCCGCCTTCGGGCATGTTGCTGCCGCGCGGCGCGACCGCAAGAAGCTCATCCTCGTAGAAGGGCTCGACTTCCAGCGAGCGGCCGGAAGCGGGGAGGGTGACGACGGCGAGATCGAGCGCGTTGGCCTCGATGTCGCGCAGGATCTCGTCGGTATTGCCGATCTTCACGGTGATCTCCAGGCCGGACATCCGCTTCTTGGCGGCGGCGATGGCACGCGGCAACAGGTGGATCGAGGCGGTGCCGCCGCTGCCGATCCTGACGCGCCCGGCAGCCCCGTCCTTATAAGGCGCCATCGCCTCCAGCGTCGCGGCGCATTCGCCGATGATGCGGCGGGCATGCGGGAGGAGCTCGGCGCCGGCCGGCGAAGGCTGGGCGCGGCGTCCGGCGCGTTCGATCAGGCGCACGCCGAGCCGCTGCTCCAGAAGCTTGATCTCGCGGCACCTATCTGGAGATCGATCCGCATGCGCGGCTCGCCTTCACTTGGGAGTCGCCTTACTCGCTCGACGACAGCGTCGTCACCATCGATCTCGCCGAGGTCGATGCCAACACGACGGATATCACGCTGAAGCAGGTGAAGTTCCGCAGCGAGGAAGCCCGCGACGGCCACCGCGGCGGCTGGAATGCCATCCTCGACAATCTCCAGGGCATCATCGCCTGATGCTCACGGCCGCCGCGCCGATGACGCGCGGCGGCCGTGCTTTCCTTACTCCCCGCCCTGCGGGCTGAAGGTCTTGCGCATCGTCTCGGTGTAATGGTCGTCAGACGTCGTCCAGCGCAGAGCGGTGACCATCTTTGTGTCGGGACCGGCGGGATAGCGCAGCTGGCCGCCATCATCGGTCGCGGCGGCGAAGATCGCTTCGGCCACTTCCTTCTCGGTGCAATAGCGCGTCGGGTAATTCGCCATCTTCCCGAAATAGGCCTGCGCATAGGCGGCATAGTCTTCAGGGATCAGGCCATTCATGCGGTCGCCGCTATTGGCGGTGAAGCTCGTGGTCGGGGCGTAGCCGGGCTCGACGAGTCGCGCCTTAATGCCGAAGGGTTCGAGCTCGTAGGCGAGCGATTCCGTGAAACCTTCGACCGCCCATTTGCTGGCGCAGTAGACGGCGACCATCGGCATGGCGCCGATGCCGGCGCTGGAGGTGACGTTGATGATAACGCCGCCGCCCTGTCTGCGCATCACCGGGATGATCGCCTGGCAGGCGGCGAAGACGCCGAAGCTGTTGGTCTCGAAGATTTCGCGCGTCATGCTGTCGGGCGTCGCCTCGAAGGCCGATGCGAGGCCGATCCCGGCATTGTTGACGAAGACATCGATCGTCCCGAAGGCTTCGATGCCGGAGGCGATCGCGGCGCGGATGCTTGCGGCGTCGGTGATATCCAGCGGCAGAAGCTTCAGCCGCCCCGTCGTGTCCTGGAAGGTGGCGCTCTCCGGCCGCCGCATCGTGGCCAGCACGTTCCATCCCTTGTCGAGGAAGAATTCCGCGGCGGCTTTTCCGTATCCGGTCGAAGATCCGGTGATCATGATTGTCCTGGGCATGTGTAGCTCCTTTCGCTGGTGGGGAGCATAGACAAGCAGCGCGGACGATCTATAATCAGAAATCCATGAAACGTTATTGATAGTCCAATATGGATCCCTTCAGCGACCTCATCGGCCTGCTTCGTCCGCATGCCGCCGTCTCCAAGCCGATCACCGGGTGTGGCGCCTGGGGCGCGCGCTACAACGCCTATGACGCGCCGGGATTTGCCATTGTGCTGGAAGGCTGCTGCTTTCTGCAGTTCGAGGATAGCGAGCCGGTCAGGCTTTCGGCGGGCGATTTCATTCTCATTCCATCGACGCCGGCCTTTGCGCTGTTCAGCGATCCCAGGGCCGAGCGGATCCCGCGCGAGCCCACGGATCAGCCGGTGCGGCATGGCGAGGCTGAGGGCGAACCGGATTTTCGAATGCTCGGCGGCGGCTTCCGGATCGAGCCGGTCAATGCGGCGCTGCTGCTCGCCCTGCTGCCGGGGATCATCCACATCCGCGCCAATGAGGGCGAGGCGGACCGGCTGAAGCGGATCGTCGCCCTGATCATCGAAGAGAGCGTCGAGGACCGGCCGGGGCGGGAGCCGGTGGTCGAGCGGCTGCTGGAGGTGATGCTGGTGGAGGCGCTGCGCTGGGGCGGGATGAACGGCGAGACGATGCCGTCAGGCATGTTGCGCTCGATGCGCGATCCCTCGCTTGCCCGCGCCTTGCGGGCGATGCATGCGGATGTGCGGGAGCGCTGGACGGTCGAGGGGCTGGCGAAGCTTGCGGGCATGTCGCGATCGGCCTTTGCCGCCCGCTTTGCCGAAGCTCTCGGTGCGACGCCGATCGACTACCTGGCGCAGTGGCGCATGGCGCTTGCCCGCGATGCGCTGAGCCGCGGCGATATCAGCCTCGACCGGCTGGCCGGTGATATCGGCTATGACTCGGCGAGCGCCTTCAGCACCGCCTTCCGCCGTCACAATGGCTGTTCACCGCGCGAGTTCGGGCGCTCCGCGGGGCGCTGAGATCAGTCGGCGTGCCGTGTGCGGCGGCTGACGAGATCGTCACCGGCCTGCGGGGGCAGGCGCCAGAAGGTGATGACGCTGGAGGCGGAGACCAGGCCGACGACGGCGAAGGCGATGTGGAAATCCGACAGCAGCAACCCGCCGCCATGCATGCTGCTGGTGATATCGAGCGAGGCACCGGCGACGGCGACGCCCATGGCCATCGACACGCGCTGGGCGACCGCATTGATCGCCGTCGCCTGGCCGGTATCGGCCTCGTCGACATCGCCGAAGGACATGGCGCTGATGCCGGAGAAGGCCATCGAGCGGAGAATGCCGCCGACGAGCAGGCAGGCCATGATCACCCAGATCGGCGTTCCCGGATGGAACAGGGCGTTGATGCCGAGCAGCACGGCGGAGATGAAGGTGGTGACGATCAGGATGCGGCGGAAGCCGAAGAGCGCGAAGGTGCGCGCCGCGCCGAATTTCGAGCTCAGTGATCCCACGGCTGTGATGAAGGTCACCATGCCCGACTGGAACGGCGTCAGGCCGAAGCCGAGCTGCAGCATCAGCGGCATCAGGAAGGGAAGGGCGCCGAGCCCCATGCGGAAATTCGAGGCGCCGACGATCGAGGCGCGGAAGATCGGATAGCGGAACATGCGCGGATCGAGCAGCGGATGCTCGGTGCGTTTGGCATGCCAGAGATAGGCGATGCCCATCAGGATGCCGATGGCGATCGTCGTATAGCCGTAATACATCGGCAGCGCCGGCAGGCTGACGACCGAGATGCCGAAGACGAAGGCGCTGAAGCCGATGCCGGAGAGGAAGAAGCCGGTGAAATCGAGCGGCTTCGGTTCACGCGGCTCGACCGGCGGCAACAGCCGGGTGACGAGGATGATGCCGGCAATGCCGATCGGCACGTTGATCCAGAAGATCCAGTGCCAGCTGAGGTAGGTGGTGAAGAAGCCGCCGACCGGTGGGCCGAGGATCGGGCCGACCAGTGCGGGAATGGTGAGCCAGGCGAGCGCATCGACCAGCTGATGTTTCGGCGTGCCGCGCACCAGAAGCAGGCGGCTGACCGGCGTCATCATCGAGCCGCCGGCGCCCTGCACCAGCCGCCAGAAGACGAAGGCGCCGATCGAACCGGAAAACGCGCAACCGATCGAGCCGATCATGAAGACGCCGATGGCTATGCGAAAGATATTCAGCGCCCCGAAACGATCCGACATCCAGCCGCTGATCGGAATGAAGACGGCAAGCGCCACGAGATAGCTGGTGACGGCCAGCTTCAGCGCGATCGGCGATGTGCCGATATCGGCGGCGATTGCCGGCAGGCTGGTGGCGATGATCGTCGAATCCATCCGCTCCATGAAGAGCGCGATGGCAAGAATGATCGGCGTGAGACGAGGCAAGGGCATTGACCGGTAAATGATGCGCGGCCGTTATAGGACGCATTGCGGCCGCGCACCAGTTCAACTTCTCGCGGGTTATCTGCCCTTCAGCCCGAACAGGGCCTCGGCATTGCGGAAGCAGATCTTTTCCATGTCTTCCTTGGGAAGATCGAGCGAATTCAGGATCTTCAGCGTATCGCGGATATAGCCCGGACCCTTTTCCGGGTCGAAGGGCGAATCCGAGGCGAAGAGGATGCGGTCGCTACCGTAGAACTCCAGGCCGCAGATGGTAGCGGCCTTCGAGCCGAAGACGGCGGTGTCGGCGTAGAAGTCCTTGAAATAGTCGAGCGGGCGCTTCTTCAGGCGCTTCAGCACCAGCGTCAGATCCTCGTCCGTCGTGCGCTTGCCGAGCTGGTCCCAGCCGGGGCCGACGCGTCCTTCGAAATAGGGCACCATGGCGCCCATGTGATGGGCGAGAACCTTCAGGTCCGGCAGGCGGTCCATGAAGCCGGAGAAGACCAGGCGGGCCATGGCGGCGCTGGTCTCGTAAGGCCAGCCGAAGGTCCACCAGATCTCGTATTTCGATTTGTCCTCGGTGGCGTAATCGGTCATCGAGGCGTTGCGCGAGGGATGCAGCAGCACCGGCTTGTTGTGCTTGGCGGCGACCTCGAAGATCGGGAAGAAGCGCTCCTCGTCGAGCGGCGCGCCGTTGACGTTGGTGTGGATCTGCAAGCCGTTGGCGCCGAGTTCGGTAAAGGCGCGCTCGGCTTCGCGAACGGCGGCCTCAGGGGCGTTCATCGGCAGGGCGGCGACGAAGCCGGCGAAGCGCTCCGGGTATTTTTCGACGAGCTCGGCCTGGCCGTCATTGGCGATCCGGGCAAATTCGGTCGCGAGTTCCGGGCCGCCCATGGCTTCGAGCGGCGGCATGCCGAGCGAGATGACCTGCCGGTAGTCAGGAAACTCGTCCATGACGCGGAAGCGGGTTTCGAGATCGTAAATGCAGGGCACGCCCTGCATGCGGCGGCCGATATCCTTGCCGGCGCCGTCGAGCTTCTGGATACGGTCCCAGAGCGCCTTCGGGAAGAAATGGTTGAACGCATCGATATAATACATCGGACTCCTCCTAAGTCGTATGTGTATGGCCGGCTCAGCTGCGCTTCAGGCGGCGGACGAGATAGGCGAAGGTCGCCTTGAACATCTCGTCGCGGAACATGTGCTTGCGCTTGGCCTTGATATCCTCGGGCTTGCCGAGCGCCTTGGCGCCGCCGGCAGCCTCGACCCACAGCTGCATCATGCAGGCATTCTCGAGCGACAGCGCCAGATAGATCGCCTGCTCGATAGTAGGGGCGGCGGTGACGATGCCGTGGTTCTGCAACAGCATGGCGCCATGTTCGCCGAGGCAGGCGGCGACGGCCTTGCCGCGCTCGGCGGTGGTGATCAGCTCCGTGGTTTCGGAGAAGACCGGCAGGCCCTCGGCGAAGATCGAGCCCGGATGGCCGACCGGCTGCAGCGGCTTGCCGAGCGCCGAGAAGGCGGTGGCATAGGGCGCGTGGGTATGGACGACGGCGTTCAGATCGGGCCGGGCGCGCAGCACCTCGGAATGGATGTAGGCCTCGTTGTGGCGGCCGAACTCGCCGTCCACCTTCTCGCCGTCGAGATCGACGGTGATGATGTTGTCGAGGGTGATCTCCTCAAGGCCGAATTTCGACGGCTTCATGTAGAAGCGGTCGGGTTGCTCGGGAACGCGGATCGAGACATGGCCGCGCGTCCAGTCGCCCTGGCCGGCTGCTTCCAGAATGCGGCCGGCCTCGATCATCCGCTGCTTCAGGTCTTCATGCATCGTCTTGTTCTCCGAGGAATTGTCACACCGGATGCCGGTGCCGGACCAGGCCGGTTCGAATGCGGCGCCGCTGCCGTCGCAGGCGCTACACACGGTGCTTGTCGCCGCGCTTGCGGCCCTGCGAGATGTCGAGGAAGAGCTCCGACGGCGTGACCTTGCGGTCGATCAGGCCCTGTTGGTGGGCATAGCCGATCACCGTTTCCAGCGTTTTGGCGTTCTGCCCTTCGAGGCCGTAGGCCCAGGGATCGTCGCCCATGATCGCCTGCTGCTCTTCCCAGGCCTCGCGATACCAGGCGAGCGGCACGATGCGCGGGTTTTCCATGCGCTTCATGGCGATCTGCTTGGCTTCCTCGAAGGCGATGTAGAGGTTGATCGGCACCCAGGGATGGCGCTCGACGATCTCAGGGCGGATGCCCATCACATGCATGATCGGGAAGATGCCGGTGCGTTCGTAATAGGCGATCTCCTCGGCCTTGTAGTCCGGGAACAGGCGGCCGACGCGCGGGTCGCGCTTCTTGATCGGGGCGATCAGATCGGGATGCAGCAAGGCGTCGATCTCGCCGTCGACAAGCATCTGCTCGATCGACTTGTCCTCGCCGATCTTGTGCAGCTTCAGGCCGGAGGGAAGCTTGTAATCGACGTCTTCGTCGAGCTCCGAATACCAGGTGTTCCCCGACAAGAAGCTCGGCGGCGGGCAGGCCTAGGGCTGAGCCGGATCAGTTCCTGAACAGGCTCAGCAGGTTCTGTGGGGCGCTGTTGGCGATCGACAGCGACTGGATCGCCAGCTGCTGCTGCGTCTGCTGCGCCGTCAGCTTCGAGGATTCGTCTTCCATATCGGCATCGACCAGCCGGCCGACGCCGCTGTCGACGGAATCGGAGAGATCGTGGGCGAAATCCATCGACATCTCGACGCCCTTGCTGAGCGAGCCGATCGTCGAGGCCACAGCCGTCATCTGTGCTGTCATGCCTTCGACGGTCGCCAGCATGTCGTCGAGCTCGTCATCCGTCGTCGAATTGTCGATGGCGATATCGACGGCCGTTGCCGGGGCGGTGGCGCCCTTCAGCATGACGTAATTCTTGGCCGAGCCGACCTCGACCGCGAAGGCTTCGGTGGAGAGGATGCCGTATTCGCCCGAGCCGCCGTTATCGACGAAATACTGGACGTCGGTAGAGGTCCGGCGCGGCGGCGTATTGATCGGGTAGGAGACCGTTCCGACCCTGACCGTGCCGTCGCTGTTGCGGATGAAATAGGCCGGGATGCTTTTGTCGGCGGAGTCGGCGCCGGTGTTCCACGAGAGCCAGTTCTGGCCGTTGAACGAGGCGGAATCGGACGTCGACTGCAGCTGCTGCTTCAGCTGCGTCAGGTCTTCGTTGATCTTCGTCTTGTCGACGCCGTCTTCATAGGCGGCAACCAGCTTGGCCTTCACTTCCGACATCAGGTCGATCGACGAAGCGATCGCCGTGTAGGTCGTATCTAGAACCGCACCGCTGAGGCCGAGGGCGTCCTGAACCGCCGACAGAGCCTTGCTGTCGGAGCGCATCGTCGTCGCGATCGCCCAATAGGCGGCGTTGTCGGAAGCCTTTTCGATGCGAAGGCCGGTGGAGACGTGCTGCTGCGTTCCTGAAAGCGAGGCGTTGACAGAGCGCAGGGATTGGAGCGCAGCAATAGCCGCGTTGTTCGTGATGATCGACGACATCCGAAACCCGTAGAAATGAATTGTGGGGGAGGGAGATGCGTCATGCACCGGAGTGCGGTTCTTATCAGTTTGTTATGCTTAACAGTTGGTTACCGCTGCAATTTCAGATTTCACACCTCGCGTCTCGGCGCCGGATGTGTGGAGACAAAGTCCTCGGCTTCGGCGCGCAGCCATTCGCAGAAGATCACCGATTTGCGGTTTCGCCTGGCGCGGCGGAGCGCCACATATTCGTGGCCGCTGTCGATGAAGCCGAAGGGGGCGGCGAGCCTGTTGTCGCGGATATCGCCGGTGACATAGGGCCAGGGCGCGACACAGACGCCGAGGCCGGCGCCGGCTGCTTCCAGCATGAAATAGAAATGCTCGTATTCGACGCGCGGCCCGCCCTCGATGGCGATGCCGGAGCGGGTGAGCCAGTCGCCCCAGGCGCGGAGCCTGGTCTTGGTGTGCAGGACGGGAGGCCGCTGACAGTGGAGGCGAGCGATGGGGCGACGACGGGGCCGGTCTGCTCCGGAAAGAGCGGGATGACGTCGGCGCCGTCGGGCCAGGGCGCAGTGCCGACGCGGATCGCCACGTCGAAGCCGTCGCGGGAGAAATCGACGGGGCGGGACGAAGCGGTCAGCCGCACGTCGATGTCAGGATGTTCGGCCTGGAAGCGGTAGAGCCGGGGGATCAGCCAGCGCATGGTGAAGGTGCCGGGGCAGGAGACATCCAGCGCGCCGTCGACGGTATCGGCGACCGAACGGACCGACATGTCGATCTGGTCGAAGGCGGCAACGAGGCCGGGCAGCAGCGTCTGGCCCGCTTCGGTCAGGCGCAGCCGGTTCTTCGGTCCCTCGAAGAGCGAGACGCCGAGAACCTCTTCGAGATGCTGGATGTGGCGGCTGATGGCGCTGTGGGTGACGTTCAGTTCGTCGGCGGCAAGCGTCATGCGCCCGTGGCGGCCGGCGGCTTCGAAGGCGCGAAGCGCGTTGAGGGAAGGAAGGCGTCTTGCCATGTCACACTTCAGCTATGTGCGTTTTGGGAACAAACTCTGTTCGAGCTTATCGGTTTTCAGGCTGGAGATTATGGTGTTTTCTCTGGTTGCAACATTAAGGCAAGGCCGCAAAGCGCACAATAGTTCCGAAATGCCGCGGCATTCGGGGAGGGCGGAGCTTTGCCCACCAAGGGATTTGAAAGCATGAGCAACAGACATACGGATGGAAGTGCGGGCGACGCCAATTACGGCGTGATCGGCACCAATTACACGCAGTACCGCCAGCCGGATCCGCATATCGCCGCCTTCATCTGGAGCGCGCTCGGCGATGCCAAGACCGTGCTGAATGTCGGCGCCGGTGCCGGTTCCTACGAGCCGACGGACCGGGTGGTGACGGCGGTCGAGCCGTCGGCCTCGATGCGGGCGCAGCGCCCGGCCCGTCTTCCGGTCGCGATCGACGCGGTGGCGGAAAAGCTGCCTTTCGACGACAAGAGTTTCGACGGCAGCATGACGACCTTCTCCGTCCACCAGTGGCCGGATCTGAAGGCGGGTCTTGCGGAGATGCGCCGCGTGACGCGCGGGCCGGTCGCGGTGCTGAGCTGCGATCCGGACGAGCTGCATCGCTCGTGGCTGCAGGTCTATGCGCCGGAGATGATTGCCGTCGAAGCCAGCCGTTACCCGTCGCTGGCGTCGATCTCGGAAGCGCTCGGCGGCACGGTCGAGATCCGGCCGGTGCCGATCCCGCTGCATTGCACCGATGGTTTCAGCGAAGGCTATTACGGCCGCCCGGAGCGGCTGCTCGATCCCGGCGCGCGCCGTGCGAATTCCGCCTGGAGCTTCGTCGATCCCTCCATCGGCGAGCGTTTCGTCGAAGAGCTCGGCCGTGATCTGAAGCATGGCAGCTGGGACAAGCGGTACGGCGCGTTGCGCACGCAGCCCTTCTTCGAGGGTTCGCTGCGGCTGATCGTTTCCATGCCCTAAAGACTTAGGCGAGTTCCTTCGTCGCGTCGTCGAAGGAACTCGCATCGCCGAGCGCTGACGACATCAGCATGGCGCCTTCCAGGGTGGCGAGCACCTTCAGCGCTTCCTCGCGCGTCATGCCCGACGCCATCAACCTTTCGATGCCGACTTCGAAGAAGCGCTTCGCTTCCGCCGCAACCTCATCCGGCAGATCACGCGAGGCAGCGCCCAGCGCGCCGCAGAGGCACATGCGGCCATCTTCGGCAAAGGAACGCTGGAAGACGCGGCGCCAGGCGGCGACCGTGTTCAGGCCCGACGACTTTTCCGCCTCGACAGCATCGCCGAACCGATCCGTGTAACGATGGGCGACAGCGGCGGCGAGCGCCTCCTTGGTGGGGAAATGGTAGTGGACGCTGGCGCTCTTGATGCCGACTTCAGCGGCAATCTCGCGGAAACTGAATCCGTTATAGCCACCCTGTCTGATCATGCGCTCTGCGGCGTCCATGATTGCCTGCACTTTTTCCGACATTGTCACCTTCTCTCTATCTATTGATAGATAGGTCTTGAAATCTGTTAAAGCAAGCGCTAAGTGGTGTTGCCTATCTACTGATAGATAGATAAGGAGATAATCATGCGCTTTGAAGGTAAAGTAGTCGCGATCACTGGCGGCGGTTCGGGAATTGGCAAGGAAGTGGCGGCCCGCTTCGTCGCCGAGGGGGCTTCGGTCGCCATCAACGGCCGCGATCTCGCCAAGCTGCAGGCTGCCGCCAAGGAAATCGATCCTTCCGGCAAGAAAGTCATCGTTTCCGCCGGTGACATCGCCAATCCGGCAACGGGCGCAGCCCTGGTTGACGCCGCCGTCAAGGCATTCGGCACGCTTGACATCCTCATCAACAATGCCGGCGTCTTCAACCCGAAGCCGTTCCTCGATCTCACCGAGGGCGACTACGACTGGTATCTGGACACGATCCTGAAGGGCAAGTTCTTCACCGCACAGGCTGCTGCCAAGGTGATGAAGGACAAGGGCGGCGTCATCGTCCAGACCGGCTCGATGTGGGCGATCCAGGCGATCGGCGCCACGCCGTCGGCTGCCTATTCGGCTGCCAATGCCGGCGTTCACGCCATGGTCCGCAACCTGGCGATCGAGCTTGCACCTTATAACATCCGCATCAACGCGGTTGCTCCTGCCGTCGTCGAAACCCCCGTCTACAACACCTTCCTGTCTGCCGAGCAGGTCAAGGAAGTGCTGCCGACCTTCGACGCCTTCCATCCGCTCGGCCGCAACGGCCAGCCGAAGGATGTCGCCGAGGCGATCCTCTTCCTCGCTTCCGAGCAGGCTTCGTGGATCACCGGCACGGTTCTCCCGGTTGATGGCGGCGTCACCGCCGGCCGCCAGTAAGGATGATGCAGATGATGGATTGGAACGGATATCGCGACGAACTGCTCGGCCGCGTCGGTGAACTCGGCAAGCTGACGCCGGATACGCTGCGTGGCGTGGTCTCGCTCGATCGCGCCGGCGAAAAGGCAAATCACCTCGGCCCGAAGATGCGTGAACTGATCGCGCTCGCCGTTGCCGTCACCACCCGCTGCGACGGCTGCATTGCCGTTCATAGCAAGGCGGCGATCGAGCACGGGGCGACCGAGGAAGAGATCGCCGAGGCGCTCGGCGTCGCGATCGCGCTTAATGCCGGTGCCGCTCTGACCTATTCCGCCCGGGTTCTCGACGCCGTCGCGGCCCTTCCGAACAAGTGACATCGAGGGGCCGGCCGCAATGCCGGCCCCTTTTCAACCTTCAGGAATGACAATGCAGACATCTGTTGCGATCATCGGCGGCGGCCTTGCCGGACTTCATGCCGCGAGGCTGCTTCACGCAGCCAATATCGACTTCCTGCTGTTCGAAGCCCGCGACCGGCTGGGCGGGCGGATCTTCTCCGTGGACGAGACGGGCAGCGTTTCGGCCGACGGCTTCGATCTCGGCCCTTCCTGGTTCTGGCCGCAGATGCAGCCGACGATCGGCGCGCTTGTCGCCGAGCTTGAGCTGCCGGCTTTCGTCCAGGCAAGCGACGGCGACGTGGTGTTCGAGCGCATGTCGCGCGAGCCGCCGCAGCGCTATCAGGGCTACCGGCAGGAGCCGCAATCGATGCGGCTGACCGGCGGCACCAATGCGCTGGTGCGGGCGCTGACGGCGGAACTGCCGGAAAATTGCATCTTCCTGAGCCGCAAGGTCACTGCCGCCGCGCTTGGCGCCGATGGCGTGACACTGACCGTTTCGAATTCTACCGGCGGACAGGAGAGTGTTCAGGCCGGGCATGTGATCTTTGCTCTGCCGCCGCGTTTGCTTGAGGCGACCGTTTCCTTCTCGCCGCCGGTTTCGACCGCCATGGCCTCGCGCTGGCGCCAGACGGCGACCTGGATGGCGCCGCATGCGAAATTCTTCGCGCTTTACGACCGCCCGTTCTGGCGCCAGGAAGGCCTGTCGGGAACGGCGCAGAGCATGGTTGGGCCGCTGGTCGAGATTCATGATGCGACGACCGCGACGGGCTCCGCCGCTCTCTTCGGCTTCCTCGGCGTCGGTGCCGACGAGCGCCAATCTATCGGCGAGGATCTGCTGACGCATGCCTGCGTCCAGCAGCTCGGCCGCCTGTTTGGCGAGAAGGCGCTGCAGCCGCGGGCAACGCTGTTCAAGGATTGGGCTGCCGATCCGGCGACCGCCACGAAGGCCGACCGCACTGGCGGCGCCCATCCGTCGCCCGACCGCAGGCCCTGGGTGGATGGCGCATGGCAGCCCTTCATCTCGCTTGCCGGAAGCGAAACCAGCCAGACCGATCCCGGCTATCTCTCGGGCGCGGTCGATGCGGCCGCGCGGACCGTTTCTGCAATCATCGGATCGCGGCGCGACGCCGCGAACAGGAGGTAACCATGCTGACAGGAAAGACTGCACTGATCACCGGCGGCTCCAGCGGTATCGGCCTTGCGGCGGCGCGCCGGCTGATCGCCGATGGCGCCCGTGTCGCCATATCGGGCACCGACGAGGCCAAGCTCGATATGGCGCGGCGTGAGCTCGGCGGCGAGACCGTGGCGATCCGCGCCGACGTGCGCTCGCTTACCGACCTGAAGGCGATGGCGAAGCAGGCGGCCGACGCCTTCGGCACGATCGACATTCTCTTCGCCAATGCCGGTGTCGCCTATGGCACGCCGATTGCGACGACCGAAGAGGAGGCCTTCGACCGGCTGATGGACATCAACGTCAAGGGCGTGTTCTTCACCGTGCAGAGCGTGCTGCCCGTGATGGCCGACGGCGGTTCGATCATCCTCAACACGTCGTGGCTGAACAAGGTGGGCACGCCGGGGCGCGCCGCGCTCTCGGCCTCGAAGGCGGCTGTCCGCTCCTTTGCCCGCACGCTCTCGGCCGAACTCACCGAGCGCAAGATCCGCGTCAACTGCGTCAGCCCCGGGCCGACCGACACGCCGATCCACCATAGCGCCGGCCAGACGGCCGACGACTACAAGGCCTATACCGAGCGGGTCGGCGCCCGCGTGCCGGCCGGGCGTATGGGGCGCCCGGAGGAGATCGCCGCCGCGGTGGCGTTTCTCGCCAGCGACCAATCGAGCTTCATGCTCGGAACCGAAATACTTCTCGATGGCGGATTGGCGGAGCTTTGACCATGCGTATCAATGACGACCTGACGAAACCTGTAACCGTACATTCGGCGGCACTCGACTGGATCCCCAGCCCGGCGCCGGGCGTCGACCGCAAGATGCTGTTTCGCATCGGCGAGGAGAAGGCGCGCGCCACCTCGATCGTCCGCTATGCCCCGGGCAGCGCCTTTCCGCCGCATACCCATACCGGCGGCGAGGAATTCGTGGTGCTCGACGGCATCTTCCAGGACGAGCACGGCGACTATCCGGCCGGATCCTACATCCGCAACCCGCCGGGCACCTCGCATATGCCGGCCTCGGCAGGCGGCTGCTCGATCTTCGTGCGGCTCTGGCAATTCCGCGCCGAAGACCGCGACCAGACGGTGCGCCGCCCGGGCGAGGGCCGCAAAGATACGCCGCGCCCCGGCGCCGAGAGCGCTCTCATCCTCTTCGACGACGGCCGCGAGCAGGTGCGCCTCGAAGAGTGGCGGGCAGGGGCGGCGGTGACCGTCGACAATGCCGAAGGCCTGGAATTCCTGGTGCTGAAGGGGACACTGATTGTCAATGGCGAGCGGCTGGAACGCCTCGCCTGGGGCCGCCTTCCGGCAGGTACTACGCTCGCCGCAGAAGCCGGCGCCGATGGCGCGCAAGTCTGGATGAAACGCGGGCCGCTCATGCACGCGGATGTCTGCGCGTTTTGATTGCAATCCGATGGTCCCGGGTGCTACCCGGGACCGGGCGGGCGATAGAAGTCTGTTTTATCGCTGCTGCCTTTCCGGAAACGAAATCGAACGAAAACAACGAATTACGGGATAGAATTTTAAGCGGCGGCAAGTTTCTTGGGTCTTGTCGTTGCTAAATATTAAATTGACATTATATTGGTGTTATCGACCATTGCTTGTGACGTCGTCCAAGAGCGCTTTCGGCTCTTCAGATTTCCCTCCAAATAATCGATCTCATTCCGCAGGGTATCGCGGGAAAACACACGGTTGCTTTGAAAGGAAATCGTTATGAATACAGGTACAGTCAAGTGGTTCAACGCCACCAAGGGTTTCGGCTTCATTCAGCCTGACAACGGCGGCGCCGATGTTTTCGTCCATATTTCTGCAGTTGAACGCGCAGGCATGCGCTCGCTCGCAGACGGACAGAAGATCAGCTACGAAATCGTGCAGGACCGCCGCTCGGGCAAGAGCTCGGCAGATAACCTGCAGGCTGCATAATTTGTCAGCGCCTCGCGCGACCACGGATGTACTGGCGCGCTGAGACGATGACGGAGGAAGGTCGGGAGCAGTCCCGGCCTTTTGTTTTTTCACTTCATTCGGAGAATGGCATGGCAACCCGCCGCTATCAGCCGGGCGATAACATTGTCCTGAAGCCGGGGATATTCGCCGGTGGGCAGGCCTTTGGCGCCGGGCGCATCGTCTCCGTTCTGCCTGCCGCGCAGGGCCTCGTTCATTACCGTGTCAGGTTCCAGAACGAGAATTACGAGCGGAGCATCCGCCAGGACGATATCGACGTTCTGGCCTCGCCATCGTCGCTTCCCCCTGTGGAAACACAGGCCAGTGCGGAAGCCGCGACATCAAGCTGGATCAACGCGAATGCGATCCGGATCAGGAAATAACGGCCTTAAGGCCGATTAAGGAGACGTCTTGCAGGTACTCGTCCGCGATAACAACGTCGATCAGGCTCTTCGTGTGCTCAAGAAGAAGATGCAGCGCGAAGGCATCTTCCGCGAAATGAAGGCGCGCAGCGCCTATGAAAAGCCGTCCGAAAAGCGCGCCCGCGAGAAGGGCGAAGCCGTTCGCCGGGTCCGCAAGCTCGCCCGCAAGCAGGCGCAGCGCGAAGGCCTGCTGCCCGGCCCGAAGAAGAAAGTCGTGGCTCGCAGCCGCTGACATCAGTCAGCGTTCCGGCACTGGCGTTTCGCCGAAAGGGAGGAAGCATGAGCAAGACGAAAGACAATCTCTTCAAGCCCGAGAAGCTTTCGGCGCAGGCCAAGGCCGAACAGACAAACTCGATGGCCAAGGAAATCATGGCCAGCGAGCTCCTCGACCGGCAGAAGAAAACGGAACGGCTGCGGGCGCTGCGACTGGCGCAGCCCGCTCCCGAAGAGCCGGCCAAGAAGACGCGCGGCGCCAAGAAGGCCTAAGTCTCAGCGTCCCAAATGGCGCTTACGCGCAATGATCAGGCGGCCGTCTCCGGCTGCCTGATGCGCGCCTCTATGACGCGGACCGAATGGCCGCGCAGCTTTTCCAATGTCGTCATCGGGAAGGTGATCTCTGAAAGCGCCCGGATGAAGCTCGTCTCCTCGGGCTTCGAGAAGCGCACGAAGAGGCTGCCTTCCTGCGCACGCACGCGGGCGCAGGTCAGGAAGATCTCGAACTTTCCAAGACAGAGATAGAAGTGATCGGTCAGCAGCTCGATATTGCGCGCCTGCAGCACGGCTGCGGCCTCGCTGATGCTGACGATGCGCACCTGATGGGCGGCAAAGGATTTCACGCCTTTGACCGGGCAGAGCGCCCGCGCGACGAGATTGACTCTGGTAAAGACCGGCTCGGGATTATCCCCGGCGAAGGCCAGCCGCGACAGGTAATTGCGGTGAGTGCTGGAGCTCAACATGAAATGGCTGCTGAAAAGAAATTAACGAATTCTTAACCATGTAGCTCCCGTCCCGCGAAAAGGCAACGCGCAATGCGTGTGGCGCCTCGCAAAGATGTTGATGGCATTTGGTGTGGCTGGCGCGCCTCGCAATCACCAAGTGAGTCGGGCAGAGATTCGCGCGGCCGGAACCCACAGGGCATAGCCGGCGATGCCGGATCGGCGCCTCCGGCCCTCATTCTGTTTCGATATGGCAAGCTTCCGGGCGGTTCATTGTGGACCGCAACCATCTGTTAACGCTGATGTCTGGCGGAAAATCGTTTTTGGCTGCGGCGCGCCATCCGCCCGTCCTAAAATCATCGCGTGCCGACCGGCCGACCGGATGCGTTTTCCTTAAGATGGTGCTTTATGTCTAATATTTCCGATGATTTGCCGCCGTTTGGCGAGGCTCCCGCCGATGGCGGAGCGGAGAAGAACGATCCCGTTACGGAGCGGTTGCGTCAACATGAGGCAAACCTGCTGTTCTCGGCGGTGCCGCCCGAGGTTCTCGCGGCTGCCGGTCCTGATCTCAGGAAGAAGGTCGACGATATCCCTGTCGAGATCGAGGTGGTGATCGGTCGCGCGCGCGTTTCCGTTGCCGAGCTGATGCGGGTCGATCCCGGCCACAGCTTCAGGCTCGACAGCCGCTTCGGCGGTCCGGTCGAACTGCTCGTCAACGGCCGGCTGATCGGCCACGGAGAGATCGTCGCAGATGCCGACGACAATGTCATCGGCGTGCGGATGATCCGCATCGCCGGCTGATTTTCATTTCGCATGGGGGCGAAGGAATGGGCCATGAGGCCTGGAATGCATGCCGGACGGGATAGCGGGGGCATCCGGCAAGAAGGAGGCTGCAAGGAGACATCATGACGATGAGAGCCTGCATTATGACTGAAAGCCATCTGAAGACGGTGCTGGAAATGCTGCGCGACAAGCCGGAGCTGTTTTCGGCGAAATCGCTGATTGAGGCGGCATTGGCGGAGGTGGAGACCGTAAGGCAGAACCAGGCCGCGGTGTTTCGCCGGGCCGGAAGCCGGAGGATGCGAATGGGGTGAGGGCGAGGACCGCATGGCGGCGCGGCGCGCGCGATCGCGCTCCGCCCTCCCTGTAAACCAGGTGTAAACCTTAGCCGAAGCGCAGCTCTGCCGGTCTGCACCACCCCGGACCTTGGGCCGATGTGCGGCGTCCCGGCCGGCGCTAACCTCCGCTCGACTCGAACAAAGGTTCGACGCGAGATTCAGGAGGATCACCATGCGCATTCGAATTCTGGCATCCGTTGCCGCTCTTTCCCTGGCCGTGGCGGCCAGCTCTGCCGGCATGATCGGCTTCGACACCGTCGCCTTCGCCAAGGGCGGCGGTAATGGCGGTAATGGAGGTGGTAATGGTGGCGGCCATGGCGGCGGCAACGGTAACGGCGGCGGCAATGGCAATGGTGGAGGCAATAGCGGCAGCCACGGAAACAGCGGCTCGCACGGCGCATCGTCGCAGAGCGGCTCGAAAGGCAAGTCGCAGGCGGCCAAGAGCAAGGGCGTGACCGACGACACCGACGCGACCGAAGATACGGACGTTGCCGGAACCAAGCCGGCAACGGCCTCCCAGCTTGCCGGCCTGAACTCGCTGAAGCGCAGCTACAAGGCCTATCTGCACACTGCGGACCCGAAGATGAAGGCGATCGCCGCCTATGCCACGGCCTATGCGCAATATGAACTCGACAACGGCACATTCCCGGCCGCCGACGACCCCGAACTCGGCGACGCCGCCCTCGAAGCAGCGCTCGCCTCGGCAACCAAGACCGGCACGATCACCCCTGCCGCGCTCGACAAGGCCAAGACGATCCTCGGCGTCGGAGAGGCCGACGGCAAGATCGACCAGATCCGGGGAACGCTGGAGAAGACCGAGGTGGTGACACCGACGGACCCGGCGGCGCCAGCCGATCCAGTGACGGATCCGGTGGTGATGACGGATCCGGTAACGCCGGCAGAGCCGGTGGTCGAGCCGGTCGTGACGGCGCAGTAAGGTTCTTCGGGCGAGGGCGGCCTTCAGCTTCCGAGCAGAAGCGCCGCCAGCGCCACCTGCGAATTGACCCCGAGCTTGGAATAGATGCTGCGCAGGTGGGTGCGGACCGTTTCGTAATGCATCTGGCAGGCTGTCGCGACTTCGCGCGGGGTGTTACCGGAGGCGACGCTGAGCGCCACCTTTATCTCGGTGACGGTCAGCTTCGACGTTTCCATCAGGGCGCTACGCCTGTCCTTCAGCGGCGCGGCGACCATCGGCTCGGCAATGATCGCGACGGTCGGTCCCTCCATGAACTCGGTGAAGGCGCTGGACTGAATCCGCACCATGGTCAGCCGGTAACTGCTGTCTGCGCCATCCGCCTGGACGATTGCCGTATAGGGCTCGCACTGCCCGTCGTTCCGGGACGCCAGGCGCTCGAAGGCGGCTGCTGATTTCTGGCAGCGGATATCGAGCCGCCCGCCGGTCGTCATGTGAAGCGGAAAACCGGCGGCGAGGATTTGCGCCGCCGTGTTGTTCGACCAGCGTAATCTCTTCTTTTCCGAGACATAGAACAGCCCGGCGCCGATACTGTCGAACAGGGTCTTCAGCGATTGATTGTCGGGGGCGAAAAGATCGCGCTTACGGATGAAATCGAAGGCACGTCTGAGATGCGGTGCGAGCACGGTGTAGCGCTCGGCCGCTTCCCTGTTGCGCTCGGGATCGGCCGATGACGTCGCAGTCGAGAGGATGAAGGTGCGGGCCTTCTCGCGAATGATCGAGACGCCGATGCTGGTTTCGCAACCGGCCTGCCGCTTGAGCCAGTCGTTGTAGAATTCGGTCCTCACCAGATTGTTGCGCGTGAAGATTTCGTCGCCGCACAGGCCGCGGCCGACCGGGACAAGCCCCATGCGCGGAATCCAGGGGTTTACCGATGCGAAGTGGCTGCTGAACGTCTCGACCTCGCCCGCCGAGAAACCCGACATATAGGGCACATGGGCAACCGGGGAGGCGAGGTCGTGATAATGCAGCGCGGCCTTGCCATCCGGCGAGGTCTTGGCCACGGCATCGAGAAAATCCTGCCAGCCGCATTCGCCGAACAGGCTTGCATAAATCATGTCGATCAACTGAACGGACACGTCGGCTGGCTGCTGCATTTCCCATCCCGGATTTGATCAAGAAAAGAACACGCCTCGGTTGTCGCAGATCGCAAGGCCGTTGAACAGTCCTCCTAAAGGCGATGCTGATATGTCCGCCCGGGCAGCCGGCGCGACAGCCGCAGGAGGCGGTTTCTCTATACTCCAGGTGGAGCATGCCGGGCGGGGGAAGGGGTTGTAAATCCTGAGACGGGCGGGGTTGACGGCCGGACATCGGATCCGGCTGCGGTTCCCGCCGACCATCGGGAAAGGGGACAACATGAAACTCAGATATCTGCTGACGGTTCTTCTGGCCGTCGGGTTGGCCAGCTGCCAGACAATCCTGAAGCAGGAGCCCGCAAAGGGCACGCTGGCGACCGGCAAGAAGGTGCTTGTCGACGACGGCACCTGCCCGGCCGGACAGGTGAAGCAGGTGACCGGCTCGACGCCCGGAAATCCGCGCATCAAGGAATGCGTGCCGATGCCGCAGGGCTGAGCGCGGCGAACTAAACGCGGGGAGGTCCGGCGGGCCGGATTTCCCCGCTGCTTCGAGGGATCAGATCTTGCCCAGATGCTTCGGCCAGAATGCCTGATGAACGGCGGCCGCTTCTTCCTCGATATGCGGGCCGATCACCGTGACAACGCGCGCGCCGGTTTCCAGGATCGCCCGGCTTGGTACATCGAGGCCGATCCCGGCAATCTCGCCGAGCCGCGTTTCCGAGCAGGCGAAGACCATCCGGCCGATACCCGACCAGTAGATCGCGCCCGAACACATGGCGCAGGGTTCAGTGCTTGTATAAAGCGTGCAATCGGCGAGCGCCTCGGCGTCATAGTGCTGCGCTGCCAGCTTGATCAGGTTCAGCTCGGCATGATTGGTCATGTCGCGGCCGGTGAAGACGCTGTTCTCGGCCCTGAGGATGATCTTGCCATCCTTGACCAGCAACGAGCCGAACGGCTCGTCCCCATTTGCCACCGCGGATTTCGACAGCGCGATCGCCTCGCGCAAAAACGGCTCATGATCTTCCATCAGGCAGTCCCCCAAAGGCTGAAGCCGGCCGATCTTAGCGCGGATCGATGAATTCTAGAAACGCCGGTGTCTGTCTCACGCAACCTAAGCGCAACAGGCAGGCGCAAGCTAATCTCCGTACCAACTATGCCCCAAGTGGCGGATCTCCCGAAAACGGGTGCCGAGTCGATAGAGGCTGGCATCCGATCGTGCGGGCGGCGCCTTCGTAGAGTGCGTCAGGTTCAATTCGATAAAGCAGGGCTGGTTGAATGAAGATGGAATTTATGTCGTCCTATGAATACAGCCAGGACGAGAATGTGTGGCGCCGCCCGGGCAATAGCCGGCCTTTTTCCTATTCCGATGGCGATGAAATAGAGACGCGTCTTTATAATACCATCCGCAATGCGCGCGACCGGTCGATCTTCTCGGCGGAAATCCAGAATGCGGTGAGCGACTGGGCCTCGCTCTATCATCTGAGCTCCGAGCGCGCCAATCTGCTGCGCCCGATCATGAAGCACATCCAGGGCCCGGTTCTGGAGATCGGAGCCGGTTGCGGTGCCGTCACGCGGTTCCTGGGCGAATCCGGTCTTGAGGTGGTCGCTCTCGAAGGCAGCCCCCGCCGGGCCTCGATTGCCGCCGAGCGTTGCCGCGGTCTCGACAATGTCAGCGTCGTCGTCGATCCCTTCCAGGATTTTGCTTCCGACCGCAAATTCAAGACCGTGACGCTGATCGGCGTCCTGGAATATGCCCGCGTCTTCTTCTCGAAGGAGCAGGGGCGCGATCCCGTCGATCTCATGCTCGAACATGCGGCGCGCTATCTCGAGCCCGATGGCGTGCTGATCGTCGCCATCGAGAACCAGCTCGGCCTGAAATATTTCGCCGGTTTCCCGGAAGATCATCTCGGCGAGCCGATGCTCGGCATCGAAGATCGCTACATGTCGCGCGGCGTCGTCACCTTCGGCAAGGCGGAGCTCGGCAAGCGCATCGGCCGCGCCGGCTTCAAGCATCAGGAATGGTGGTATCCCTATCCGGATTACAAGCTGCCGGTTTCTGTTCTCAGGGGCGATGCCTTCGTTGCCGATATGCCGGTGGATTTCTCCGGCCTCATCAACGCGGCAGGCAAGGCCGACGCGCAGACGCCGGCGGTCAAGACATTCACGACGGATTTTGCCTGGAGCGCGGTGGTTCGCAACGGCCTGGCCGGCGAACTGGCGAACTCGTTCCTCGTCGTCTCCTCTGCCAGCGAAATCGCCGGAGATGGCGTCTTCGGCTATCACTACGGCCTGCCGCGGGCGCCGCAATACCGCACGGTCGTCGAGTTCGGCAAGGACGGCGAGGGCTATTATGGCGATCGCAAGAAGCTGCTGGCCGAGGGCGGGGCGCCTGCCGATGCCAGGTTCGCGGTCCAGCTGAAGCGCGAGCCGCTGATTGCCGGACGGCGGTGGAAGGACGAGCTGCAATATATCGTCGGGCGCAACAACTGGCCGCTGTCAGACCTCGAAAGCTGGACGCAGGTCTGGTGGGATGCGGTGAAGGAAGAGGCGGGCCTGGCGCGCAATGCGCGGCTGAATGCGAGCGCGCCGGTCTCCGGGGCTCTGCTGGATGCCACGCCCCGCAACATGATGTTCGATGGCGAGGCGATCCGCTTCGTCAATCTCGGATGGGTTGCGGGCGAGACGATCGAGCTCGGCTATCTGCTGTTCCGCGGCCTCTATGATGCCCTGTCGGCGCTGACCTTCTGCGAGAAGCCGCAGCCTGCGCTGAAGATGGATATCCGCCAGTTCCTGGCGATCGCCACGCGCGCCGCCGGCATGCCGCTGTCGGACGATAGCTGCGCCAGGTACCTCGCGCTCGAAGAAGCCTTCCAGGCGGAAATAACGGGCCGCCGCGTCAAGCTGGATGCCGCCGCACTCCTCGGCAAGGTCATCCCGCCGCGGCAGAACGCCTACGATCTCCTCAGAAACGGTGGCAGCATCATCGAGGCGAAAGACCGGGAAATCGCAAGGTTGCTGGCGCTCGTCGATGCACAGCGGGCAGTACCCGTCGGCGGCGTACAGATTGCGCAGCCCGGCAAATCGGCCAAGGTCGCCTATTCGATCGCGGTCGACAATCATCCGAAGTTCGTGTTCCAGGCCTATTACTGCGCCAAGTCGCTCGTCGAGTTTGCCGGTGCCAAGCCTGCCGATATCCATGTGCAGTTCACGCCGAGCGTTTCGGACGATCTGGTGCTGATCTTCTCGGAAAAGGGATATCGCACGCATCGCCTCGAAGCCTTCGGCGACAAGAAATACTGCAACAAGATCTCGCAGCTCGATCCGTTCGGCCAGGAGGATTTCGACTATCTCGTGCTGCTCGACGCGGACACGATGGCACTCGGCGATCTCTCGGAGCTCGCGACCGGCACGGCGC
Source organism: Rhizobium sp. BG4 (assembly GCF_016864575.1). Lineage (NCBI taxonomy): Bacteria > Pseudomonadati > Pseudomonadota > Alphaproteobacteria > Hyphomicrobiales > Rhizobiaceae > Rhizobium > Rhizobium sp. BG4. The sequence continues at coordinate 2,955,195 of NZ_CP044125.1, forward strand.
TGAAGGCGAAGGTCGTCGATACGCCCAATCCGCCGATCCCGGTTCTGCTCGAAGTGGCCCGTGCCGCACAGCTGCAGTCGGTCGGCCCGAAATTGCCGGCTGACAACGGCACGGACGAAACCTTCCGGGGCAATTGCAACGGCGGCGTCTATGTCATTCCGAAGCCGCTTCTTTCCACCGTGCGGACCGAGTGGCGCAAATGGGCGCTGTGGCTGCTTGCCAATCCGGAACCGCTGCAGCGCGCCGGTCGGTCGGAAAATGTCGATCAGGTGGCGATGTGGCTGACGATCACCGCCGGCAACCTTGCCTACGAGCCCCTGAGCTCGAACTACAATTACTACGGCCATGTTCCCGGCCACCACGGCTATGCCGAGCCCGGCAAGCCGATCAGGATCCTGCATTATCACGAGCACTGCGTGAACGATCAAGGGCTGCTCTCGCCGCGCTGCGACATGAAACCGGTGGTGCATGACGCCTTCACCAAGGCGAACACGCTGATCCGCGCCGAATTCCGCAACGACCTGTTCTGGAACCTTCGCTACAAGGTCAATCCGCAACGCGGCTCCGGCGTCGGCTCGCGCGGCGAAAACCTGATCTACAAGCGCAAGCTGCTGATCGACAACGGCGTCGAACAGCTCGGCAGCGTTCTCGATATCGGCTCGGGCGATCTTGAGGTGGTCAAGGCGCTCGATATCAAGACCTATCTCGGTCTCGACCGCTCGCAGGAAGCGATCGATATCGCCAAGGCTTCAAAGCCGGAATGGGGCTTCCAGGTCTTCGACCTTAAGCGCCATGCCGACACCATCCCGCTGCACGACGTGGTGATCTGCATGGAAGTGCTGATCCACCAGGGTGACCCGGAGGTCTACCGCGCACTCGTCGAATTCGCCGCATCGCGCACCGCCAAGCGCCTGATCATCTCCGGCTACGAAGTGCGCCACGGCCACGTCGACAGCAACTACCTCGTTTTCTTCCACGAGCGCCTCTCGGAGACGCTGCGGAAGACCGGGCGGTTCAGAACGATCGAGCTCGCCGGGAACCACACGGATGTGGCGGTGTTCCGGTGTGATGTTTGAGGTTTGCTGAGGGATGAGATGGAAGCGGCGCCGGGAGTAGGGCGCCGTTTCTGATTTTGCGTGAAGCAAATGCTCACCGGAGCAGGCGTCAGGCCGTCATCTGAAAGACGGACGAGCTATCCTGCAACGCCTCACGGGCGGCTAGAATGGCGGGCAACGCCTCTTCAAAGGCGCGAACGCATTGCGGATCGAACTGCGTGCCTGATTTCTCGCGGATATGGTCGACGGCCTGGCTCACTGACCATGCTTCCTTGTAGGGCCGTGCGGAAGTCAGCGCATCGAAATTGTCGGCGACAGCCACGATTCGTCCCGATATCGGAATTTCGCGACCGGCGAGGCGGCGCGGATAGCCTTGACCGTCCCATCTTTCGTGATGACTGGCGGCGATGGTTGCGGCCAGTTGGAGAAGGCTGGATTTTGACTCGCGCAGGATGTCGCAGCCGAGAAGCGTGTGCTTCTGCATGGCCGCGAACTCCTGCTCTGTGAGCTTACCCTTTTTCAACAGAACCGCATCCGGGATGCCGACCTTGCCGATATCGTGCATGGGGGCAGCAAGGCGGATGTCGGAGCATTCTTCGGCAGGAAGGCCGAGCGCGCGAGCGATGAGCTGCGAATATTCGCCGACGCGCTTCGTGTGAAGACCTGTCTCTGCATCCTTGAAGCTGGCCGCGATCGAAAGGCGATCGATGATCTCCTCCTCGCGCTCGCGGATCTCGCAGGTTGCCTTCTCGACCTCTTCACGCAGCCATTCCGCCTTGTCGGCCAGCTTGTTGCGCGCATCGACAAGGGCGATGAGGTTTTTCATTCGTGCCTGGAATTCGAGCGGGTTGACCGGCTTGTTCAGGAAATCGATCGAACCGGCATCGAGACAGGCCATGCGGGTCGCCATGTCGGTATCGGCCGTGATCATGACCACGGGCTTGCCCTTGTAGCGCTCGAACATCTCGATCTCGCGCAACAGCTCAACGCCGTTGTAGCCCGGCATCTGATAGTCGATTACCGCGATATCGTATTCCAGCTTCGGCATTGCTGCGAGGACATCGGAAGGGTCCAGAAACGGCACGGGTTCGCAGGACGGAAGCTTCGCAACCAGTTTTGTCAGCAGCATAAGATTGGTCTGATTGTCGTCGACAAGAAGGATCCGCATCATTGCTCCTTATGCGGCATAGGATTGCCGCCGTGTGTCCACCGCCCGCTTGATGTCGAGCAGCTCATTTGTATCAACTGGGACTTCCCGCAGCCGCTGGGCACGGTCGGCGATGTCCTGAAGGCCGACATTGCTGGCTGCGCCCTTCAGGCTGTGAAGCATCCGGTCCAGAGACCTGGCATCGCCATCCTTCAGAGCGAGCGACAGTTCGCCGAGAATGGAAGCCGCATCCGAAAAGAAGCTGTCCAGAAGTTCGGCAAAGCCGTCTTCTCCGAGGACATCCGTCAGCTCTTTCTGCCGCAGGTTGATGTCGCTCACATCGTCCACGGGGGGACGCAGCGCCGCCACGTCGCCCGTCTTCTGTTGCGCGATCACCGCGGCAAGCTGTGCCAGTGTCAGCGGCTTTGATTGAAAGTCCGACATCCCGGCTTCCACGCAGAGGCGGTGATCGTCATCAGACGCATTCGCCGTCATGGCGACAATCGGAACGGTGCAGGCCGGAGCGCTCATCTGCCTGATCTGCAGCGTCGCTTCGATCCCGTCCATGTTCGGCATCTGCATATCCATCAGCACGAGATCGAATGCCTGTTCCGACATTGCCTTCACGGCTTCGAGGCCATCGTTTGCAACGACGAAATCCTGGTGCAGATGGCGAAGAAATCCGGCGGCGACCTGCTGGTTGACGGCGTTGTCCTCGACAAGCAGAACCCGCAGGCGTGGCAGATCATCGATGCCGATGCTGCATGACCGGCTGGCGGTCGCCCGTTCCGGGCCCCGGGCGACCGGTTCTGCGGGGATTTCGAACCAGAAGGTGCTGCCTTCATTGCGGACGCTCGTGACCCCTATGGTGCCGCCCAAAGCGTCGATGATTTCCTTGCAGATCGTAAGCCCGAGGCCAGTTCCCCCGTATTTCCGGCCGATTGTCGCGTCGACCTGGGAGAATGGCTTGAAGAGCTTTTCCTGTCCTGCCGCATCGATGCCGATTCCTGTATCGCTGACAGCGAGCCGGATCACCGGTGCGCCATCCGCCATGCTCTTGGTCATCTTGAGGACGACGGCGCCGCCGGAGGTAAACTTGACCGCGTTGCTGAGCAGATTGAGCACGACCTGACGAATGCGCGTGGCATCGGTCACGATCAAGTCCGCTTCGTCGAAATCGTCGATGTCGGCAACAAGCGTATCGCCGTTTTCGGCAGCGCGATCCTGCATCATCTCAACTGCGCTCGTAATCACCTCGACAATGTTTGCCGGTGCCAGACTGACATCGATGCGGCCGCTTTCCATCTTGGCGAAATCAAGGATCTCGTTCAGGATCTCAAGCAGGGCTTCGCCAGACCGGCGGATCGTCTGCACGCCGGCCTTGGTCCGTTCCGGAAGGCCGCCAAGCTCCAGCAGTTCGGCAGTGCCGAGAATCGCATTCAGCGGCGTGCGGACTTCATGGCCCATGGTCGCCATGAACTGCGATTTGGCGCGATTGCCGGCTTCAGCGCTGGAATAGGCCTCACGCAGCTCCCGCACCAATCCCTCGAAAACAAGGCCTGCCGAGCGAACCGACTTGAGCTGGCGCCGAAGGCTGAACACGAGAAAGCCGACACTGGCGGCAAGCACCACGGTCAGCCCGCCGGTCTTGAGCTGCAGCATCTGCAGCGCGTCTCGCGCCTCGGCACGGTCGGTGCTTACCTTGTTGTTGACCTGGGTGAGCAGCGCTTCCGTGTTCTTCACAAGCGGCGCCATGTCGTCGGCAAAATGCTGGAGCCGGTCCCTGTCGACGTCGGCTCCTTTTGCCAAGGCGTCGAACCATGACGTTTCGGACATGACCAGCGGCTCGATTTTCTTGACGATCTCCTCAAGTTGAGGGTCCTCTGAAAGCCGCAGGTCAAAATTCGCCCGCTTCAGGATGCTCATGCGCGAGTATAGAATGTCGTATCGGGTGGAAAGTGCCTTGGCGGCTTCCAACGAAAAGTCGCCGGTTGCAAGCATGATGTCCGCTTCCTCATTCAGGCGGCGTGCTTCCCGGTCGAGCTGATAGACCGACCAGAGCGCGTTCTCGCGCACGCCATCCTGAAGAGCTTCGTATCGTTGATAGATACCCGACATCAGATAGATGAGCCCGATCAAAAGAACGGTCGCGAAGGCCTGGAGCAGTGCCGTCGCCTTGCTGACCTTCCTGATCACGTCACCGTTTGCGCGGGCGCCGTCGGGCATCACTTCACCTCGATCGCCTTGATCTGCCACACTGAACGCGAGAAGTATTTCTCGTTATAGAGCGAGCCGTCCTTGTCGAAGGGATAGACCAGGAAGACGGGCCCCTTGTCACGAACGGACATGACCTGGCCGTCCATGCGCGTCGCCAGCATCGTGTCGAGCTTCGTGGCATCGTCAAAAGGTACGTCTGCAGCGTAATCGTTCAGCGCCACCAGCTTGAGATCGGAGCCATGCGCACCTGCAGCGTCGAGGACTGCGCGGAAAAGCGGCCCCGAGAATTCGACCTTGCCGGTTGTCCAGGGCGTCTCCATGCTGCCCGAGCGGCCTTGCAGCGCCTCTAGCATCTGCAGGTCGAACTGCGCGGTACCATCGACATTGGGATGATCGAGCTTTCCGGTGATCGTCAGGATGACATCCCCCTTGGGAGCATCCAGCGCGAATGAAGGCATGGGAAGGAGGGCGACGGCGGCGAATGCCACCGAAGTGAGAAGCTGACGCATGTAAACACCTTGAAAAATCAGCGGCTTTTGGCGCTGGATGTCACGACGGCATGCCTGAAAGGCGGCGTCCTATGGCTGCAACCCACGCGATGCGTAGCAGGACATAGCCGACATCATGTCGGCCTAGGCAGTGATGCCCGGACACCCCAAAACTAGGGGTCATTCCCTCACATTTCGTAAATCTGATAAAGCAAAGTCTAAACAGGACCCCATTTCTGGGGTGCGAAGGAAAAACATCGTTAAGAATAGGCTCAGCCTTAAGGTGAACGAAAAGTGTGAGCGCCGGATAGCGCTCTCCCACGCGGGCCGTATGGACCGTTTGGCAGCCTATGAATTGTGGAAATGCATCAGGCAATAAGTCGGCGCCGGATCGCTTCGGCAATGGCCTGCGTCCTGTTGGCGGCACCGAGCTTCTTGGCGGCAGACTTTATATAGCTGTTGACGGTCTCCAGCTGATAACCGGTCGCCCTGCCGATGCCTTCGCTCGTCAAGCCAAGGCTCGCCTGGGAGAGGCATGCCATCTCTCCCTTGGAAAGGCGCATCTGCTCTGCGGCATAGCGCTCCATCAATGGCTTGGTAAATGCCGTATGGACCGCTTCGGAGACAAATTCGAGAAAACCGAGCTCGTCGTCATCGAAGGGCGTCTGGCGCGTGTAGCCGACGGCTCCGTATACGGTGTCATCGCGGAAAATCGGTACGATCGTGCGATTGTGCACGCCGAACGTTCGCTGCAGGTAAAGAAGCCGCTGCGGGACCTCGCAATGTGCGTAGACCTCGCTCTCGACGACCACCTTCGTCGATGACTTTGCCGCAAGCACAAAAGGATCGATCTGCGGGATCTTGTCGCCCATATAGGCCTCGATGAAGGCGGGCGGCAAATCGGTATCGATGGAGAACCCCTGTCCGAAGCGATAGTGATCCACATCGAGACCGGAGATGAAAATGAAGTCGAAGGGAACGGCCTTGCGCAGCCTGTCGATCGTGTCGTTCTGGCCAAAAGACCGATGCTTGGGCACAGACCTCAGATCGATATAGTCGTCCAGCGCATCTGGCGAGAGAACGGAGAGGGCGCTCACGGGCATTGCGAAGCACTCGATAGTTGCGGGGTCGATCCCAGTTATGGCTTTTGAGTATTAACTGAAGCTTAACAACGGCGGACGTGCGGTGTGATAAATCCGCATATGTTTGCACCTGAGAATCGATCTCAGGTGTAAAAAGCGTTTTTTTACAATGACTTATCAATGCGATTTCTGAGCCCGATTCAAAGTTGGTCGTTTTTCCGCCGTAGGTGTGATCCTGGATTCAGGACTATCGGCATCCCCCGGAACCTGAACACAAAAAAAAGCCCGCCGAAGCGAGCCTTGTGATGTCCGAATTTGTTGAAGCGAGCGCTATTTCCGCTTGTACCGCTGGACTTGGATCGGTGCGTCCAAGACTTCCGACCGAAGGAAGTATCGGCTCACATTGCCACAGTTTTCGTAGATCGGTCTTACCCCGATTTTGGCAAGGAGATCCAAGATTGTATTCGTATGGGTTTCGTGGAGCGCCGCCACTTCGGAAACGAGGATGTGGTCCATCTGGAAACGATCCATCGACTCCACGGTAACTGCCGACTGAAGACGACCGTTGAACGGATTGGTGATCTCGACGGTGTCGAGCAGACCGAGATTGATCAGGTATGGAACCGTCATTGGCTTAACTCGGAGATAGGCCGATGCGTCACGTTGGTTCATCACCGCGAGTCCCGCCAACACACTCAATGTTGGGCGCACCTTCGAAAGGTAGGCGAGTGCCTCGTCACGATCAAATCGCAATGAAGAAATTGTCAGCTCGTCATTCGGTGCGATGAAAACATTTCTGAGATGCCCGCCGATGACTGCAGCAATGACATCGACGATCTCACAACCAGCGTTCTGACAGACGCGCTTGATCGGAATGACTGCCTGGTTGCTATCGCTGACGACGACATGGGCGAAGAGCACGCTGCGGAACCTGTCCAAGTCTTCTCTTCGGATGCGAGAGTAGTTGCGGGTTTCATTCCGCAACTCGACGCGTGCCAGCAAGCCTCTTTCGAGGAGCCCTGTCATGACGACCTCGGTCACGCCCAATTCCTCACGTGCCTGTCTGCTTGTGAGGGTCTTGCTTGCCGCGACGAGAATCTCATGGGCGTGTTCGACATCGAAGTGGATCCGCCCGTTAGACAGTTTCAGATCTTCTACCAGTCCCGCTTGATGCAAAAGTTGCACAACGCGCTGCTCGTGCAAGCCGTATTCGATGCCGGCAGAGACTACGCTATGGACATAGCGTCGACTCACAGGAATGAAGCACATGTCGCCCGACGCGAACGGGAGATTGCGTTCGGCAATGTCTTGGAAAAGAGCTACCAGTTCGGCAAATTCGGCCTGCTCCGAATTGCTCCGTAGCCAGCGACCCAAAGCGCCGAAGAAGAATTTGTGCTGGCCGGAGGGACGAATTTTTCGAATGATCGCGACCACGATTTCGCGGATCGCTTGCTCGCCGTTTTTGGCGTAGTGAAATCCGATTTCACGGGGAGGGGCTGTGCGAAGATCTTGCGGGATGAGCGCAAGGGCCGGCCGGTGGCGCTTCAGGAATTTACCGAGGTATACGCATAGATCGACCACGACATGGGTCTCGAAGCGATCGAGGTAGGGTTCAGTGAGAACCCCCATCATGCGATCCTGCGCGTAGGCGTCGACTGCGAGAAATTGGGTCGGCACCGAACATGCAGCTTCCTGTTGGATCTTCCCGGCGTTCGTGGCTACGTACCGGCAAAAGCTATCATCGGTCTTGCGAGCGAGCGTCACCTCTACGATTGGCCGACGATGGCGAATGCAATTGGTAATCGCTCGGGACAACCATACGGCTCGCACGTAAGGCCGGGAAACGGGACGCCCGTCTCCCGTTGCAATGTCATCTACAATGCAGTTCGGGCAGTACCGGAAGCGCCGACCGCAGCGAGCCTGCTTGTTAAAGACCGCAAATCCCAGTTGCCAGTCCATCCGGCGGCGGCGGGTAGTGACGCGGTTCCTTGCGAGGTCGGCCGCGTTCTCGCCCGACCATCTGGCCAGCTTGCTGATGGCAACCGGGTTCGCTTTCGCAAGTTCGGGCGTCTTGATGCCGGTCATCGTGGAGAACATGCGATTAGACGAGAAGCCGTTGGCGACGCTTAGCCGGTCGCATAGGCTCTTGGGAGTTTCATCGATGTGGTGGACGACAGTGACGGGAAGCGGCATCGTGTCAGTCCTCCATCCCGAACCGCACGTCCGACAGGTCGATGGCACGGAAGTCCCTTGCGATGAAGATGTTTTCCTCACCGGAGAGGCCCCGGGCGCGTTCGAATTCGCGTTCGAAATCTGTCTTCGTAAGCACCCTCCGGTTACGCGCTAGCGCGCGGAACGATGCGCCTTGAATGAATTCGATCAGCTTGCCCCAGGCGCCATTCATGGAGAGGCAAAGGCGCTGTCGAAACTCGAACTTAGGGTCCAGCAATTCGTCATGCAGGGTGAGGCCGCAGAAGTTCACAGCAGTGTCAACGAGGAGTTTCTCGACCCAGGCATCGTCCGTGTCAGGATCCATGCAATGGAAGGGGAGAGGAAATGTCCGGCGATCAATCTGGTCGTCCTTGCGCATTTCACTAATTCGAGGCATGCCGCTGAGGATCATGTGCAGATGCCAGTCTTCGCGACTGAGCATTTCTTTCACGAGATCCTGAATGGCCTCGAATGCCTTTGCAGTGTTCGATCGAACGGCGTGCTGAAGCTCGTCCAGGTGGATGAGACTGATCTGGCGTTCCCTAATCTGGATTTTAAGCTCGTTCTCGAGCTCGGGCTTCGTCCCCGCCGTTGGGAGATTCATCTCCCCGAGCAACGCTCGAATGACATCGATAGCATTTGAACACTGGCTCGAAAGTTTCAGATAGATCGCACGTGGTACGAGTTCACCATACTCATTGATGCGCGGCTGAAACTCGGGCCGTTTAGCGACTGCTTGCCTGATGGCCGTCGTCTTACCTGTCCCGGACCGGCCGTACGCAATGAATCCCCGTCGAGGAGACGCCGCCCCCATCTCGAAGTCTCTGATATTTGTGGCGATGTAGTCGACTTCATCGTCCACCAACTTATCCATCGGACTATCAATATATCTTAGGCGCACGCTCGCCCGCAGTGCGCTTAGCTTTTCATTGGTCATGATCTGGTTCGCCATCAGTCGTCATCCCTTCTGCGGTCGAATTTGGAAACTTTTTGGGTGGGCATCGGCGTGGGTTCGAATTCCACCGGACGAGGTCGTCCGATGGTGCCACCACGGAGATCGTCGGGCGGTGCGGTGACAGGTGCGTCCGAGCGGATCGGCGCTCCTGAAACAGGTGTGACGGCGAAGTTACGAAACAGCTGCCTGCGCTGCTTCTCCTGCTTGGCCGGGGTCAGTTCGACGGGGTCGAGCTTGGCGCGCAAAGTGGCGGCCTTGCCATTTTCGCGGTTGCGCAAAATGAAATCGCGCATGATCGGGTAGCTCTCGCCGGTCTCCGCACGTTTCAGGGCGCGCTCCTCCCTACGCGCTTCCGACCACTCCGCTTCGGTCAGGTCTGCCGGCAGGTCGCCAAGGCGGGTTTCGACTTCGACCCAGCCTCCATCGTTGCCCTTTACGACGATGCTGTTGAGATAGCCGAGGTCGTGGACGATCTCGAAGGGCTTGTCGCCGCGATCCATGTGCTGCTCGACGAGCCAGTCATTGTTGTAAGGGATGCCGTATTTCACGATCCCGTACTGGCCGATGCTGAGAGTGTCCTTTTTTCCGAGGGCCAGGATCATGTCCATCTGCGCCGGCGGGCGCATCCAGCCGTAGCCTTCCATGCACTCGACCAGCCTGTTGTGGGGCTCTGACCGCCAAGCGAACCGTGCCCCTTGTTGTGGTAGAGATCGCAGATTCCTTGGATGATGATCTCGTTGAACTCCGAGGCGGCCAGCGAGGCGTGCGCCCTCGGATCGTAATCGCCTTTTTCCTCGATGCTCCGGAAAGTGCGTCCGTCGAAGAACTGCGTGAACAGAGGCCCGATCGTATGGAAGAGGCTTTCGATATGCGGACGTTTCTTCGCGTTGCCCGTTTCAGGTCTTGTCGGCTCGACGCCCAACGCCCTGAGTGCGTCGCTGGTGTCCTCCGCCAGGAAGGCTGAACCGTGGTCCATGTACATGGTGCCGAAAGGTTTGACCTTTCCGATCCATGGCGTTTCGGCGCCGGCGCATTCGGAGATGAAGGTCTTGTCCGTCATCATGAGCCGCAGCGTTTCGAGCGTTGCGCGAGAGCTGGGCGCTGGCGTGACCTTGGCCGCGAGCACGTAGCGTGTGGCTACATCGACGATGACAACGACCCACAAGCGGATCTTCTTCAGAAGTTTCCGCTGCTTGTCCGTGAGGCCGGGGTCGGAGAGAACTCCCGCCATACCGAAGTAGACCGACATATCGGTCAGGACCTCATCGATTTCGAGGCGCTGGCCGAGGTAGGTTTCGTCATACATCCGAAGGTGAGGCGCGAAATGCCTGAGGGCTGCCTCGAGGCCTTCGCGCGCCTGCATCACGTCGAATGCCGGGAAGGAGTCAATGATGTCGTAGAACTTCGACTTGCCGTACTGATGGAGCTGGAGTTTGCCTCCGGCCGCGCGTTCCTCGTTCTGCTTATGGATACGGGCCTTGTAGGTCTCGAAGACGTCGCTCTTGCGCGGCTTCAGCCGGCTCATGAAGCCACGGGCTTCGTTCGTAGCGAAATCGAGGCTTTCGGCCTCGTAGGTGAGGGTTCTTTTACCCGGCGCCTTGTAGCGCGGGCAGATCGAGAGGATATTGCGCTCGTACCTAATCCAGCGCTTGTAGAGCCGATTGAACGTCGAGACAGACGGGGGGAAGATTGATTTCGTGGAATCCGACCGCACAGGCCCGAGCACCTTCCGCCATTCAGGCTCGATCCATGAGGCGAAATCGTCGCTGGATCTGTTTTTGTGCCCGTTAAGAAGGCATTCCTTGTCGTACGCGAGAAACAGGCGCTCGCGTAATCTGGCGATGCGTTTGGCATCTTCGCCGAGTTCGTCGAAACGACGTCCCTTGAACAGCAGTTCCAGATACTCGCGTTCGGGGCTCTTCGCGCCGTATGCGATTTTTGCCGTCCCCGCATCAATGCGGGCGTTGATGTCGTCGAACTTCAGAACGAACCGGTCTTCAGGATCGTCCTCGTTGATGAACCGATATCCGTCGAAACGACGTCCGGACGGCACGTAGCGTTCGTTGCCGATCCGCAGGACGTCGGTATCGGACAGCATCGGAACCGGATGCTGTAGGATCTTGGGGAGCTGATAGTGTTCCACGGTAGGGTTTCCAGAAAAGGGGACAGAGGGGCGCTGGCAGCGCCCCAGTGAGGTCAGCGCTTGCGTCTGTTGCGACGACGTTTGTCGGGGAACCAGATCGATCCGTTGGTGAGGCCTGTAGTCAGTTCCTTGATGGTGAGAACAAGGAACCTGCCGTCTTCCACGTGCTGCAGCCGGGTGATGTGATCGATGTACCCATCAGCGAGCCAATAAAGTTCACCATCTACCGCGATGGGGTGCTGGTATCCTTCGGTGGGTTTCATAGAGGCCTCCCTGGCTCAGCCGCGAAGTCCGGTCGCACCCCCCTCGGGGGCGAAACCGAGGAAGCTGAGTTCGGTAATCTTCTCGCCAGTCGGGGAGAACAGAACTCCGACGTCGATCAGGCGCCAGACGGCCACACGCCGGCGCTCGATCGAGGAGCAGTTCCTCAGTAGCGAGCCGAACCGGAACCAGCCGCTCTTGAGACCGAGCACGACCTTGAGAAGTTCGTCGACGTCGAGCTGATTGTGATACTCGCGCGACCAGCGGATCATCATCGCGTTCTCGGCAGCCTCGATCGTGCCATACCGTTCGGTCCGCAGAATGATCTCGTCGACTTGCCTGGAGGACGGATCCGCGTAGATGCGCTCGATGAGCGCTTCCATTTCCTCGCGCTTTTCCTCGTGTTTCACGAGAACAGCCTGCTTGTAGCCATCGTCATAGATGACCAGAAAGTCAGCGATGTGGTCGTGTTCCCTCCCGTCGTCGTCCGAGTGCTGGAACTTCACCGCCTGCGAGTGCAGCTCGGCAACGTCGTTGCGGATACCGATGCGGAGCGCGACCCGGTGCTCGGTCTCGCTTTCGTGATAGACGATGTTGCCCTTGTGGTAAGTCCAGCCGCGAGCCGTCTTCATGTTCTTCAATGGCGGCCTGCGCTTGGCGATACCGGCTGTCCGGTCATAGACGACACGTCGGGCACCAGGTGCCGGTGCCGGAACGCGCGCGGACGCCGGTGAAGGAACGAGAGCGGACGCAGGAGCCAGAACAAGGCGTTCCTCCGGAAGGCGAACCTTTCGACGCAGAGCAGCATCCTGCATTCCGCTGATGGGTTCGGGACGGGGACGGCGGTGATCAAGGAAGCCAAGGCCGGCGCGGCGGCGTGCAATCTTTCGGGCGACTTCTCGGGAATAGATGACGGACATGATGGATCCTTCCTCAGTTCTAAAACGTAGCGGTCAAGTTGGGGGAGTTGCGCTTGGCGAGGCGCGCAGCTTTGCGTGCCGCAGCCTCTGTCGTGGCGATTTTCACGCGCTCGCGCTTGACGCAGCGCCGGAACGTACTTTCAGAGGGCAACCCTGCATGACTGCCGTGATCCCGCCAGACGATGGCTTTCAGCCAGCGGTAGCAATCAATGACCGAGGGCCGAAGCATCGAGTGCACGCAATAGAGAACGGCGGTCTCGAACTGGATCATGACCTCGGTGCACTGAACCGTGATCACGCCATTTTCCGAGGTGCCTGTCACCTCGGCGACGCGACGAAACGCTTTTTCGATTCCGGGCTTGCGCACTGGCGCGCCGACGCCGACTAGCGGGGAGCTGATAGGATCCATCGGATCCTCCTTTCTGGTTGGTGTGTTCATGTGACGACTAGCGGCCGTCATGTGGCTGTGCCGGGATGGCTTCGGCATCGACGCTCGCGATGCGACGGCGGAACGTCCGCTCGGACGGAAGATGCGTAAGGTCCCCGCAAGTGCTGGAGACATGCAACTGAAGCTGTCGGTAGCAGTCGCTGATCGCGCGGCGGCGCGTGGAGCCGACGTAGTCGCCGACTGCCTTGCAGAATAGTTCCTGGGTATCGTACGATGCGATTTCCCGTCCGTTGTCAGCCATTCGAAGGGCAGCCTCGGCGATGCGGCGATAGATGGCTACGCTGCCGAGCCGCGGTGTTTCCTGCATGCGGGAGTTGTTAGCGGGATCCATACGATCCTCCTTTCTAAAGGTTGATTTCACTTCTTGAGGTGCTTGGGGCGAGCAGCCACAACGGCTTTGAAGCGGCGCTCTTCCGAGCTGCCGTCATCGCTTTCGGGCAGTTCGCGTTCCACGACGGTGTCGAACTTGCGGCCGCTGAAGTGGTTGAGGCGGTCTTTCGTGACGAGCTGAAACGTATCGGGCAGTTGGAGCCTGAAATGGAGCTTGTCGTCGAGGCGGATGAGCAACTGGGGCATTTCTGTTTCCTTTCTTGGACAAAGCTCCGCCGGCGTCGTCTGTGACGCGATAAGCCGGCCGGAGTAGTTGTCGGGATTTGTCGCGCTGCGCCTGTCTGGCGCAGGAGACTAGGTCTGGTCGTCGACTACGCGCACGATGCAAGGCGCCATCTGCTTGAAGCGCGTCTGCTGTTCTGTGGAGAGGCGCGCCCACACGCTGGGGCTAGGAATTATAGGAACCTGCTCGAGCTCGGGCGGCAGGGTCTGAAGCAGATGCTTCTCAATCAGTCCTCGAGACTGAACCTTGATCGAGAGTGTCATGCGAGGCGGGCGGCGGCCGAGGGCCATAGTCAACTCCTATGTTTGCTGGGTGGCAGTACGAGGCTGGCGGTGCCGGAACCCGATGAAGTGCCGGCTATCCGGGATGTGCTAGTTGGGAGAGCTCGTGGAGACTGCGGCCGAAGCGACAATCTTCTCGAAGACCTCGAAGGTCACGAGCTTCAGCTCGGGGCGCCGGCCGACCGCAGTTCGCGATTGAACTCGGCAAACGATCCGGCCATGAGATTCCAGAAATCCCACTCGTGTCCGGGCATGGACAGTGCATCGCGCGTCATCAGGTCCAGCACCCAGTGTTCGAATGCGACAAGCGTGGAGAGGTGCTCCTCGACCGCTGCCGGGTCAGGTGCATAGTTCATGCGGTCGCTGATTTCGTTGAGGACGGAGGAGAGGTGTTCGAGGTCCATTTCGGTTCCTTTCGGCTTTGGCTGGATAAGGGTTCAGTTGAGGTGATGGCGCAGCGGGATGGGACCGGCAGCAAAACCATCGGGCACTTCCGTGGTGCTGGCGCGCCAATCAAGCCATTCGCCGAACGCTTCGAAGCTGATGATCCGGAACGGCGGAGCATCAAGAGCTTCCAGCTGGCGGTTCAGCTCGCCCATCACGAACGTGAGCACCGACCAGATCTCGTGCTCGAGATCTGGTCGCGCTTCGGCTGCGGCCAGGGCCTCGTCGAGAACGGTTCGCTCGTAGGCCTGATATGCCGGGCGATGCCCGCCTTCAGGCTGAGACTGGGCATATGCTGCTGCCGATTGCGCAATATCAGTCAGAGCGTTGGCAGACTGTTCGCGGCACTCATCGAGTACGGCCTGCATGCACTTCGAACCAGAGTTGATTGTGAACACGGTTATCTTCCTTCCAGTAGATTCAGATGCGGGTCTGTTCGACGAACGGCCGGGCGGTTTCGAGGATGGCGAAGCGGCTGGCCGGCTGCCCGTAGCGCATGAAGTCGACGAAGTCGGACGGCAGGCTCAGGATGAGGCGTCGGAATGTCGAGGCGAGGGGCTTCGGCGTCGTGATACCGCTGCGCTTTTCGTCCTCGTCGAGCATCTCGCATACATCGTCATAGAGCTGGCGCATCGTCGGTTTTGTCGAACTTGCATAGGCGAGCGCCATCGAACGGAAGAGCGTCTGCTCGTCGTCTGAATAGTCGCCGGCCACGTCTTGTGCGGCCCACTGGCGGAGTCCGGCATGGAAGACTTCCGGAATGGCAGGGTCGAAGCGAGAGACGAGTAGGGTGTTCTGTGACATTTTTTATTTTCCTTATGAGCGAATGAGGGGCTGTGCGGCGGCAGCCCAGCTGCCGCCTGACGGTTTACACAACGCCAAGTTTGACCATGTGCCGCGTAACTTCCGGCTCGCGGAAGCCTGCAGACCAGAGTTCGCGACGGATGCGTCCGGCCGAGCCGTGTTCGACAATCATCGGCTGGCGGCCTAGTGCGGCGGCGATATCCCCGTCGCTTCCCATTGAGGCGAAGGCTTCATCGAAGTCGGCCCTTCCGAGCTTGTCCAGCGACTGGCCAAGCTGACGAGCAATGTTCAAGCTAAAGGCGAATACGTTCTCATAGACGCCGTAAGCACGGGTAGGATCGGCCGCGGGGTTCTCAAGGTTGCGCACCATGACGACCATCGCCAATGCGAGAGCCGATGTGAGGTGAGGTCGCTCGCAATCGCGGCGGCAGAGCCACGATAGGATGGCAGGGTGAACTTCTGCGCTTTCCATCAAGTCGCTTCTGAGCTTCGCGTGTCGAGCCTTCTTCGGATCCTCGACCAGGGCAGGGAGGAGCGGGGACTTGGGGTGGTGCGACGGCACCTCGGTGGTCTTGAGAGGATGCTTGCCGTCGTGGTTGGGGCAGGGTTGGGCATGTGGTGGTCCTTTCGTTTGGACATAGCTTCGCCGCCGGCGCCAATGACGCGAAAAGCGGACAGAGCGGTTTGGGTTAGTCGCGCTGCGCCAGGATGGCGAAGTCGCTGTTCGATGGGCGCAGGCTGGCCACCGCCCGGCGATTCCCGGTGTGTGCCTTTGTGCCTGCTGCCTTCAAGGCGCGCCGATCCATCGGTTTGGTCGGTGCGACTTCAGTGTTTGCGTTCGGCATCGGTCATCTCCTGCTTTCCGGCTCAACGGATATGAGGCCAGCGCAACGGAGTCAGGACCAGGGACTGAAGAAAGTTCTTGCGGGAGGTTTTTAGGAAAATGGGGATATGGAACTGCGCTTCAGGCGCGTTCGCCAAGGTGAACGGCAGGTGCCAATGGGCGCTCCTGCGAGCCTTCCCCTAGAACATCATATTCGAAATTCACGTACTCTTAATAGCTTCATCGGTGTTGTCCGATAGGTGGGAGGTCGAATACGCGAATCGACTACGATGAAAATGGTTAATTGTCCACTCGTTTATTTTGCACGCGAAGAGTTGAACTATAGGAACTTGGGTGTAATCTCTCGCGCGCGTGCGAGAATTCATCAACTATTCTAATTGTTGACACGCATTACTCATTTAATGCTTGTGAATCCTTCATGATTGTCAACAATTACTGTCGCCCATCGTGACTTGCGAGCCGTTGGTTGATCCTGCCAAGAGATCATCCAGAGAGGCACAAATGGCGAACATGATGGTGAAGCGGGTTATGGAGACGCGGGCAGCTCTCGAACCGGTACTGAAAAAGCTCGGCCTCAAGCCCAATGTCCGCTATCTCGACGAGAACAGCCAAATACTCGAATTCGTGCCAACGAGTCCTGACGGGAAGTTCTCGCCCGTCCGGATCATCTTCGAGGGCAAAGACCGCTCATGGGAAAACGCGCATCTTTCCATTGGCCTCTGGGGATGTCGCGTTCTTGGGCAGACCGGCTTCGTATCCTGGAAGAAGTTTCACGCCAGCCGCTTCGAGGTCAAAGCCGAGAGCGAAGGAAGGTTTGAACATCTTGCCTTCGTTCTGGAGCATCACGAGCCTGTTCCGGCTTGGGTCGGCGTGCCGAATTGCATCGTCAATCCGAATTTCGGTGATCACTACGAACTCGTCTCGCAATTCTTCAAGGATGCTCAAATCGAGCAGCGCTATCAGGAGGGGCAGGAAACGCCTGTCGAATCCTTCAGGTTCAGGGACGAGTCGGGGCGAGACATCGAGATCAGCATGCGGTTGCATGACTCCAACGCGACGCTCCGGATCGACGGAAGATTCATCGAGGAGTTTTATCAGCTCGACCGCGAGCACCTGGTAAAAACCATTCGCGATCTTCGCTACCAAGACCCGTATCCCACATACAAGGGCTAAGCTGGCAGGTAACGTCCGGGCATATTGGCCTCGCGTTCCGCCTCCAGGAGTGCCTTTTCCTCTTCAACCTGTGCGACGGCGATCTTGAGGGCCTTGCGTTCCTTCAAGCTGGCGGCGACTTTCGCAATGTCCTCGCCGGCGAGAACTCGTTCGGCCTTTGCAAGCAAGCGCGGGGGTGGAAGGATTCCGTGCCAGCGGCCAGGTCCGCCGTTGAGTCTAAGCCTTCCTTTGCCAACTCGAGATGTGCGGATAACTGGTTCAACGATCGCTCTGTCGAGATCGACTGCTTCGCCCGTCAGCGAAGACCGGATAGACATTGCAACGACTTTCGCCATCACCGGCGGCAGTGCCTCTTTTATCATCTTCAGCTGTCCCGAGGGGCTCTCAGCCAAGAACTTCCATTCTTTTGGAAAGCCCTGCGCCAATGCGAGAACTTCGAACGTCAGGAATGGTATGAACTTTTGATCTTCAAGTTCCTTATCCCCCACCCTCGGGGCGTTCAACCGTATCTGGGAAGGATTGAATCCAGCTTCGATCCAAGGTTCCATCCTTACGGGGTCTTTGATTGCCTCACGGATAACGCTCGGGAGCATCTTCTCGCTGTGGTCATTTCCCCACTGGGAAGCCCAGTCGTTGTACTTCGTCTGAGCAGCCGATTTTGCCGGCAGCACCCGGCTGCCGGCTATAGATGACGCAAGCGCTGCGCGAACATATCGGGTGACAGGGGCAAGGGCTTGTGGGTTCCAGAAGACGCCCGAGATATCGGCTCGGATCCCGATTATGAACTGGTGCTGGCGCGAATGCGGCAATCCAAAGTGCGCTGTATCCAGATCGAATTTAGTGAATTTGTATCCGAGGTCGTGCAGACGAGCCAGATAGGGAGCTTGTTCCTCCTCGTTTTCCCTCTGCCGCTGCTTCTTGTCGTACTGTAGCATCACGCTCCGCGGTTTCACGATTTCGATGATGTCAAACACCCGCTTGAACAGGTCGGGATTCCCCTCGGTCTGTTGACCGGGCCGCAGGGAAGACCCGCTGCCAGAAGGTCGATCCCAGCATATTGCCTCAACCTCGCATCGGAGATTTTCCGGATGTCCGTCTTCTCCACACCCCAAGTGGGCCAGTTCCGCCTTAGCGTGTCTACTTTATCCTGGTTCCTTTCGAATAGTGCCGCGTGCTCGTATCCGGCACCGATGAGGCCGATGGACATGCCGCCGGCACCGGCGCACAGTTCGAGAACTTTGAGATGTTTCGCCCGGCGCTTTTCGTTGGGCGGGGCACCGGCATTCCCGATGTATGCGAGGGCGTGGCCGAGGGCGACGACTTCGGAAGAATGCACCACGCCGCGCCCCGCGTTGTGAGCGAAACCCCCACGGGCCAGGCGTTGAACGGCTGCTATGGCGAACCCAAGCTTTCGAACTTCCGGGGTCGTAGCCTCGGTCCCAGTTGGCTGGCAGAAAAGCGCTTCTATCTCGGGAAGGACGCTTCGAGCACGAGCAATGACTTCATTGTAGGCGCGCTTGTAGGCCTCAGTCTTGGTCTCGATAAGCGTCACCAATCCTTCGTCGTCCCGCATGAACTTATCGTGGAAGCGAGCAAAAGCGACCCCCAGTCTGTCCACGCCTCTTTTGACGCTGAAGAGTCGCTCATCCTTCAAGGTTTCAAGGTGCGTCAGCCTGGATCTCTCTGACTGCTGCCATTCACTTGTAGGATCCAGGTCAATCCGTTTCGCTATCTCCTTCACGTCTGAAGGGTAGAGACGCCTATTTCTCGCAAGGACATGCAATGCCTCTGCGCGAACTTTGGGCGCGGCTGCGGCGATCAGCTTCACGGTTTCGAGCGAGATCATCTTTTCTCGGAAATCTTCCCGAACGTTCTCAGTGGCCGTGGCGAGAAACATCAGGGCACGGACGTCCTCGACGTCGATCCTTTCCGAGAGTACGGATTCAAGCTCGGTATCCGTGAGGGAGCTCACAGCGGTCCCCTTCTTGCGCTTTCCATGTTCAGCGCGAGCGATGCCACGGATATTGCCCAACAGTTCGGCGGCTTGGAGGTGGAGCGCGGCGACCTGGCGCATTATCCCGCCGAGTTCCTCTGCCGCAAGCGTTACCACTTGATCTTGCTTAGCCATCGCAGGCAGCCAATCCCGTTTAATGCCTCAGCGGACTTCGCGTACCGCTCTGAGGTGTTGTGTAACGGTTCCGGTAAAAGAAGGATTTCAATGGCAGGTGATGTTCTAACAAAATAACAGCCTGCCGAAATGGGCACGGCGGCCGACATGTCGGGTGCCAATGTTCAGCTCGCGTGAAATCAACATACCGGCAGCGGTGCCGATCCCTCGGTTGCTTGCCTACGCCGCAGGCTGGGCAAAGATACCTGATCCGCCTCCGAGGCATAGGGATCAAACTGCGGCAGCGACACCGGGAAGGGTGGGTTGATGTACCAGCGCGCCTCCAGCGGATGATAGAGACCGGGGATGGGAAATAGCTGGTCGATCACGAGATAGTCGTGAACGTTGGCGCTCATGATCGGGATCCGATGTATGATCGACACCGCAGCTATCGACAGGTCATGTCCGAGCCTGTTGCTCTTCTGGCCGCTGTGGACCGTCCACATGTGCTTCAGGCTCGGGGTGGCCGTCATCTCCGCATATTTCATTGCCACGTCCGCCGTCATTTCGGGAAAGTGGAAGGATGTTGCGATCAGCTCCTTCGCCCAGTTCGCTATCGCTATCGCCCTGGCGGGATTGTCCCTGACCTTCAGATTGGCGCCGCGCATCAGTTCGGCGATGACGGGGTAGCATAGCGCCAAGCGTTGGACGCCGACTTCGAGGAGCCATGGCCGGAGTCCGGCGGGGGCATTGGGATTTCCCATGAAACTCACAATGTCCGTGTCCATCAGAAGCAGCGACTTACTCACGCTAGATTTCCTGTTTGGGCAGAGGGCTGGTTATTGAAAAACGGTAGGCACTTTCGAATTCAATGTTACAGTGCGAGTCCAGTCGTCCAAGAAGAGGCCGCCATGTCGCAAAGTTCAGATTGGCAAAGACATGATGCCGAGGATCGCATCCGAGAGGTTCTCGATGCGGCCAAGACGCGGGGCGCTCAGAGAGTTGCCGATACCGACGGCAGATTTGTCATCACCTTCGAACCCGTGAAGCAAACGCTTGAGGAGCTGTTTGCAAAACCGGGTCCGTTTGCCGACGGCGACCTCGATCCCTGATCATTTCTCTGCACTTTCGATGGCGGAGCGTAACCGGCGATCGCATTCGCAACAAGAACACCCGGAAAGGTTTCGATCGGCATCGATCTAGCTTGTTGTTTCCGCAGCCCAATTTCGTAACGGTCGTTACCGAATTGAACCGTTACAGGACACGTTTTTAAGGTCTGCTGCTCCTCCGGCTTTTCCCGGGAGGCGTGCAATCGGAAAATCACGGTAAATTTTCGGTTGACTGCGCCCGGCGCGTTCTCTATCTGTTCCTTCATGAGCACCGAGCACCTCTCCACTCTCCGAATACGTTGACCGATTGCGGGACGGGTCCCGTTGCCACCGATATCGTATTCAGATGGAGTTGAAGGTCATGACGACCTTGCGTGCTCATTCTGCGAGCCGTGACGCTTGCGATCTGCCGATCTACCAAACCTACTTTCCGACACATACTCTCAAGTGCCTGGGCCAACCGCTTTTCCGATCGCGGGCGGCCAGGGACTACGCGTGCCTACTCGATCTCGAAGCAGACGTCGTCTCATGGCGCTGCGTCACCGAGCCAATTATCGGGGGAAGTGGGCCTGATGACCTACGCCAGCACCACGTTGATTTCGAGGTGTCCCTGGACAACGCGGCCGTGCTTATCGATGTCGGTGCGATGCCGGCAGCTCCGGTATGGATCCACGACGCCGCCAGGCGGCTCGGCTGCCGATACCAGTTCGTCGCGACGTCGGAGTTCGCTTCACTCCCGAGGTTGCAGAATGCGCGCGACCTGCTTCGCTACGCGGGATGGGAGGCGGCGCTGGGCGACAGAATCCGGATACAGATGGCGTTGGAAGAACACGGTTCGCTGACGCTCGCCGAGAGCCTGTCGGCGATCCGAGATGGCAAGCCGATGCAGTCTATCGCTGCGATGATCCTCAAGGGCTTCATCATAGTCGATCTCGATGAAGCCCCGCTCGGGCCCGACACGATTGTCCGCCGCGCTACTGTCTGAGGTTTTCCGATGAGAATTATTTCCTTGGCCGAGCGTGCCTCGACGCTCGAAGTCCATACCTATGTCTGCGCTATCCGAACCGCGCTGCGTCGCGGCAAGCTGTTCCTGTCGGTTGATCGCCTTCTCGGACTGCGGCTTCCGCCCGCCGCGCGGATCGATGCTTACAAGGATGCGACTGAGACAATCCTGCAGTCCGTCGGACTGAACCGATACGCTATTTCCATTCTTGCAGCCGCTTCGAAGCCAGGGGACATCGACGCGTCAGATGCGATCTACAATACCCGGCATAAGCCCGCCGTCATCGTGCTCATCCAGGACGGAGCCGAGATCCCGCTCGAACTCACTGTCGGTCTGGATGAAATCGTCGATGTCGCGCCGATCAATCCGCGGCACCTGGTGGCGGCGGCAAAGTCTTCGGTTGAGATGCAGATGCCGCTGGAAACGGCTCGGCAGCTCGCGACCTATCCGCCAAACACGCTCTTTCTGGCCCTTCGGCCTGGACGGCCCTTGGACGTCGTTTTGGAGAAACTGGCGACGACAAAGGAGCCCGTGCGGTTCGTAAAGCCGAGACCCTGGGAGCCGCAGATCGAGGACCTCGAAGGATACGGAGACGCCAAGCAATGGGCGCTCGATCTCATCGTCGATCTAAAGGACTGGCGCCGGGACCGGATTGGATGGGATGACGTGTCATCCGGCCTGTTGCTCAGTGGGCCGCCCGGCACCGGGAAGACGATGTTCGCCGCTGCACTGGCTCGCTCGTGCGGCGCGAACTTCATCGCGACATCGTCCGCCCAGTGGCAGAGCAAGGGACATCTTGGTGACATGCTGAGAGCGATGCGGAGATCGTTTCACGAAGCCGAGTTGGATGGCCCGACCATTTTGCTTATCGACGAGATTGACTCGATCGGAGATAGAGGCGCGTTCGTTGGCCAGAACGTCGATTACAACATCGAAGTCGTGAACGCTCTGCTCGAGCTGCTCGATGGGTCCGGCGGTCGACCCGGCGTGGTCGTCGTCGGCGCCACGAATTACCCCGACAAGGTCGACCCCGCACTCCGAAGGCCGGGCCGCCTGGATCGGCACTTCGCGCTGCAGCTTCCCGATCTCGAGACCAGAGCACAGATTGTCGAACTTCATCTCGGCGACGCTTCAATTAGACCTGACGATCTCCGGACCATCGCAACTGCGACCGTCGGGCGTTCCGGCGCCGACCTCAAACAGTATGTTGCGGACGCGAAGCGGCTTGCGAGGCGCCAGAAGCGGCTCGTCGAGGCCGCGGACATTCTGGGGCTCGTGCCGCCATTGAAGGCGCTCGAGGGCGAGGAGCGTCGGATTGCCAGTGTTCATGAATCCGGCCATGCGGCGGTCGGCCTCGCGCTCTCCGTTGCTGAAGTCAGGTTCCTTGTCGTCGTCAGGCAGAAAGTGGCCGGACAGCCGGCGCAGGGATATGTCGAATGGGAAGTTCCGCCTCCTTCCTTCCGAAGTCGGCAGTCCTACCTGAATAAGATCGCCATGCTCTTGGGTGGCATCGCTGCCGAAAAGGTCTTCTACGGTGATCATTTCGATGGAGCCGGGGGCTTCGTGGGATCGGACCTGCAGCTCGCAACCGATCTGGCCACCCTTATGGTCGCCGTATTCGCGATGGGGCAGACTCTGGCTTACACCCACGCACCGACACCGGATCTCCTTCAGAGATTGCGCGAAAACGATGTCGATGTCCGGCGGCAGGTGGAGCACGTGCTATCTGAGCAGCTCGCCAGGGCTTGCGAGATCGTCACGCAGAACCGGGCCGGGATCGAACGGCTCGTGGCCGAACTGGAGCGTCGCGACGTTATCCCGGGCAGTGATGTGCGAGATATCGTGTTTCGGGACGGGGAGCGGCGCCCGAGTGACAACCGATCCCGGGTGGCCGGAGGCAAAGCTCAGACAACGCGTTGAGGTCTGCAAGTGCGAATCCTTGTGCTGGCAGTGGCACAAGGATTCGTCGCACCTGTTAACGGCCCGAGAACAACTCAAAGCTATCAAGCGCGACGTCTGTTTCGGGTCTGGCCGCTGGTCTGCCTGCCCAATGTAAAAGGAACTCGGATTTGGAAACGCAAGACGATCTGCCGCTGGACGGCGCCATCATCATCCTGATGCTCGAAAAGTCTGAGGCGTCGAAGCTCGAATTCGAGCTGCAGCAGCTCGGGGCGGACGTTCGCGCGGGAACAGCCAAAGGACACGCGGCCCAGCTGACCAGGTTGTTGGCGCCGTACGCAGTGGTCGTGGATCCCGAGTTCGATCCAACGGTTGCAGAAGAGCTAAGAATTGCGGCTCGCGATGTCGACGTAACCTTCATCCAATATGCGCAGGATGGGTTCGGTCACGAAGGAGGCATTCGGATTTCCAGGGCCGAGCCGCTGTCGGCCGTCGTGGAAGCGATCCTTGGTCTTGCAGCGGGATAGGCCGCCTGTCATTCATGTCGACGTTCAATGAGCGTGATCACACCTGCCATTTGATCCTTCTCACCTGCCCATGATGCAATCGTCACGATGTTTTTAAGGGCATCGATCATTTCGCTCCGCGTCGCCTTGCGGACCGGCGTCGATTGCTCTTCGTTCCGCGCGTAGTCGAAGAGTCTATTGATGTGGGCCTGTAAGAGAGCAGCGTCGTAGAGAAGATCGTCTAGTTCTACGCCATGGTATTTTTTGTTGCCGTTGGTAAGGCGTGCATGTTGCACTTGATACCAGGATACGAGTTCGAAAGTTTTCTCGGCCTCGTTGTCGTCGATGTGCTCGATGATTTCCTTTAGGGTTTGCATCGCAGCAGCTGGAGCTGCTGGAAATTTCGAGTTGTCCATGAGCGCCCGCCCGACGGTGCGCGCGTATGCACTCATCTCACTCAGCGCGTCCGGCATTCGCGCGCGCGAAGCTAATTTCTTGCGTTCAAGACCTTTTTTGTGTCGCTCGCCTTCTTGACGCGACTGGAGCCACATCATCCAAATCGTGGCCAACGCTGCTAGGACAGCGATCACCGATCCCACTAGCGTTTGCCATTCCTTCAACCAGCAATACCAGGTCACGACGAAGGCCTCTCAGGTTACGGCTATTCGCCAACGACTCGCGCGAAAATCTCAAAGGTTAATGAAGTGTAAATCGCCTCTTGTCATCATCCGTTGGTCGCATATATGCTTTGCTCGATTGGTCACCACCGAAAGTTGGCGGGTGCCAAGGTGAATTGAAATGCCAACGTATGCTGGTACGCAAACTTATGTTCAAACTTATGTTTTAGTGAGTGATTCCGCAGTAGACGTGGTGATCTATCCGGTCCAGCAACCGGGATCTATTCACAGCACGGCGGCAGAACTCCAACAGTTGCACAGAACCCTTAGGGTTCATTGGAGACTCAGATGGAACGGTTGTTCCGGAAGGGTCGCGGTGGCTTGTTGGATGTTATGCTGTACGCTGTGCCGTCTGCAATCATCCTCCTCGTTGCGATCCTTGCCTTCATCCTGATTGCGAAGCCCGCCAAGCTTGGCGTGACTATACTTCATTTGTTGCGCGTCGAGTACATCGCCTCGGAGCAGACGACGGCTAGTATCAGGGCGAACTCGTGTTCGGCCGCACAACGTCGACGGGGCGAGCCTGAGCAGCGCCATCAGCCCGCGATGACGCCAGCGCAAGAGGTCTCTGCTCCTTCGCCACAACCCGCTGCTCCATCCGTAGCATCCCGCAGAACAGCTACGGTCCGTCGATCTGACGAGCCGGAGCGTCAGTCACCGCAATAACGCCGTGCACTGGAGACGAAGTGAAGCCCGTTCGCTGAAGAACGGCTTGCGCAGGCCAACACCACGGTTCCCTTGCCCTAACGTCGCGCCCGGGGTACAAATCCACCAAATCGCGACAACCGGGTCGACCTAGGTCGGACGGCCGCGAAAGAGCCAGGACGGCCGGACATGCATGCGATACTGCACCTCCGGCCGTTTCGATTCTGAAAGTCGAGTGCGTCCCGCCTTGAATTGGCCGGCGCCCGAGCCAATTTATCGAATACCACCCAAATCGAGACCGGCAGCCGTGACATGATCGTCGCAGGATGCCATCGCCGTGGGTGACGAAGGCGCTCCCCGATGACGGGTTGAGCGCCTTTGTGTTTTTGAGATCTTCGTCTAGCGCCCGTCCGACTTCGGTAGATGTGCCGCGCACTCTGGACGAAAACGCGATGCCCTCCATGTGAATCACGATGACCGCGAAAGGTATCGTGTAATGGAAGCGTCAGATCGCATGGATATCAAAGGACGCCCCGCCGGAGCGGGGCAGGTGGAGGTCGGAGAAATGCATCCAACAGGATGATGATTCGAGTTTACCCCGGCCGTCCGGGCATGCAATCCGTCCTTTAGTGTTTCCTGAACTAATCCACGCATGACCGATCAACCTCACTCGAAACCACTGCTTTCCGACGACGCACCATTGAGAGGCCGTGTCCGGCGCAAGCGAGATCCTGCACAGCCGAACTTACCGCTGGATCCCATGCTTGATCGCATCGAGCCGTGCCTCGCGCTGTCGAAGCTGAAGCCTCCTGTCGGCGAACAATGGCTCTACGAGATAAAGTTCGATGGCTATAGGCTTGCGGTTCATATCGAGCCTCGCCGCGTCCGTATTCTAACGCGAGGCGGCTATGACTGGACCCATAGGTTTCCCGGCATCGCTGCGGCTGCGCGGGAGCTAGGTGTCGCAACCGCCATCTTGGACGGTGAAGCAGTGGTGCTCGATGCCGAGGGCAGGCCGGATTTTGGCCTCTTGCAGAGATCGCTTGGCGGCCGCGGTGGCACAGAGCCATCGGCAGTATGCTCCTTCTTCGCCTTCGATCTTCTTTATTTCGATGGCCACGACATCCGGTCCATGGAACTGTCCAGCCGTCGCCATCTCCTCGGAGGTCTTCTGCAAAGCGGCGAAGGTCCAATCCGGTTTTCCGAGGAAATCGAAGGCGAGGGGTCCGCGGTGTTCCGCGCAGCCTGTGAGCACGGCTTAGAAGGCATCATCGCCAAGAACCGGGAGAGTTCCTACACGTCGGGAAGGGGCGGCGACTGGTTAAAGATCAAATGCATCCGGAGCGATGCGTTCTTCGTCGTCGGATACGAGAAGTCGCTCGTTGCCCGTGCAGGTATCGGCAGCCTTCTGATTGCTGCGCGCAGGGGCGACGACCTGGTCTATGTCGGAAATGTCGGTACGGGCTTTAAAGAGCGAGATGCCGGACCCCTTCGATCGATGCTAGACAAACTGCAGACGAAGAAGGCTCCCGTCGAATGCGACGGCCAGCGCCGCAACATCATCTGGTCGCAGCCCACGC
Organism: Rhizobium sp. BG4; assembly: GCF_016864575.1. NCBI lineage: Bacteria > Pseudomonadati > Pseudomonadota > Alphaproteobacteria > Hyphomicrobiales > Rhizobiaceae > Rhizobium > Rhizobium sp. BG4. The sequence continues at coordinate 2,981,807 of NZ_CP044125.1, forward strand.
TCATTGCGGAGATCGAGTACCGATCCTGGACACACGACGGCAAATTACGACACGCCGCCTACAAGGGGCTGCGCGAAATCCAGGACAATGCGGACGTTTTCGAGGTCACCGAATGACAAACGAGCGTCGCCTTTCGACATATGGCAGGATTGCGCCCTTTCAATCCGATCAGGTATCTGGCGTCGGCCACCGGCTGATGTAAGTAGCCATGGGTACAGATGGAAGGTGATGTTCCGAGCTTGACATAAGCAGCAGACGATTAACGGTGTTGTCCTGCAATCCTCCGAGCCGAAAGATACTGCTGGCTCTACCGAGCGTGTGAGGAACCTGCGCGCGCTCGATCGCGGCATCCGCTAAGCGCTTTCCGCGTTCGAACCGGGCCGCAAGCTGAGATTCGAAATTGGGCTTTGCGGCGCCAGGTTTAGTGTTCGCAAGATATCGATAGGCACTGCTGAGCGCTGATGAAACTCCGCCGAACCCTTCCCTGCTCTTGAGTGTCATGATCGGAGCGGACCCGACCGGAAACCGGAACGGACTGGAGAGCATGGTGGTCCGCAGTTTCTCCAATGCAGGCTCGGCGCCTAGATGGCGACGGTTCAATGCACCTTGCAGTTCCATCCATCTGAACCGGCTGTCGGTCAAAATTTGAGCGCCCGTTGCCTGGGCTAGATACATCGATATTTCAAAGTTCGGTGCCATCTTCAGGACATTGAGCTGCCCGCCATTGCCGATATTATTATCTTGGAGTACCCCCAGCGGATCCCGTCGGCGCATTTCCCTGACATGCGCGATAAAGTCATCTGTGCTGATGGATGGGTTAACGCCTGGCGCTTTCGCCAGTTGCGACACTAGAGCTTCGTCTGGCAATCCCATGAACATGCGCTGCGTATCTTCCTTCACAACTGCATCCAGACGTGGGTCGACGTCCCGATCAAATCTGATGCCGCTGCGTCGTGTTTCGGCCATACTCATCGTCTGGTCACGCAAGTGAAGGTCGAAGTCCCAGGGGTCGGGTATGAGGTGCACTAAACCTTGCTCGACCAACGGAAAGACGCTCACGAAAGTCAACAGAGACTTCAAGACCTCCCCACGGTAGGCGCTCGGATTGTGGGTTGGTCTCATGTCTTCCCGAAGCGACATGGGGTTGGTAAACGGGTGCTGGAGGATTATCTCGCCAAAATACACTACCGATCCAAGGGCAAACTCGCCTATCAACTTGGGATGTAGAGATCCGGTGTAGACCGATCTGAAGGTGCCATCGGGTTTGGGCAGTAGCGAAAGAAGATCGGTCTCGCGAGGCCAGAGGGATTCATAGATCCTGTAGAGCGTTGAGATTTTCTCGTCAGTCATTTCGGACCTGACATCGTCCCAATCCTTGCCATTCAGCTCCAGCAAGTTCTCGATGCCCGTCATGAACATGAGGTTTCGCTCTCGGATGCTTTTTTCACTCCAGCTTGTTCTCAGATGGGACGGTTTAAGCTTGCAACAGTGCGAGAATTTCATACCGCTGCCGCAAGGGCAGATCTCCCGGTTTTTCGGAGACGCCTTCGGTAAGTTTTTGGTTAGCCAGGGTCGTGGTTCCTCTTCTCTGCCGAATTGATCCTGGTAGTGCACGCGACCACCTTCATATCCGACGTACATTTCGCCACCAAAATGAAAAAGTTCATCTGCGGGTGGCAGCAACGTCTCACGAAGATCCCGCCAGGACTTGGCCACCGAAGTTTCTGGATACAGCCATTCATTTTGTCCGGCGGCGATGTATCGATTGGCCTGCAACTTGGCGATGAAGTTTATCTCGATCACCTGCGTCTCTGTGAGGCGGCGGGTCCGAATAAAGTTGATGGTATTCACCAGCGCTCGCTGGAAATTCCTGGCGAATGTTCGCTTTTCCAAAGGATTGGTGGATGGATCCTTCGCATACTCGAGATTTGTCAGGATCAAGCAGTGATCTGGTCCTAAGGGATAGATCGTCTGCGACGCCTTCAATGCGATAGAGGGATCTGCCGAGAAGTCATTCCGACGATCTTTGGGGGCGTGGCGTGGTTGTAGATTGTGATGGGATGGTCGGTCAGTATGAATTTTGTCGGCGAGTTCTCGGCCGAAACAATCTCGCGAACCCCGGTGGTCCAAGTCGTGACGTTGAGCATTCGGATGCCCTGCATCTCCTGCATCAATTCGTTTTGTGACAGTTCGGGATACTGTGTTTTCAACCATTGTAACCCTTTAGGAGTGCGCAGTTTCTGGATGTCGAGATACTCGAAGAGGTTTTGAAAATGATCGTGCCAAGCGCTCTGGTCCGTGCGGCAAAATGCCCGAACAGCGTCGGCGCCGCGTGCGTCGATATTCCCGAAAAGACGACGCTCGATTTCATCGTTGACGTCAGTTCCGAAAAACGTCGAGTATAGATCGCGTGTGCAGAATGCTCGCACCGGAGGCGTTTGGAATAGCGATTTTCCGGGAACGAGAGTGCCGTCACCCTTCGCATGCATAGCTGGTTTTAAATCGAGATAGGAGAGCGTGTCTCTTCCCGGCAGGAGGAACCGCGTCTGATGCCACTGCGGCACATAGTGATTGTTTCTGGTGACAGACACTACACTTCTATCCGCACTTGACGCGCTCTAACGCCTTTTATCTTGGAGAAAAGTATGTAGCAGATGGACTTGAGTCTGCGAAATCAATCGAGCGCCTCGCCATCGCGCACCCATCCACGGACATGCCTTAGGCTTGGACACAGCGGTATTTCGATGTCTGGCTCTCCTAGAGCCGTTGATATTGTCCGGCAGAAACGGCCATCAACGATTATGCTGCGCAAACCGGTTATACTTGTCAGAACAACAGAATCATTGTGCAAGTAGATCAATCTTGGGGCGCCGCTAATCGAATGTCGTCCTGATGGAGTTGATGGAGAGCACAATGGCATCGACTGCAATCCTCGTCGGAAACGCTACCTATGCTAGTGAAAACGATCTGCCTTGCGGTCGCAACGACGTGATGGCAATGCGAGAGTTGCTGGCTGCGACAGGTCGCTTCGAGAAAATTATCGATTGTTTCGATTTCGATGCGGACTCTATGCGTGAGGCTGTAAGAGCTGCGCTACCTGCTGAAGAGAAGCAGGATGAGGTATTCTTTTATTTTTCCGGCCATGGTTCGCAGCTAGATGGCAACTTCTACTATTGTGGAACCAAATTCGATTCGCGGCGACCGAACGACACGGGGATGTCGCACGCGGAGCTTCACGGCCTTTTTCGATCGGCTTCGCCGACAACCTTGGTCGTAGTGATCGATGCTTGTTATTCGGGCATGCCTCTAATCAAGAAGGATCTTCCACCTCCCCCGCTCGTAAGCGAGGGTTTCAAAAACGTGTTCCAGTTCGCTTCGTCGATGTATGACCAGCCTTCGATGGGGGGCGAGACGCTCAGCGATTATACCCAGGCTTTCATAGAGGCGAGCATCAAGAAAACAGACGGCGCGGTCTACTATACGGACGTCTCGAACATCCTGCGCGACAGCTTCATCAACAACGACGGTCAAACGCCGTTTTTCGTATATCAGGGAACGGGCCGCGAGACGCTGGTCGACGACGCCAAAAAGTTGGATGAATTTCGAGTTGCGATAGCATCGCGCCTAGGTGCAACTCGTCAGCCAATTGAGGATGTTGGCGCCGAAGACGACATTGCGGTCGATCTGCCCGAGCCGCCCACAGCACTGCAACTACTGTTAGCCGCCGAGGAAAGAATAGGCTCGGCCGACCAAACGAAAAAGCTAATCGCCTCCCTTTTTGATGGTGTTAAGGCGAGAGCAAAATTCGTTGATTTCACCGAGCTTTTTGAAACCGAAGTCACTGAGAAAGCGCATTATGACGAGCCTACGATCGAGGAATTCATGATCCGAGTCCTGTCGCGGGAAAAGCGGCCGGACAGACTGGTTACTGCAGAAGTCAAAATGAAGAAGCGAAAGCCGACGCCTTTGGAAACATTGAGTGCCGGATTCATGGCGGCCTGGAACCAGGACTACATCGAACAGTTTGATCTTAGGCTGAACTGCTCGCTCGAACGTGCGCAGCTTACGTTGAAGCTCACTCCGAGGTTCCGGACGCTTCAGCGCCTCACGCTGGTATTGAGTTGCGCACCTAGCCTTGAGCATTGTTACGTGTTTGAAATGGTGACAACTCACCCGCGAACCGACTGGGACTCGTTTGATACCGAAGGCGAACAGGCTGTGCGGCGGTGGTATAAATTAGGCTGGGACGAGGGGCCGGCATCGCTGGTGGAAAAGGTGGCAGAAGGCTTGCTGGCCGCCGTGAAAAAGCATGTTGAGGAAATGACCAAGCGGCTCGCAAGCGAATAATGTGCTATTGCTTGAGGCGAGGCCGCTGCCGTTCGCTTCCTCAGAAAGCACTTCTACATTTCAAATCTACAGGTGCCGAGTCTCCCCTCTCGCCGTCGCAAAATTGGCTTTGCTATGTCTTCATTTCCTCTGGGGGTAGAAGCATGTCTTCCGGTTCCTTATCCTGATCATAATGCCGGATCAGTTCCTGGATCGACTTGATCGCCATCGCATTGTGCGGATCGGGCCATTTCTCGATCTCGGCGAAAACGGCGGTGCATACATTGCGAGCCCACTCAATCTCCGGAAATAGCGGGCTGTTTCGTCCGACGTAATGGTAGCGGTATGCAAGAAGCTTGATGCCCGCATTGAGCTCGGGAACATCCTTTGCCATGAATGCCACAAGTCTTTCCGGGGGGATCTTTGCGAGCACGGGCTTGGTGGAGAACTCATAATCGTCCTGTCGAATAAAGGCGAACAGGGCGTCGTGGTCACCGGCTTCTGCCCTCGCTAGGATGTCTTCTGTTCGGGACTGCAGATTCTCGTCGGCCGCAGCCTGAGATTTCGAAACGAGGTATTTCAATATCCGCTGAAACTCGTCCGTTTCGCGTGAATAAAAGCCAAGGCTCCCAAAGCTGTCGAAGTTTGTCGAGAAGCGATCAAGCTGACGCTGTTCGAGCCGATCCTCGCCGACAACGTCGTCGATATAACCTTGGAAGAATTCAACGATGTCAACGTTGCCGACTAGGCTGTGGTCGCCGGCGTCCGCTTGCCGGATGACGAGCCCCGCCGCCTGTAGAATTTCCCCGTACCTGGCATACGCCCGTCGAGCAAGTTCTTCCTTTAGATCCTCAATGGCCTGCTCGGTTTCGGCGATGGATCGCTCGTGGCTCTGCCACAGGCGGCGCCACGAGGGTTCCTTGTACTCCTTTCCAAAACCGAACTGCGACTTGATCCAAGCATTCAGTTCTTCGCGATCGAGTACGCCGCTCTGCTCGAATCCTTGGATGAACGCATAGTCGATCGGAGGAGCGTCTATCGGCAGCGATGCGAAAGTGTCCGAGAAGTCTTTCGCCTGCTGCAGTTGAGGGGCCATCGGCTCCTCCTTGTTGCGGCCAATGGATCGGGCGGCCAATGTCATTGAGAGGCCGGGAAGCCTACCCAACGCCTCGGAGCTTAACAGGCCGGCGCGCATCCAGAGGGTGGTCGCGACCACGATGTCTACCGTCTTGGCGACGTGATCGTGATGTTTGGAAATGTCGCCGTCCGCCAGGAGGCAGTCTGCAAAGGCGAACGCATTGTGCATCGCCCAGCTCAGGTTGCGCAGGTTTTTTACCTTAGAAGCCTGTGCGATCTCCAGCAAGGCGTCACGGTGTTCTCCAATTAGCAGTTTGGCTGCGCCACCGGGCTGGCCCTTGATCGAATTCTCGATAACGCTTGCGAGGTCGGCTTCGATCGTTGCTCTTCTACCTACGATCTTTTCGTTCTGGTCCTTCCAAATGCCCGTGTCGATCAGCTTCGTCAGTTTGGTCTCGTCTGTCACAAGTATCACCTTGCGACCGTGCTCAGCGATGAGAGAGTTCACCAGTCCCATGACCTCGCCAAAGGCCTCCTTTTCAACGCGCTCGAGATCGTCGAACACGAAGACGAAGTCGTTCAGCCGCTTGATCGCCTTCTTCCCGATCTTCTCGACCGCGCTTTTCGTTGCATCCTTCACACGCAAGAATTCTCCAATGCCGAGCGCAATCGTGCCTGCAATCGTCCCTGCCACTGCTTCCGCCGGGCAGGCCGTCTTGTAGATCCGCATTTCGACTTCGCTGGCGGATGACACTCCGAACAGGCTGACAAAAAGAAACGGGACATGGTTGCGCTCTTCCGCCTGGATTCTGCGGATCCGGTCGGGCTCATAGATTTTTTGCAGGAAGAAAGTCTTTCCGCTGCCCCAGCTCCCTTCGATCAGTACCGCATGAGGCACCGCAAGCTTGTCTACGTCCAGGTAGGCGTCGAGAACCCGTGTTGCATGCTCGTTCATCAATTCGTTTTCCTCAAAATCTTCTGGATGTCTTCGCCACTATGCCGCAGGTGCCTCGCTCTTAGCGGCCTCGGCCTCCCAGATTTGTCGCATGTCAAGCCACCGGCGATACATGGTGTTCACATCGTTCTCGCATTCCGACTTGAAGTGATGGTGTATGATCGCCGTGCTGCCGAGCAGGATCGTGTTGCAGCCATCGAGCGATGCTGACAGCGCGTTGCTGTCGGTGTCTTCGAAGATCGAGAGGTGTTGCTGGCCGTCTTCACCAGTCCGGAAGTGGCGGTTGATCAGCGCGCGGACATTGTTGTGGCTCTCATTGCAGAGGCTGTTGTAAATCGACCTATACTCGTTCGTCAGTCCGGCGAGCTGGAAGCGGTCGAAGACGCTGAGTGTGGACGGGAGCCTTGCTGCCTCGGCCTTATGGTGGGCCAGGCGCTTCGAGGCCTCCTCGTTGCCACTGAACGAGGCAAGGTAAGGATTGCCGCCTTTCACTCCAGCTTCGGCAAGCTTGATCCACTGCCTATGAAATTCGCCCATCATCATGTCACGGTAGCCAGGATCGGCTGCAAGGTTTTTCAAGTCCACATAGGCTTCGAGAGCAGCTCTCAGAATTACATCGACGCCTGCCGACATGCCTCTCTGCCGTAGCACGATGATACTGTCTATCTGCTCGATGATCGTCGCATACAGAGATAGGAGAAGAAGGTTAGGAGATATCGTCCTACTATATTTGACGTTGGGCAGAATGCGCACGACCTCGTCGCGCACGTCCATCAGAAAATCTAGCATTCCTATCACGCGGGTGTCTCCGGTCTGCCGGAAGGCAGTAACTGTGCTTAGCCAAAAAGATCCGGTTCCTTCATCAGCTCGCCTGTCTTGTCGATGATGGTGGAGCCATACGGTTCGCGAGAGGTGATCCGGATTGCATCGTTCGGCGCCGACCGGGCAAGATGCTGGGCCTCATCCCAATGCGCGCGCATCCAGATGTCGGTCTCTTCTTTGGTCAGCAGCAGGACTGGCATTGCCTTCTCGTGGATCGGAGCGACGACCTCGTTCGGATCAGTGGTGAGAAACCCATAGAGGTCGTCGGTGGTCATGCCGTCCTTGACCTTCCGGACGCTTTTCCAGCCGGGGACATGCACACCTGCGAAAAACATCAGCTCGCTGCTTTCGTTCCTACCGAACCATGCGTTCGGCGTGCCGCCGTGTTCCTTGCTGGATGGGTCCGGCTCGGCGAACGTCGTGACCGGGACGATGCAACGGTGCTCGATGCCGAACCACCTACGCCAATGAGGGAGGTTCAGCTTGCGCACGTTGGTGACACCGCGATCCGGTTCCATGCGGATCAGCTCGTCCATATCGATAGCCTTGCCTTTGGCCGCGAGTTTGGCAGCGCGGGTTTCGGCGGCTTTCTTCTGGACAAACACCGGGGAGGGCAGGCCCCAACGGGCGTGGACGAGCTGTTTCCGGCCATCGGTAGTGTTGCGGACGATGGGGGCGAACTGATCAGGGTTGACCTGATACGCGGGCATCAGATTCACCAGACTTTCGACATCGGACGCCCATTTGGTGATCCAATCGCGATCTTCCATCCTGTAGAGATTGCACATGCACTGCGATCCTCCATTGGGCTCAAAGCTACTGTAGTCCGATAGTCATGCCAACCGCTCGCTGACCTGAGGCCATCATCGCAACATCTTCTGATAGATAAAGAAATTGTCCTTCACATTGTCGCACCGCTTGCACCTTAGGCACCGCGCGATGTCCCCCGTCCATGTCTCGGGCGTGTAAATCTTGCGGAGCGCTTTGATATCGACGTTCCTGAAATGGCCGCACTTGCAGAATCCGGACAGCACATACCACTCAGGGATGTCTTGAAGCTTCATCTCTGGCAAGCGATGAGCTTCCGGAGGGAACTTGAGGAATTCGAGCCGGGAAGGGACCTTGTTGAGCGGCTCATAGGCATTCAGCGGAATTTCGAGACGGCACCTATTGTAGTCGCTTCGGTCGACACGGTCGCATTTAAGTGCCCGGGCGATTGCAACGGGCGCAGAATCGACGCTGACGTCCCCGATGCGGTCGACGATGCTGTTGACCCTAAAAACCTTTCGGATGGAGCAGGACGCGCAGCGCACAGCGACCGAATGGTCTCGGTAGTGAGAGAGCCACCGCATGCTGTTGCGCCAGTAAGCTGTCCGATCTTCCATATCCCTGTTTTGAAACAAAAAGAGAACAAAGGCAAGATTTTCCCAGCTGCGATTGCCAGCGATTGGAAGATCGAATTGGGGAACTGCGCGCCACAGCCGGAGTCATCCATGGCAACACACGGAGAAACGCCGATGCAGTTCCCATCACCTGCCAACGAAAGTCCGACCCAGCGCTTCGAGCAAGCGAAATCGATCGCTAGGGATGCTTTCGATGAGCTGATTGCCTCTGCAAACCAAGCTTGCTGGAGCACCGAGGAAATCACCGTGGCGCTCGTCGAAGCCGCGCACTTCCTGAGGGATGCAAACCATGCAGACCCTGATCCCGCAGATGATCACCCAATGTTGCTAACTAATTCCGGATGATTGGCCTGCCTAGGATAAACGCTGGAGTTCAGAAGGGAATCCTGCTGTCTTCGTCGGCATCAAAAGGGGATATCACTCTCACCGAAACCTCGCCGTCGACGACTTCAAACGAAGATGCTTCGCCAACGATGTGGTGGCGCCGTGCTATGCGCTGAGCGACTTCGGTAAATGGACTTTCGCCTTCATTCGCTGAAGTCATCAGCCCAGCCTCGGTGTAGTATGCGATCAGCCTGTTCAGCGTCCCGCGGGAAACCGAGAACAAACTCGTAGTGTCTACCCACGCCAACTCGGCAGCGATGGCGGATCCGAAAGCCACGCAGGATTTCTCATGGTCGATGTGCCAGTAGTACTCGCCCTGCCAGTCGTTGTTCCGAACTTCAAGGCTCGAGAAGAGCAGGGGAAAGAACGAAATCCAAGACCCTCTGACCTTCGCCGAGCTACCCTCACGCTTCTCGCCTGATCTCGTGGTCATCGACAACGGCGTTAGCGTCAGAGTGGTCATCGCATCAGCCGCGGGGATTCGAGGCAAGGGGATGTCAACTGCGAGGTTCCCCAGAACCTCTTTGAACTTCTCGTTCTCTTTTCTCACTTCGTTCAGCTCTTCGAGAGCGTCGAAGGCCGCGATCGTGTCACCCCGTACCCAACCCGTTCGGGGCTTCGCTCGTTTTGCATGATCGAGAGCTTCGCGGACTGCGAGCTTTAGATCACCAAGGGTTTCCCACGCTTTGCGGATCCGGTCTTGTTGGGCCTCTTCTATGAATTCTTGAAGCTTCTTGCGTCCGAGATCAGTTGTTTCTGATTTCCCGGCAGCAATGTCCTCTGGTTTGCCGTGAATCATTACAAGAACCGGGATATTCCTCTCGACCGCGCACCTGAATTCCTGGTGAGTAAAGCTAAGGCCGGAATTATCGACGGTCCCGTAGCGCCCCCCGATGATGAGGATGTAATAATCGCACTCCTCGATCAGCGGCGTGATGAAATCCATCTGCTTCTGGTCGGTTGCGGGAAACGACTCCATTTGGACAGGGAAGTCTCCCATCGAGATCACCGTATCCTGAACCGCACGACGCTCCGCCTGCAGGTCTGTGAAAGTGCTGCTGATGAAAATTTGATAACGCTTATCGGTCACTGTGTGCCTGCCCAGACGAATCTTCGAGACACGATAGTTGGCGGCATCAAAAAGTCTATCAGGCTGTAAGGAACACTTCCGGTATGCCTCGGTCGATCCAACTACCGCTTGCACCGCCGCGCGCTCTGGAGTCTAAGCCGCTGATACCTCGATTGGCGGAATAGGCATGCAAGCGCTTCCGGACCAGAATTGGGCATGATTTCGCTTCGACGCATGTTTTGCTGGGATCACATTGTCCTCTTTGTCGCCGCGGCACTGGCGATCTCGGGGCTTTCTGTGATTCCCTCAAGCGAGTATCTAAAGGATCCCGGCAACATCGCCAGCCGCATAATGCTCGCGGACACGTCGGCGGCACAACTCACATCGTGCGTCTACGTTTCGAACGAAGAACAGCATAACGATGGAACCATATCTCAGGATCATGCGGCGCCGTGCCAGGCGACCGCCATTCTGAGCTGGCAGATTCAAACCTTCCAGCAGGTGCAGCGGATATTCATCCCCAGCGAACAGACTGAACTCGTTCCTCCGGCAATATCGTCCCCGCACAGACCTCCTATAGCCTGACTCCCAATATGCCTCGTCGTGGATCGGCCTCCGCTCGTTCGGATCGGACGCCGCGTCCTCACATCTCAATAAGGTTCCTCGCCAGTCCGTGAAATCGGCGGCAGCGGGAACGTGGGAGTCGAACATGAATACGTCCAACACACAGAGAATCCTGCCGCGCATCTTGCGTCGCTGCGGTCGACTGACATGGAAGCTTCTTCCAGAACCAGCCCAAAACACAAAGTTGCTACGGCGGGTCGGAAGATGGATCTATCGGCATTTCACATCGAAAACGATGCGCTTCCAGTCCCACTATACGCAGTTCATGCGCAATCCGTCGCTGGTCGGCACCGTGGCCCATCTTGCTGTCGAACGTGCCGCTTCGCGCCCGTTGCGGATGACCTCGATAGGCTGCAGCACCGGAGCCGAACTGTACTCGGTGATCGCAATGGTCCGCTCGGCGGCCCCGGACGCCAGAATTCAAGCTTTCGGAATCGATCTCGCTTCCGATGTGGTCGATGCGGCCAGGAACGGTGTCTACTGGCCTGGCAAAAGTAGCGCCACCAATTCGGTCTTCGAAAGCGGGCGCCCGGAGGTGCTGGTTCATGAGGCGCCTGGTTTGCTGAACATTCTCTATCCGCAGGCCGACGGTTCGTTGCACGTCCGTGCGCATCTGAAGAAGGATGTGGAATGGTTGGTCTCCGACGCGTCGGATCGCAATCTTGTCAAGCGCATCGGCCGTCAGGACGTAGTTCTCGCCAACAACGTCCTCGGGCCGATGGATGACGGGTTGGCGGCACGGTGCCTGCAGAACCTCATGACGCTCGTGCGTCCGGGCGGATATCTCGTCATTGATGGGGTCGAGCAGAATTTGAAATATCGGCTGCTGGCATCCTCGGGATTTACGCCCATCCTCTCAAACGCGAGAGAGATCTGGAATGGCGACCCCTCGAAGAAAGGGTGGCCGTGGGTGCGCTGGGGCCATGAGCCATTCTCGACGGACGAGGGCTGGCACATTCTCAAGGTCACGATCTTCCGAAACGATGCCGATGTGATCGCGGGCAGACATCCAGTCCTGGTGGCGGAGGAGGCAGTAGGCGAGCGTTACCTCGTCTGATTGGGCAGGGCGCCGCCAAAATCGTGGCGGCGCCCGATCCTTCAATGGTGATCGTCTTCGCCTTCATGTTCGTGCTTTAGCCAAGAGCAAAGCTCGGCAGGCAGGAGCTTCTCGTAGGCGTCATCGCCACCCACGAATTCGCCGAGATCCCTTGCGCTGACGAACCCGACATTTGGGAATTCTTCCGCGGCGTCCCTCAGGAAGCGAAAATTGTCATCGCCGATACCCACCATCACGTAATAGATCTGGGACTCTGCATGTTCCGCCTCTGAAAGCAGGCGCCACGCCGCGTCATAATCGTTGTTCAGGCCATCGGTCAGAAAATAGTTGATAGCTGGGGTGCCTGATCTGGTTTCCTCCCCGAAAGTATCCTTTTTCTGCCCGAAGATCATGCCAAGGAGACCGCCGGCATCGTGCTCCTCCAAAAGGCCGTAGGTCATCAAGTTTGATCGGATAACAGGAGCGTAGTCGGTGCCGCCCCAGAGCACGCGCTTCAGTGCACGGTTCTCCATGATTTCGCGCTCGACGTAGCCCTGATAGGTCGTCGCGGTGACAGGTGTCAGAGACGCCATGCGTTCGTCGTTCGAAAAAACCCAGGTGTCGATGCGGCCATCATCATCGAAATAGAGCGCTACCGGCAGTACGCGTTCAAGGGCGGATTGCACCGTTCCCGATTTGAACAGCTCCGACATTGAACCCGACACATCGATGTTGAGACCGACCTGTGCCGGGATGCGTTCGTGAATTCCCTGCTTTTCCAGGACAAAGCCCACCCGACGCACCTCTTCCTCGGGCTTTTGCAATCTGAATGTGGTCATCGGGATTCCTTTCGTGTGATCATGGCGATCAGTTTCAGGTATCGTTTGGAGATGTCACCGAGATCGATCGGTGCCGAAGGGTCATTCGTACGAGCCGCAAATGCTGCGCCGACAGCCGTCTGCCAAGCTGGCAGGTCGCGGGCGACAAGTTCTTCGGCGAAAGATCGCGCGTCGATGAGCGATGCGTGGACGGCCTCAAGCGTGCGCAGCCCGACAACCAGTGAGCTGGATGTGGCCGCCAGGGAGCCGATCCGGGTTTCAAGCGCGTCCCTCTGGGATCCGTAGTGTTGAGATTTGTCGTCGGCAACTGAATCGATGTATGCGATGACGAAGCGTCCTGCCAATATATGCGCATCAACGCTTGCAGCGAGCCTCTTCCAACGCTTCTTCAGCGATGCGGCGGTGTTCTCCATTTCGACGAGAGTTGGAGTGAGCTCGGCGATCGATCGAGCAATCCTTGATATTTCGACCGTCTCCTCTCGATAACGCTCCAACGTCGCGCTCCCGGAGAGGGCGGTGGCAATGCTGGCCAGCAGCTTGGAACGGGTTCGAAAGAGGTCGTCGGGTTTCAAGGCTTCCAGGTGCTGTAGTAGTTCCTGGGATAATCGGTTGGCATCAGCCACGCGGTGGTCGTCGACCAAAGCTAGCTGCCTCTCTGCAATGCTGCCATGCTGCATCTGAAGCTGCGATCCGAAGCCGACAACATCTCCAAATTCGTCATCGTCGAGGTTGATGCCTTCGACAAGGCCCACGGCCGCCATCACCATGTCGCTAGGTGCATTGGCATCGAAATGCTGAAGATCGGACGGGGAGCAGCTGATCCGACGCCGGACAGCTCCACCCCCACGATGCGTGGTCCGTCGCTGGGGACGCGAGGCGGCGCAGCGGATCCAAAAGGCACGAATGGCACTGGGCTGGCCCGCTTGTCGTCGCCCCTTCCGAATGGGATCTTCGGCGACTTCGGTCTTTCCTGACTTTTCTTCGGCGGCGACACGGCTTGGCGTCACGAAAGATAAGCGTTGATCACTTCGCCGAGGCCCGCATTGGACCCGGCGCCGACGGCATGGAACTTCCAGGATCCGTCCTGTTGCTTCAAGAACGAAGCCACCTGGATCGTCGTTTTTCCCGCAAACTCCGAAGTGAGCTGGTAGCGGCAAAGTTCATCATCCATGGCATCGCAGACTTCGATGTAGGCGTTCTTCACCTTGCCAAAGTCCTGGCGCTTGCGTTCAGCATCATGAATCGTGGCCCAAACGGCAAGTTCGGCGACGTCTTCCGGGAGCTTGGCCAGAACGATCTTGAACTCCTCGCGAAAGCCCTCGCCATGATGGTCGTTGGCCTCGTCTTCGTCTTCGTCTTCGTCGCGCAGAGCGGGGCCACCACGTCCTGTGCGGTCGTCGCGCTCGTGCCACATGGCGCCGTCGTTCGTCTGGAAAGAGCCATCGGCGTTCTTGGTCAGGGAACCCTCCGGATTCCCAGGTCCTCTCACAAAAGCGTAGCAGAGTGCGTGCGAACCATCGTTATACAGGCGCGCCCGGCTGGCGTCGCCTCGCGGATGGATGAGAGCGAAGCAGTGGACATCGAGATCGAACGCCGGACCAGAGCCCTCCGGCGGATCCCAGACAAGGCCCGAATGAACGAGCTCCATTTCCTTCTGAATCTGAAAGGACTGTCCCTTTGCGAGATTGAACGTGGCCATGCCTGCTCCGTGAAATTAGCTCGGTCTGTAGGTGGTAAGTAGGCGCGCCTGCTCGAGTTTCGACCGCGCCTCGGCATAGCGCTGCTTGTTCTTCTCTCCTTCGGCGACGACCTTGTCAGCGATGGATCGAAGGCGCTGGGCCGTTTGGAGGACGAGGTCCGCATCGGCCAGTCGGTTTTCGCCAGAGGCCCGCGAGGCGGTCACGGAAACATTCTCGAGAACGTCCATTCCATACTTCTGCAGGGATGCGCGAAGCTCCCGGCGCATATCGTTCATCTGCTGGATCGACTGCATCTGGAAGAGGACGTGCAGACGGATGAGAACAGACTTGATGTCGTTAAACTCAGCGTTTGCAGATGAGACGGTCTCGGCCAAGGTCGCGAGAGCTGCGCCTCGCGCTATGCCGATGGAATCCAGGTCGGAGGGAGCTTTGGCATACGCGTTCTCCAAGACCAAGATGCGGTTTCGAAAGATGTCGAGCTTCTGTGAATGGTCCCGAGCGGCCTGTACTCGAAGTGGGTCGCCGCCGGAGGCCTCCTGCTTGAGGTGATCCAGATCTTTCTCTGCTTGCCCGACAATTTCGCGACCCGCCAGAATGTAGACGCCAAGCGAAACGATGGCTTCCTTGTAGGCGTCCGCAAGCCCGCTCATGCGCGAGACTTCACCCACGAGCTTGGCACTCTCCTCATCGACCTTCGTTTCGAGCGGGCGCACCAATTCGGAAAGCGACTTTGCTTTGCTCTGCAGCATACCCCGCACTTCGTCGGAAACCTTCTTGAGACGTGCGGCTGGGTCGCGAAGGCCGAGTGAAACAAGGATGCGTTCGATAAACCCACCCTTGAGCTTCTCCCGGATGTCAGCTTCCAGGGCTTCGAGATCGGCCCCCTTCACGCCATCGCGGATTGTGCGGAAGAGGTCAAAGAGCACCGGGGACTGTGCATTCGTGATCTGGGACAGGATAGAGTCCAGTTTTATGCCAAAGCCGGAAAGAGCTTCCTGGCCGAAGGTTACGAGTGAACTCGGCTCCATGGTGTCGAGAGACGTCTTGCCTGCGATTTCCTGGGCTTCCGCCTGACGCACTGCGGGAAGCGTGACCGTAACTATCGCGGGCGGGCCTCCAGCCGCGAGTCCCAACGGGTTTGTGGCGGTGGTGGTCGCAAGCTCGCTAGAAATGGCCTTATCCTCCTCCGGGGAACGCCGGGAATGTAGCGGAGGGGTTGCAGGGTCGCAAGGTCCGAACAAGCCACAGTGCATACACACCTGGGGGTCAACTTTGGGAATCCAATGGGCAAGCCGTCAGCCAGATCAATCGCCGCAGCAATCATGTTGCTGCTTGCGATTCTAGTCGGCACCAGCTTCAGCCTGGTGCGCGACGACGCTATGGCGGCTTCTCCGGCGTCCCAAGAGTTTTCGCTTTCTGGCCCATGCAAGGCCGCCCATCGCGGCACTACTGAGAGCGGGACGCGATCCGATCGCGCCGATCACTGCTCGCTCCACAATTATGTCGTCTCTTCATCCTCATCCGAAGATGCGAGGGCGTGCGACGCTATCAGGTTCAATAGCGCATATGCCAGCATGAGCGCCGTTGCTCCCGAAGTGCAAGCACGTCCGCCAAGACCTTTCGCCTGATCCCTTATCATCAAGATCAGAATAATCGCGCCACGGCACCGGGGAACCGGTAGTGCACGACGCCGGCGGCGCCGAGCGAAAGCAAAGCAATGAACATCATCATCGGATTCGTAATCACAGTCGGTTGCATCGTCGGCAGCTTCATGGCCATGGGCGGCCATCTTTCGGCTCTTTTCCAGCCCTTCGAACTCGTAATTATCGGAGGCGCGGGCATCGGCGGCTTCATAATGGCGAACTCGATGAAGGTCGTGAAAGACTCTCTGAAGGCACTTGGAGAGGCCTTTAAGCATTCCGTTCCCAAGGAGCGCCAATATCTCGACGTCCTAGGGGTGCTGTACGCACTGATGCGCGACCTCCGTACGAAGAGCCGCAACGAAATCGAGGCTCATATCGACAACCCATCGGAGTCGTCGATTTTTCAAGCCGCTCCGACCCTCCTGAAGAACAAGTCGCTGACGAATTTCATCTGCGATTACGTGCGGCTGATCATCATCGGAAATGCCCGGTCGCATGAGATCGAAGCGCTGATGGACGAGGAACTCGCAACGATTTTGAGCGACAGGCTGAAACCGTATCACGCACTTACGACGATGGGGGATGCATTCCCGGCGATCGGCATCGTTGCGGCTGTCCTGGGCGTGATCAAGGCGATGGCGGCCATCAATGAACCGCCAGAGGTGCTTGGGCATCTGATCGGCGCCGCCCTTGTCGGGACTTTCCTCGGCATCCTGTTGTCCTATTCGGTCTGCGCTCCGATAAACGCTCAGATCAAGACGGTTCGGACAAAGCAGCATCGCCTTTATGTCGTCGTCAAGCAGACCCTTCTCGCCTACATGAATGGATCAGTCCCCCAGGTCGCGCTCGAATATGGAAGAAAAACGATCTCGGAGCACGAGCGTCCGACGATCGATGCTGTCGAGCAGGAAATGATCGGCGGCCCGGTGGATAAGGCAGCATGATGAATTCGATACGGGTTGCTGCGTTCTTCGCGGCCATCGCCTTAGCTGGCGCTCCCTCCGCCGGATCGCCGCCGGAGCAAAGAGGGGGCGTCGTCTCCATCCCGCGGAATGGCGAAATAGTCGAACGCGGTCCAGCAGAGATCGAGATGAGGTTTTCCACGCGGCTTCGGCTGCGTGGACATCAAATCCGGATCTTCGATGAGAACCGCCGGGTGAGAGCATCTGGCCAGCCTGCCGCGACCAAAGAGTTCACACTTTTGCACATGCCTGTCTTCGGCTACCTGCAGCAGGGGCAATACACAGTCGAATGGTCGGCGACCACAGATGCGAATGACGTCCTCTCCGGCAGCTTCAAATTCGTAGTGCGTTCAACTGTCGGGCGTTAACCATCTATCAACTATATCGGGTCGGTTTCTTGACCTGGGGAGTCGTTTACCGTTTGTTAACCCTGGTGTTGGGGTGGACAGGGGTATCGCGTGCTACGTCATCTTCTTGCATTGACGCTCGTTTTCGGGGCAGGGCAGGCTGTAGCGGGTCCCGGTCATCTTGGGCCTGTGATGGTCACCGGAAAGGCTACTTCGCAGCCTGTCGGACACTATGAGTTCTGCAAGACCAACCAGGATGAATGCCGCGTTCGCTCTGACGATTTAACTCCGGTGAGCCTGACAGCTTCCGCATGGAACGAGCTAGTCGCAGTCAACGCCGACGTGAATGCGCGTGTTGCCCCGAAGACTGATCTGGATCATTACGGCAGGGAAGAAGTCTGGACATACCCTGACAATGAGGGCGACTGCGAGGACTATGCGCTCGAAAAGCGCCGGATGCTCCTCAAGGCAGGCCTGTCCGCGTCAGATCTGCTCATCACAGTTCTCCGCAAGCCCGATGGGCAAGGTCACGCTGTGCTAACGGTACGCACGGACCAAGGGGACTATGTCCTGGACAACCTCAGCCCGGATGTGAAGCTGTGGTCCGACACGGAATACACTTTCCTGAAGCGGCAGTCCGAATTCGACTCCGGTAGATGGGTTAGCATCCAGCCTCACGACGACACCGCAGTCGGCGCCGTTCGCTGAGCGGTTTTCAATCTTTGCCGTCGTATGGATCGGCAAGCGCTGCTTCGGGACGGCTGACCGGATAATCGATGTTCGAGATCTTCGCAGCAAGCTTCTTTGCGCCGTTTTCCTTAAGCAGTGCTCGGAAACTCGGATGCATGCCGCCGTCGACATACGCGTTTGCATGAGTGGCGCCATCCTGCCCCAATAGCGCGGTTAGTGCCGCGTCTTCTGTCGTGACCTTTGCGGCGATCGTCGGATTGATAGTGTCCGTCCGCTCAGGGCAGGCGGCCAGAGGATCCTTGGGAACGCCTCCACTGAATTCAGCATTGACAACGTACTTCCCACCACATGCGGAAATCCGGGGTTCCGTCCGCGTAGCCTCGAAGGCGTCAAACCCTACCTTCATCGAGCGCCAAAACTCGAAATTGGCATCTCCGCGGTGGGCTGCCATGTTCTTGGCGGTCATCTTGAAAGGATAGGCCTGCACCTGAAACGCAGGCTGTCCGCTATCCAACGCAGCTTTCACGATAGCATAAATCTCGCCAACGCCCTGATCTGTCATCGCATAGCAGCCTGACGAAGAACACGCGCCGTGTACCATGAGCGCCGTGCCGCTGTATCCCAGTGCCGCTTCAAGCTTGTTCGGGTAGCCAAGATTGAAAGACAGATAGTACTGAGACTTGGGATTCAGCATTCCCTTCGATACCGAGTAGAATCCTTCAGGCGCTTGTCTGTCGCCATCGTTCTTCTTGGGTCCCAACTTCCCTGACCACCTGCAGATCGGGAACGTCTTCAACAACGCGTACCGCCCCGTCGCATCTTGCTTCCAGACTTCAAGCTCGCTCTCCTCCTTGAAGAGACGAACCAGAACTGGTGCCTGAGGCGTCATACGCTTCTTCCGCATCTCGGCAGCGGTCTTTTGGGATATCTCGGGCACTGCTTCGCCCAGGTCGTCGAGCGCCGTTTGGACACAGCCGCTGAGGGCAAGGCCAAGCGCAAGCATGGCCGCGCTGCGGGCAGCAACGCGACGCAATGATGTTGCTCGCGGCCAGGTCAAATTATGAAACGTCATATCATCCGTCGGTGGAGGTTATTGCAGACGAACTCGGCGAGCCGTTCGATTTAGACTAATCAGTATCCGATTCAGCGGCGGATGGCGAAGGTCTGGCATTCAAAACCTCAATGCTTGCCTTCGCCTTGAGGACCGAGACCGCCTCGACGCCCGCGGCACTCTCGAGTGCGTGCCTGATTTTAGGTGTCGCCTGGTCAAGTGTCGGGACCGGGCGTGAACGACGCGATTCAAGCTTCAGGACGTGATATCCGAACGGGGTTTGCACGGGTGCGGCGATTACGTCGCCTATTCGGGCATTTGCGATCGCGGTGGCAAATTCAACAGGGATCTGGTCTTCAGCGAGAAATCCCAGGTCGCCACCATTCGACTTGGTCACTTCGTCCAATGACTTTTGTGCCTCGGTTTCGAAGGCGCGCTGTCCGTGCTTGACACCATCGATGATATGCATTGCATCCATCCGGGTAGCGACAAGGATGTGTCGAATCCTAACCTCTGGCACAGGCTTCAGCCCCCCGACCTGGCGGTCATAGGCGGTGCGGATGGCATCGTCTGTGACGTTTCGCTCGATAGCCTTTCGAAGATAGAGTGCTCGAAGCGCTCGCTCTTTCAAGAACTGCATCTCGGCCCGGAAAGCTGGATCATCATCTAGCCCTTCGGCGAGCGCGGCTTTCGATACAACCTTCAGCTCGATCAGCGCATCGATGACGCCCTGCTGGTTCGCCTGTGCGTCTTTCTGATCAATGTCGCCAAGGAGACGGGTCGCGACCTCGACGTCGCTCGCCGTAATCGCATCGCCATCTACCCGTGCCAAAGGACTGCCGTCCTCGGCACGCACCGGGACGACAGTCAACAGGGAGATCAGGATGGCTGCTCGTACCTTCATGGTCATTCCGCCGGAAGCAGGGGATCTACAATCTTGGCAAATTCCGCGACCGGAAGTGCGCCAGCATACTTCTTCCCGTTAATGAAGAATGTCGGGGTCGAATCCACACCAAGCGCCTTGCCCTTGTTTGCAACGGCGCTCACCTTGTCCAGGAGAGCTTGATCGGTAAGGCAGGACTCGAATTCCTTCTGCCCCATGCCCGTGATCGCCATCGTCGACTGAAGTGCCTGCCGCCCGTCCTGGGCCGCTGCCCACTTTTCCTGCTGGCGGAACAACAGGTCCACTGCGGGATACCATTTGTCTTCGCCAACGCAGCGAGCGAGCATGAAGGCAGCCGTCGAGCGCGGGTCGAACGGGAACTCGCGAAAGATGAAGCGGACCTTGCCTGTGTCGACGTATTGCTTCTTGATCTCCGGCCACATCTCGGTGTGGAAGTTCCTGCAATGAGGGCAGGTCATCGACAGGTATTCGACCACGGTGACTGGTGCCTTCTCATCGCCGAAAGCCTTTTCGGGCAGCGGGCCGGGGGTCATCAGATCGTCCTCCGCGGCCGCCAGGGCGACATCCAGCGGAACAGAGGCCAGCGTGACCATTGTTGCGACGCCTGCGAGCAGTTCTCTGCGCTTCATTCCGAATTCCTCTTTGATGGCAAATCGGACGAATCCTACGACCTCAAGCAGCTTGAGGTTCAAGACTCTTTTCGCAAAGGGCATGGCCTCGTCAGATCAAACAATCTTGATTTCAACGAAGCCCCGATCTGGGGAAGGCTTGCTGCGAAATGAAGGACTGAAGATGCTCCTCAAAATCATGATGATATTGGTAATCGTGGGTGTGGGCTTTGTCGGCTTGAAGCTCGCGTTCGCCTTAGCCTGCAGCGTCGGAGGACACAGCACGCTTGAGGAAATTTGGAGCGGATGGGCTATTCCAATACTCACGCTTGCTCTTGCGATCGAGACCGCGGTGCTTCTAAGGAAGTGAAGCCCGGTCAGAAGCCCGTCAGCAACAACGGTTCATACATGCTCCAATGACTAGAGTTTTGGAGGCAGGATATGCTCACGATTGGTGACCTTTCGCGCAGGACGGGCGTGAAGATACCGACCATTCGCTATTACGAGGAAATGGGCCTTCTGTCCCATGCCGAGCGCTCGGAAGGAAATCAGCGGCGATACACGAAGCAGGAACGCGAGAGGCTCTCGTTCATCAGGCATGCGCGGGAACTCGGCATGACTATAGAAGCCATCCGCGACCTGCTCGAAATGAGCCGGCATCCAGACATGCCTTGCTCGGAAGTCGACCGGATCGCGCTTGGACAGCTCGCAACCGTCAAGCAGAAGATTGAGCGGTTGCGCAAACTCGAAGTAGAACTCGAGAGAATTGCCAGCCATCGCCACGAGGGCGCGATCCGGGATTGTTACGTGATTCAGGCACTTGCGAACCTGAACCTTCCGGACGATACGGGCGACGACCGCCAATGAGTGACAAGGGCTCGGCGGGACGCGTGCCATTCAAGGTCACCAGGCGGGCAATGGTATTGTCAGCATCGGCAGGACTGGTTGTCGGCTTCGCAACAATCGTTGCCTACACTGGTCTGCAGAAGTTCAACGCAAGAACCGCTGGTGGTCCAGCAGCCCAAGCAAGCTACGATTTTCAGCTGACGAGAGCGGACGGAGGGGCGTTCTCCGGCGGCGAGTTGCGCGGACGTCCGTTCCTGGTATTTCTGGGGTTCACGAGTTGCCCTGAAATTTGCCCGACGACATTGTACGAACTCTCCGCTCGCATGCGCGAGGTGGGGCCGTCGATGGATGCCGTTCTGCCGATTTTCATCAGCGTGGATCCGGATCGTGACAGCGCGGAGATTCTGGCGCGCTACATGACTTCATTCGATCCGCGGATCGTCGCGCTCCGGGGGAGCGTGGCTGAGACCGACAAGGCAGTCGCCGCGTTTGGCGCCTACTATAAGAGGTTCGCAATCGATGACGATTACACCGTCGATCATACGGCGGTGGTGATGCTGTACGATGCGGCGGGGAAGCTTCAGAGCACGCTCGACACGCACGAGACGCCGGATGCGCAACGCAAGAAACTCTCGATGCTGGCTTCTTGATGCGGGCCGTCATGGTAGGCCGATCTCGGTCTTGGAGGGCGGTCGCACTGTCGCGCGACCGGTCCTGTATGGAAAGGCCCGCGGCCGTACTCAGGGCCGCGGGCCTCCTTCGCTCCGTTCCGCTGCCTCGGGGAGCAGGCTTCGTGAGGGAATCACAGAACGTCGCGCGAAGAACTAATCGAAAATTCTTGAGAGGAACGAGCGGTGTCCGTGGCGAGAGCCATGGCCATCATCACGGCGGCCGTGGCCTGAGTTTTCGTATGGGTCCCGGTGGGTTCTCGAAGAGTCTTGAGAAGGTGCCGAGCTTCGCTCGATGATCTTGTCGAGTTCCCCGCGATCTAGCCATACCCCGCGGCAGTTTGGGCAATAGTCGATTTCCACACCCTGCCTATCGGTCATGAGGAGCCCTGTGCCGCATCTCGGGCACGGCATTCTTCTGGCTTGTCCGCCGTCCATTTCGATCTCCATTCGGTATCTCTGCGGGCAATGTAGGACCTCACCCAACTAGAGGGGCAAGGGTTTTTTTGCACGATGATCTGCTCCGCCCAATGGGCCGAAAGGTTGAGAAAAGGACGACCGTTCAGTAGACTCGTCGGACAGGTGAGATTCTATGATCCGAACTATCTTCATCGCTATGGTCATTCTTCTGACGACTTTAGTCAGCGCTAAAGCTTGCTTTTCAAGCGGGGATGCCCCGCAGCAAGCACGATACGAGGCGTCGCTGGAAACCAACGGAGCGGCAGCTGTCGATCTCAGCATCGGGCATGCACACGATAATCACCATTTCGTCGATAAAGCTCTGCAGTCCGCTTTGATGGGCCTCTTATCTGTGATCTACGTGGGTCACTATTCCGGCAGCGTGCTAAGCCTCAGCGGCCAGCGGCTTGCCCCGGCGGACCGTCCGCCAATCTCAGGTCGCGTCAGCATTCTCACGCAATCACCTAACGTGTTTCAGCAAGCCGTGCCTCTCGTCATCGCATGACATAGAGATCGCGGCTGCTCTGAGAGGGCCGCGATGTCATCTGAAGTCCAACACCCGGGATGTTCTTTCCCGGCGAGCCTGTGCAAATCGCCGAGGTGCTCATCATGAGCCTCGTCTCGAAGATCGTGGCGGCCAGGCGCCGAAGCCACTTGAAGCTCGGGAATGGCCGCTCCGGCAACGGCAGGGAGCGAAACCACCAACTTCAGAGGCGGTCACGCGTGCTCCTGGTTATGATCGCGCTGTCGGTTTCCTTCGGCGCAAGTGCCGTGCGGCTGGTTCAGTACGGTGTCCGAGATCCATTGGCGACGTCGGACATCCTGCCACCGGACAAGCTGCTTGCCTCGCGTCCCGATATCCTGGATCGGAACGGCCAGCTTTTGGCGACGGACATTCGGACCGTTTCGCTATTTGCCGAACCCAATCGCATCGTTGATATCGACGAAGCCGTTGAGAAGCTCGGCACGGTGTTTCCAGACCTCGATCGAAAGGCGACCTACACGAAGCTTTCTGCGAAGGCGTCACGCTTTGCTTGGCTTCGCCGGCAGCTCACTCCTCGCCAACAGAGTGACATCCTGGCACTAGGCATCCCCGGCGTCGGCTTCCGACCGGAAAAGAAACGCTTCTATCCCGGCGGCCCCTCGGCTGCTCATGTCTTGGGGTATGTCGATATCGACAATCGCGGCGTCGCGGGCATGGAGCGGTATCTCGACCAGCAGGGACTGTTGGATCTCCGGGCGACGGGGATGACGGCCGACGTGCCTTTGGAGCCCGTTACGCTTTCCATCGACTTGCGTGTTCAGAGCATTGTGCGTGATGTGGTTGCCAACGCGATGGTGGCGTACAAGGCCGAAGCAGCCGGCGCGGTCGTGCTCGACGTGGAGACAGGCGAGATCATCGCCATGGCATCTGTGCCCGATTTTGATCCCAATCAGCCCTCGCGGACGCTTGCTGATGGCAGCATCGACAAGGAATACGAGAAGGGCTGGTTCAATCGCATCAGCAACGCGACCTTTGAGATGGGGTCAACCTTCAAGAGCTTCACGCTGGCCATGGGCCTGGATGAAGGCAAGATAACACTCAATTCGGTGGTCGATGCATCAAGGCCAATCCGCATGGGCGGGTTCACCATCAAAGACTTCAAGGGGAAGAACAGGGCGCTGACGATCCCCGAGGTGTTCCAGTATTCGTCGAACATCGGAACTGCCGCAGTCGCAGACATGGTTGGGATTGATCGGCATCGGGAATTCCTGACGAGGCTCGGATTACTCTCCAAGATGGAAACGGAGATGCCGGGTGTAGCAACTCCCACGCAGCCGCGGACTTGGAAGAAGATCAATTCGGTCACGATCTCCTTCGGTCACGGTGTTGCGACGACGCCGTTGCAGACAGCAGTGGCTGCGGCCGCCCTGATCAACGGCGGCAACCTCGTCCCTCCCACTTTCCTTCCTCGGACCGTGTCCGAGGCGAGAGAGATCTCCAAGGTCGTCATTAAGGATCAGACAAGCGCCGACATGCGATACCTATACTCTTGGAACGGTTTGAAAGGATCGGGACGGAGCGCGCAGGTGGCAGGGTTCAACGTTGGGGGCAAGACCGGGACGGCGGACAAGGTGATCAATGGGCGTTACGCCAGCGATATGAATTTCAACGCGTTTGTAGCGGCGTTCCCGATGGACAAACCCAAATACATCGTCCTGTCCATTATCGATGCGCCCAGAACAGGTGAACATGGGGCAGGACGGCGGCATCGACCGCGGCGCCGATGATCAAGTCGATCATTGGCAGGACAGCGCCGTTGCTCGGTGTCGAGCCTCGGTTCGGCGGCCCCGACCTCGACTACGAACTGGCGGATTACTAGGTCGCTGCCTAGGCGCCAGTCCGAGGCTGCTGACCGCAAGCCGGACGAGAGGTCGAGGAATTGGATGAGCCTTTTGCCCTTCCAATGTCGACCACGACCGGTAGGTGGTTCGAGCCGTACATTGGCCCCGTTCTGCGATTGCTCACGCCCAACGAACCCGATACCGCCACATGATCGATCGTCGATCCTAGAAAAACATAGGGATAGAGCTTCAGGCTGAACCTGCTTGTTATGAACGGGTTGCCTGATCCTGCGTCCGCAAGCCCGCCTGCGGCCAACGCCTCGTTGAAGAAGGGCGAGGTGCTGGGCGTGTTCCAGTCCCCGGCGACGATGACGTCCGAGCTGACCCCGTCACCAGATGCGGACTTAGCCATCGTCGACAGATGCATGTTTCGCTCCCGCCACTGATCAATGGAACGAGGAGTTTCGGGATGGATCGCATACAGGACAAGCGGACGGTCCCAGCCACCAAGCTCCAGACGTATCGGCCGCTTGTGGAATTCTGTTCCGATCGATGGGTCGGTGACCGGGCCTTCGCTCTTGATCGGCAGCTTGGAAAAGACCTTCACACGATCGTAGGCCATCAGGTCGCGGGTACTCTCGTAGCCGAACATCGCCAGTCCACGGATAGGGTCCTGCCAAGCGTCCGGCGTCTCCTGAAGTACGAGGATGTCTGGTTGCTCCTCACGCACGAAGTCGAGAAACCGATCCGGTGGCGAGGTGATTTCGATGAAGAGGTTGGCAGTTACGACTCGTAGCTCGCACCGATCCGCCTTCTGCGCGGTGTGGGTGGTCAGGTAGGGGTAGAGCGAAATCAACAGCCCGATCAGGCTCACGGCGATAGCCAACCTAGATTTCATAAGGAACGAGGTCAGTGTCAGGGCGATGCCAGCCAGGACCACGTACTGCCACGCGAAGGTGGCGAGATCCAGAAGCCAGAACTTGGCTGCCAGTCCTGTGACAATTACAACGAACGCCAGGAAGCCGGAGCCTGCCAACGCAAGCAGGCGGCGGATTGCGGTGCTCATTGGGTTGCTCCTTCAGGTGGGGAAGCGGACGGGCGCAACGACAAGATACACCGTCAAGATGAAGAATCTGTCGGCGCCCCGGCCCGGGTACGACTGCGGAGCTAATTTTTCTCTTGAACCTATAGCGACATGAGGTTGTAGGACTCGAATATCAAAATTTCGAGGTTGCCCCCATGAACGAGATTTTAAAGACAAAGTACCGCGTCGACGGGATGGATTGTGCCTCGTGCGCGTCCAAAATCGACACAGCGGCCCGGCGCACTGATGGCATCGAGGACGTCTCTGTCTCGGTGACTGCCGGAACAATGACCGTGAGCCACGTCGCTTCTGCCGATCTCTCCAAGATGGAGAAGAAGATCAGCGGACTGGGTTACTCGCTGTTTCCATTGCCCAAGGCAGTGGCGACGGAGGCGAAGCCCGCCAGTTCGCACCAGCATGATAATCACGATAGTCACGATCACAGTTGCAACGGCCACGGCCACGCGCATGAGCGCGAGGGTCATGATCATGGCGCTGATGATCATGAGCATGATCACGGCCACCATCACCACGGTCATGATCACGACCATGACCATGACCATGACCATGGCCATCATAATCATAGCCACGCTCATCAATCCGAGACTTCTTCCGGACGATCCGGTGTTAGGCTCGACGAAATCGATGCAGGACTCCAGGACGCGGCGGGCATGACCCGGTTCCGGATTGGGGGCATGGATTGCGCTTCGTGCGCGACAAAGATCGACACCGCGGTCCGACGTATCGATGGCGTAGATGACGTTTCGGTGTCGGTAACCGCAGGAACCATGACTGTCCGACACAAGACCCCTATCGACAACGTTATCATCGAGAAGCAGGTCACCAGCCTCGGCTATTCGATTGCGACATCCGTGCCGTCAGGGGCGCTCGACCACGCAGGTCATACACACGACCACTCTGCTGAAGGGCTGCATGGCCATGATCATGGTCCGATGAATGGCCCTTGGTGGAAAAGTCGCAAGGGACGGCTGACCATCGCATCTGGGCTCGCACTTGTAGTGGCCTATGGTGTCGGGCACTTGGTTCCGTCAATCTCTTCGTACGCCTTCATCGTCGCCATGCTCGTCGGGCTCGTGCCAATCGCCAGAAGAGCAATTATGGCCGCCCGAGCCGGAACGCCTTTCTCGATCGAGATGCTCATGACGATCGCTGCGGTCGGGGCTGTGTTCATAAATGCCGGGGAGGAGGCGGCTACGGTCGTCTTCCTGTTCCTGGTCGGCGAACTGCTCGAGGGCGTTGCGGCTGGAAAGGCGAGAGCCAGTATTCAGTCTCTGACGAAGCTGGTGCCGAAAATGGCGCTGGTCGAAGCCGACGGAAAGACGAGGGAAGTCCCAGCCGAGGATGTTCAGGTCGGAGCGGTCATTCTTGTTCGTCCGGGCGATAGGGTGTCGGCCGATGGCGTGATTATTTCCGGCGAAAGCGCTATCGACGAAGCCCCCGTCACTGGTGAGAGCGTGCCTGTACGCAAGGGAGTGGATGACCAGGTCTTCGCAGGCACGGTCAATGGCGACGCGGCACTGCGAGTCCGGGTCACCGCGGCGGCGGCAGACAATACGATCGCGCGCGTAGTGAAGCTGGTCGAGGAGGCCCAGGAATCCAAGGCTCCGACCGAACGCTTCATTGACAGGTTCTCGCGCTACTATACGCCGGGCGTCGTCGTCGTTGCTGCCTTGGTTGCCGTAGTTCCTCCGCTGCTCGGCTTCGGAGGCTGGGCCGAATGGGTCTACAAGGGACTGGCGATCCTGTTGATCGGATGCCCTTGTGCTCTTGTTATCTCAACGCCGGCTGCAATTGCGGCATCCCTGTCTTCGGGTGCACGGCGCGGCCTGCTGTTGAAGGGTGGCGCAGTGCTGGAATCGCTCGGCAAGATCAATGCCGTCGCACTCGACAAGACCGGAACTCTCACCGAAGGAAAGCCGAAGGTCACTGACGTTCTCGATTTCGGGATGACGTCTGCGGAGGTTCTCAGGATTTCCGCGGCTCTCGAGACTGGATCGAGCCATCCGCTCGCGCTCGCAATCCTGCGCAAGGCGGAAGAAGACGGTATTTCAATTCCATCTTCATCAGAGGCGAAGGCTCTCGGTGGCAAGGGCGTCACGGCAACCGTCGAAGGCAAGGATGTGCTTCTGGGATCGCCGTCAGCCGCTGCGGAGCGTGCTGCGCTCTCGGAAGAACAGCAGGCGGCGATCACCCGCCTGAACGACGAGGGCAAGACTGTCTCGGTTCTCGTTGTGCAAGGTGCGCTTGCGGGTGCTATCGCAATGCGCGACGAACCTCGCCCGGATGCGCGTGATGGCCTGCAAGAACTGAAAGATCTTGGAGTGCAGACGGTCATGCTTACTGGCGATAACAGCCGGACGGCTTCGGCGATTGGCAAGCAGCTTGGCATCGCCGTCAAAGCGCAGCTTCTTCCTCAGGACAAGCAGAGGATCGTCGGTGAGATGAAGGGGCTGGGACTGACCGTCGCTAAGGTCGGCGATGGCATCAATGATGCTCCCGCTCTCGCTGCTGCGGATGTGGGAATTGCCATGGGCGGCGGCACGGATGTGGCTCTGGAAACTGCAGACGCTGCGGTCCTGCACGGCCGTGTCTCCGACATCGCGCGGATGATCAAGTTGTCGAAGAGGACGATGCGCAACATCTACCAGAACATCACGATCGCCCTTGGCCTGAAGGCGGTGTTCCTCGTCACCACAATCATCGGCCTTACGGGCCTCTGGCCAGCCATCCTTGCCGACACGGGGGTACCGTCCTCGTCACGATGAATGCGCTGCGACTTCTTCGGGGCGCCTCGGACGCCTAGAGCGAATTCCAACAATCCACAGCACTCAGATGCTTCGCGGCGCAAGGCCGTCGCGAAGCCTTCATACAACGGAGAATGATATCGCATGCCCATGACGGTCGTCCTGACGCGCCGCCGACTTCTGGCACTTTCAGCAACAATCGGCGCGACGCCACTTGCAGGCTGCGCCACCAGCTCAGGCCAACCCGTTGTTGCGCCGTTGCCCTTTGATCGTCCAAGGCCAAGTCGCCCGGTTGGTCCGCCGAGCCCCCAGGAACTCGCTTCGATGTACGCCGCGGTTGTCGATGACGGATTGGCAATTCCTGCCGCGCCATACACGAAGATCGACCCTCAGTTCTATCGGCAGCGGGTTGTCGATCCTACGGGTGAAGCTCCGGGAACGGTCGTCGTCGATACCCCGAAGAGGTTTCTGTACGTCGTAGAGCCGGGTGGAACCGCTATGCGGTATGGCGTTGGCATTGGGCGCGAAGGTTTCGCGTGGCAAGGCGACGGGGTCATCCAGTGGCGGCAGAAATGGCCGCGATGGAAGCCGCCGAACGAGATGGTCGCCAGGCAACCCGAGTTGAAGAAATACTCGATCGCGAACGGTGGGATGGCTGGTGGCCTGGATAACCCGCTGGGTGCTCGTGCGCTGTATATCTTCTCGGACGGGCAGGACACGCTTTATCGCCTCCATGGCAATCCCGATTGGCGATCCATCGGAAAGGCGGTCTCATCCGGATGTGTCCGGTTGTTGAACCAGGACGTGATCGATCTCTATGCGCGAGTGCCGTTCAAGGCCCGCATCGTGGTGCGCCAATAGCGAGTTGAAGTGGGCGTTTCCTGGCGGTCTCGTCGACCGCGAACGTCCATTGCGAGGACCATATCGTGCCAAACAGAAAGGCGATTCTGCAATCGCTCGGAAACACAGCGGCCATAGCTGCCGACGGGCGTCGACCCGTCGAGCGCCGAGAAGTGTCCAGAAGATGGCTGGCAGGTACCGCGCTGACCGGGTTGACGTCTACTGTCCTCATGGGTGTCGCACTGTTCGCCGCGGTGGACGGACGACAGCAGCTGGCCGTCCCGGCCGAAGCGGTCGTGCCGGATGGGGAAGGAGCGCACGTCGGGGAAGCGGTTGCCCGCGGCGACAGAGTAGTCGGAACGCTGAAGGCCGCCCGCGCATCGGATCGTAGCGTGCTTGAGCTTTCGACGGTCGCAAGGGAAAATGATCGGGACGTCATTCGCAAGCAGCCCTATGCTCACGTCCGTATGCAGCTGGCGGCGAGCAATACGCCCGCTACGAGTTACCCTCGGTTCGACCCCGCCGCCGTATTGCTCGCCGCTCCCGCGGCCGGATCGCGGGCCGTCGAAGAAGGTTCCTTGTACGCGGCTCAAGTCGAGACCGAGGTCGAGTTGAAAACCGCTGCGCTTGTATCGACTTCCGGCCTGAGCCTTGACCCGATAGAACGTTGGAAGAGGTAGAGGCATCAGTGCGGTCCGATGGCGCCACGCTGCTGGATGGCGCCACGGTGGCGACAGCATATGTCGATCCCCAGAGGTTCTCCGACGTTGATGAGCCCATCGATCTTGGAACCGCGGCGCGCATCGTTGAGCAGAACGTTTCGTTTTCAACGGTCTCACCTATCGGCGGCGAGACAGAGCAGTTCGCGGAAGACATCATTAAGATCGGCGGAACGACTACAGTTGCTGCGGCGCTGAGATCTGCCGGCTATCCGGCGCCGCAGTCGGAACTCATCGCGACCACGTTGTCGGGAGCGCTGGGCGTGAACTCGGTTGACGCTGGTGATTTCCTCCGGATGGGCCTTATTCAACGAGGGCGGGACCTGAGAGTTGTGCGGGCTAGCCTCTATCAAGGCGACATGCACCGCGGCAGCGTCGCACTTGACGACCGCGGCCGCTTTGTCTCCGCGGCGGAGCCTGCACGATACTCGCTCGGCGATGGCGGGGTTACAATCGGGGCAGCGCAGCCGAGCAATCTCCCCAAGATTTACGATGGCCTTTATCAAGCGGCGCTCAGCTACGGAATGACACTCGATTTGGCCGCAACAGTCGTCCGGACCGTTGCACCGACAGTCGATCTGCAGGCGCCTCTGAAGCCATCCGATAGCCTCGAGGCGTTCTTTTCGTCAGAGCCGAATGGCCAAGCTG
Source organism: Rhizobium sp. BG4 (assembly GCF_016864575.1). Taxonomy (NCBI): domain Bacteria; kingdom Pseudomonadati; phylum Pseudomonadota; class Alphaproteobacteria; order Hyphomicrobiales; family Rhizobiaceae; genus Rhizobium; species Rhizobium sp. BG4. The sequence goes on from NZ_CP044125.1 coordinate 3,012,601, forward strand.
GGAAAGGGTCGGAGCTACTCTATTTCAAGGTTCGCTTCGGCGACCGGGAGTCCAAATTCTATCGCTTTCGCGATCCAGCGGATGGCCAGATAGGGTACTTCGACGAGAATGGAAAAAGCCTGCGTCAGTTCTTGCTTCGCAGTCCTGTTCCTACTGCCGTGGCGAATTCCAGCTATGGAATGCGGCAGCACCCTATTCTCGGATTCGCAAGGATGCATACCGGGGTGGATTATCCGGCCCCGCGCGGCACGCCAATCCTATCGTCAGGGGATGGTACCGTTCTCAAGGCAGGCTGGGATACAGGTGGCTACGGAAACCAAACTCTCATTCGCCATTCCAACGGCTATGTCTCGTCGTACAGTCACCAAAGCGCCATAGCCAAAGCAGTGGTGTCTGGCGCCAGAGTGCGCCAGGGACAGGTTATCGGTTATATAGGCTCGACTGGGATGGCCACTGGTTCGCATCTTCACTACGAATTGCTGGTGAACGGGCGCCGCGTTGACCCCTTCAAGGTTCGGCTGCCAACGGCAGGGTCACTAAAGGACGAGCGACTGACCAAGTTTCAAGTGGAGCGCTCGCGGATCGATGCCCTCCTTGACGCCCCACCCAAATCAAGTTCGGAAGACACCTGACGGAGATCGACATGTCGCATGCACATGAAGGCGGCGAAGGTCACGGCCACGACCATACGGCTGGGGCCAACGCCAAGATGCTCACCTGGGCTCTAGGGCTGACCGCAACCTTTCTCATTGCCGAGGTGGCTGCGGGGATCGTTTTCAACAGTCTGGCGCTCTTGTCTGATGCCGCCCACATGATGACGGACGTCGCGGCCCTCGCCATAGCTCTGATGGCGATCAAAATAGGCAATCGTCCCGCTGACGAGCGACGCACCTATGGCTACAAGAGGCTGGAAGTGCTTGCGGCGGCGTTCAACGCCATTCTGCTGTTTGCCGTGGCGATCTACGTTCTGATCGAAGCGATCGACCGCTTTCGAAATCCTGTCACAACGGAATCGACGGGCATGCTTGTCGTCGCGGTGTTGGGGTTGATCGTCAACCTCATATCCATGAGACTGCTCGCGGCAGGTCGCGACAAAAGCTTCAACGTGAAAGGCGCCTACCTTGAGGTATGGGCAGACATGCTTGGTTCCGTCGGGGTTATCGCCGGGGCGCTGGCGATCCGGTTTACAGGATGGTCATGGATTGATCCCCTCGTTGCAGTCGCAATAGGGCTCTGGGTACTCCCTCGCACATGGATCCTGTTGCGTGACACCACCAACGTCCTGCTCGAGGGAGTACCGTCGGGCATCAATCTCGCCGATGTCAGATCAGCGATAGCTGGAATTGCGGGCGTTGCAGGGGTCCACGATCTGCACGTCTGGTCGACGTCGAATGATCAGGTCAGCTTCACTGCTCACGTCTCGGTGCAGAACGGTGAAGACCATTCCGCCGTCCGACGGGCGGTCGAAGCGGTTCTGAGATCTCGTTTCGACATCGTTCATTCCACCATCCAGGTAGAGCAGGAGGGCGAGACTCATGTCGGCTCCGAGTTTCACCAGTGATGTCAGGGGTGAGCATTATCAGTGCGTCATTGCCGGAGGTGGTCCAGCGGGCCTGATGCTCGGATTGCTTCTGGCCCGCCAAGGATTGAAGGTAGCGGTAATCGAGCGTCACGACGATTTTCGACGGGACTTCCGGGGCGACACTATCCATCCGTCGACCATGCAGGTGATGGACGAAGTCGGCCTGCTCGGCCAAATGCTCGCACTGCCGCATACCAAGGCGCCTAAGCTCTTCGCCGAGGTCGGCGGCAGGGACGTATGCATCGCAGACTTTACCAGGCTTCGTGTTCCAGCTCCCTACATCGCCTTCATGCCTCAGTGGGAATTCCTAAATTTTCTCGCAGACCAGGCACAGCGTCACCCCAATTTTACGCTATTCATGGGCTCACACGTGCGGGATCTCATCTGGCGCGATGGCGAGGTTCAAGGCGTCGAGGTCGAGAATGCGCACGGTATCCGAAAGATCGAAGCTGGCCTGGTCGTGGCAGCCGATGGGCGGCGCTCGGAACTTCGGAAGCTTGCTGACCTTCCCGTTGAGACCTTCGGCGCCCCTCGCGATGTGGTTTGGTTCCAGGTGCCTCGTCAAGCTGGCGACCCCGATATCGGTATGACCCATGCTGGTCCACGACAGGGTCTAATCCTGATCGACAGGGGAGAATTCTGGCAGTGCGGATACGCGGTGGCGAAGGGCAACTTCGTTGAGACGATCAGCGGAGGCGGAGAGGCTTTCCGTAGGAAGATTGAAGCCGCAGCTCCGTTCCTGGCGTCGCGTTTGAAGACGATCGAGCGAGGCGACCTGCATCTGCTACGCGTGAGGATCGATCGCCTCTCGAAATGGTGGGTTCCGGGTTTGCTGTTCATCGGAGACGCGGCACACGCAATGTCGCCGATCGGCGGGGTCGGAGTAAACCTCGCAGTCCAGGACGCCGTCGCAACCGCCAACATTCTGGGTGCTCGGTTGCTCGTGGGCAACGTTCGTGGTCGCGATTTGCAACGGGTCCAGCGCCGCCGCATGATGCCCACCAAGGTTCTGCAGAAGTTGCAGGTCATGATGCAGGGGCGTGGAGAGGAGCGGCGAAAGAGCAAACCGATATCGGTGCTGATGCGGTCGATGGCGAGACGCCTTCCACTCCAACATATCGCCGGCAGGATCATCGGCGTTGGTATTCGACCGGAGCACGTTGTACGGACCCGCTCTCCATAGGAATGTGGAGGAAGCTGAAGATAAAGATGCTCAGGACAAATGTCAGAAGTCCGAACAGATAGATGGCGTTCCGCTTCTTGATGGCTTTCTTTCGCTGGTCAGCGATCTCGGAATTATGCGGCATCTTTCGACCTGACTGCTGTCGACCGACCGCGCGGCGAAAGCGCCGTCCAGATCACTAGCGCACTGGCCCCCGAAACCACGAAAACGTCAGCGAAGTTAAATGCAGGCCAAGCCCATTCTCCGGCGTGAAGCGACAGATAATCAGTCACGGCACCGTTCCGGAAACGGTCGGCGATGTTGCCGACAGCCCCTCCGGCCATGAAGGAAAGGAACGTTCGCTCGGCGCGGGAGGCGGTTCGGACGGCCCAGATCACAAGGCCAATCACGATCGCCGTCTTCACCCAACCAGCGAGCGTCGGGTATGCGCCAATCTGCTCCGAAAACATTCCAAAACTGATGCCCCGATTGGATACGAGGACCAGATCGAAGAACGGAGCAACCATGATCACTCGCGGAGGCTGCATTACGAATTCCACGACCACGAACTTCACGAATTGGTCGAGCAATACCAGCGCTGCAATTATGCAGGCAATGAAAAGCAGACGTGTCCATGCCCTTGGCAAGGAATATCGGCCGCGCGATTTAGACATCTGCGAATGGCCTCCATACTGCGAGTACTCCTATGACACTGCAAGCGACCGACGCGATGACCATCGCGATCAGGAAGGTGAAAACGATTCTGCGTCTCATACGGGAAATCAGTCCTGACTGTGTTTTGGATCGTTCGGTGGTGTCTTCTTCACGAGGAACTGGACGTCGATATTGCCAGCCTTCTCGAACTCCAGGGTGACTGACACCTTCTCGCCTGCCACGAACTGCCGCGTGGGCTCGACAATCATGAGGTGGATTCCACCGGGTTTGAGTTCGATGATCTCGCCTGCGCCGAGAAGAACACCTTCTGTCAGGCGGCGCATCTTGGCGACACCATCGAAGGTCGTGGTCTCGTGGATTTCCAGCCGCTTTGCATCATTTGTTGAACCTCCGACAAAACGATCTCCGATCGTTCCACTGTTCTGGAGTACCAGGTACGCGGCTACGACAGGCGCGGCTGTGGGGGCTTCCTTGATCCAGGGATGCTGAATTGCGATCGCGCCTATTTCGAAATCGTGGGCGAGGGCGCTCGTGCTCGCTCCAAACATCGCAATCGCTAGAAGCAGAGGTTTCATTCATTTCTCCTATTCGCGCCGACGGTAAGACCTCAAGCAGGGTGAGCTGCAAGCGGGATCTTCCGAGCGCTACTCCTCGCCGTGCTGGTGGGCCGCCGCAATCGAGTTTGTTTCCGGACCCATCACAAACCGGGTTACCCGGGTTCCATCCGACAGAGAGAGTGTGACCACCGCTATGCCTATATCGGCAGCGGAACGGGTGGCGCGGAAGTAAACGGAATCCTGCTCCATCGAGACGCTCGACATTGCAGGAATGGTAAGAGCGCCTTCTGAAACGGCCATCTCGACCGGAGGCTGGTTCGGAGGTGACGCAACGATTGCGATGGTTCCGTACCCGGTGACCGCGAAGTCATTCACCACGACATCGGTGGATACCCCGTTCCACAGGGTGAGGTAGATGTTGTCGATGCCTGGAGTTTCGGATGGAACGAAATCCACGTGTTCGATCGCCAGCGCGCCCGTTTCGTGCTGCTCGCTGGAATCGCGCGCCAATGCACTGTGAGCAAGGAATGCGACGACTGTAACGGCAAGAAATCTCTTCATTGGCGCGGTCCGATGCCTCCAACATTCTTCGCCAGCGGGAGAATGACGGAGATTCGAAAATTCTCCCCCTGGGCGATGATTACGTCGCCACCGGAGTTGAGGGCGATCTGTCTGACGATCGCCAGACCCAGACCGGAGCCGGGACCCGTTTGGCGGTGCTTGTGAAATCGGTCGAACAAAAGCTCGCGCTCCTCCGTAGCCGGGGCCGGGCCCTCATCCTCGATGTCGAGCACTGCTTCGTCGGGGCCAGCTTGCAGGACGACCTTCGTGGTTCCCTTGCCATGGTGGAGTGCGTTTTCAAGCAGGTTCTGAACCGCTTGCCTCATCTGACCAGCGTTTCCATTGACGAGCAGTCCATCAGCTATCTCGACGTCCACAACGCGGTCAAAAGTCTCGAACAGAAGCATCATGTCCGCGACGGCCTCGCGGACGACGCGCGACATCGAAATTGTCTCGGACGCTGTTGGCAGCGCGGCATGGCTTTCGGCACGCGCCAAGGCGGTAAGCTGGCCAACTAGCCGAGCCATCTGCTTCATCTCCCGATCGATGGAATCCCAGTCCACTTTGTCTTCGGAGCGGGCTTTCTGAAGCCGGAGGCCGAGCACGGCGAGGGGAGTGCGCAATTCATGCGCCGCCTCGGCAGTGAACCTGCGCTCAGAGGCATAGGCGCGAGCCAGCCGCTCGAGGGCGCCGTTGGCCGCCACAGCCAATGGCCGAATTTCAGTCGGGAGGTTGTCGACTGGTATTCGCTTGGAGGCATCCTCGGCGTCGATGCGGCGTGCAAGGGCCGCTGCTTGTCCCACGGATCTCAGAACCCAGGCGGCAAGGGTGATGACCATAAGGAACGACAACATGCCCAGCGCAGCGATCACGAAAGTACTGCCAGCCAGCTCGACGCGTAATAACGCTCGAAGCTCCTGCCGTTCCTGCCAGTCACTCTTCCGGACGACCAAAACGCTCGTCCCCAGAGTTCTCGATATCGTTGCGGACTGGCCCTCGATGCGCTCTTTGCCTGGAGCAAGGAGCGCAGGCGGGCGGCCATCGTCCGGGGACGAGAGCATCAAGGCGCCGGAGCTGTCATAGACGGCAAAACGCCAATCAGCCTCGGAGAAGCGTGTCGGCAGATCGCGCACCCAGTCGAAGCGTTCTTTAGAACCAGCACCAGCGAACAGAGCATCGACCTGTTTGTTCATGATGTGGCTGCGCAAATCCTGGTCGATGTCGAGCAGGTAGATCACCACGTTGGCAGCACCGAGCAGGAACACGACAGCCATGGCTGCGGTCAGCCGCCCGCGCAGGCTCCTAGTCCACTTCAACGTCTTCTCCCGGCAACAGGCGATAGCCGATACCCCGCACGGTCGCGATCCTTGCAGTGGCGTGGGCGGCAATGAGCTTCCGGCGCAGACGCGAGACGACCGCCTCAGTGGCATTGGGAGTGACGCTCTCGTCGAAGGAATAGAGGCGGTCCTCAAGTCGATCCTTGGCGATAACACCGGGGTAGATCCTGATGAGTTCCTCGAGAAGCACGAACTCGCGTCTGGCAAGATCGAGGGCCTCGGCACCGACACGAACATCCCACCGGGAGACATCGACGGAGAGGTTCCCAAGCGACATGACTTCTTCTCGTCGTGCACCAGGGCGTCTGAGGACGGCGCGAAGACGAGCCTCCAGTTCCAGCACGTCAAATGGCTTGACGAGGTAGTCGTCGGCACCGGAATTGAGCCCCGTCAGTCTGTCGCCGATCTGGTCGCGGGCCGTCAGGATGATGATGGGGAGCGAGCGATCCTTGCGTGCGCGCTGCTTCTTCAAGACCTCGAGTCCGTCTAGTGACGGGAGGCCAAGGTCGAGTATCATGCCATCGTATTCAGACAGTCGGAGTGCTTCCAAAGCCTCCGGGCCATCGCCCACTTTGTCAACGATGAAACCCGAACCCGTCAGGTGCTCCTGAACAAGGCGTCCGAGGGCCTCGTGATCCTCCACGAGCAAAATCTTCATAAACGCTCCGATCTTCCGCAGCATATGACACTGTCCTCCTGACCCAATGCTGACCAACCGAGGACAAGACTGCTTTACTGAGGTTGCGTCCGATATCTATCAGGTTCCGGTCAGTAAGGTTGGGCTAAGAGCAGCGCATTGAGCATTTGCGCGGGTAATATGAAACGTCACGACCTTTCCTCCGTCCTTGCCGCCGCGATCATCATGGCAGTGTGTTATGTGCTGATCTCGGCTCTCCCGACAGTGGTGCTTTGGTTCGGGGCATTTTCACCCTGGCTTGGGTTTGCCAGTGGCGCCCTGATTATTGGCTCATTCTTCCTAGTCTTCTGGGGGCGCTCAATATGGCAGCGTCGCCGTAGCCGTCGATAGGCTGCTTGTGAGTTGCCTTCTTCAAGACGAAGCCCTCCTTGGCGCGGCCAGGGAGGGCTTCCGCTGTCGTTGAGGGCTGACAGCTTGAACGCTTGGTGGTTAATCGAAAGGCGCTCAGGAATACAATCAAGTTCACTGGAGATGGTTCCATTGATGGAGATGGAGCGCGATCGCGCACGGCATGGAGAAGGATTCCGCTCATCTCATAGGATCTGTTGGCGTTTGGCAGGGTAGGTTTCAACTGCCCATCCGACGCCCTCAACCGATGCGGTCTATTTGAAGAGAACGAGGGCTATTCTGATCGGCTTTATCACCCGTTTAGCGGCAACAACGACAGCTACACGTTCTCACTCGTGAATAAATCGAAGGCAACGATCTTCGTGTGGCTGGCATTCGTTTCCTCCGATGTGACTGCTTTGATCATTCCTGTGATCACCTCGTTTGCCAGCTCTGCAAGTGGGTGTGATATAGACAGCGTGAGCGTTCCATCGAGAAGGGCGGACCGCACATTGTCCATAAGTTCATACCCGACGACCACGAGGCTCCCGGCCCGTCCGGTCGTGCGGAGCGCGGCGAGCACCCCGCTGATGCCGCCGCCCGCCACGTAGAGTCCCGCGAGGTCGGGATGTTCGGCCAACAGCCGCTCCGTCATTTCCTCCGCGACCGCGGATGATTCAAACGTCGACAGTGGCTCCAGCAGGGCAAAGTCGCTCGCATGCTCTCGAAAATAGGATCGGAACCCGGTTTCGTTCATTTCTTGGTTCCGGAACCGCGGGTTTCCCACGAGCAGCGCGATTTTTCCCGGGGACTTGCAGATTTTGTGAAACGCCCAAGCCGCTGTGCGACCGACCTTCCAGTGATCAAGGCCGATGTAGTGAATCTGCCCCGTGGCAGCTAGCTGCGAGATGAGCGCGAAGACCGGAATTCCAGTCGCCTGGATCTCCTCGATAGCCTTGCTAACGACTGGGTGAACAGCAGTGGTCACGCACAAAGCGTCGCATTCTTTTGCGAGTGCCAACGCCCGCTCTGCTGTGTTCTGGGGAGACAAGTCCTCGAGGTGCTCGATTTTCAGTTCGATATCATATGATACCTGCGACCCCGCAGCTGCCAGAAGAGCGCGTGCAACTAGCTGATAGAACGGACGGTGCGGTTGAAGAAGGATCACTCCAAACCGGTATCGCGGCCGCGCTGCGTTGTTGCGTGCCGCGATCGCGCCCAGGCCGTAGAACCCAATTGCCTGGGCTGCTTCACGCACCTTTTCCCTCGTTTTCGGACTGACGCTGTCCGAACCGGACAGAACCCTGTTCGTCGTCGCGACGGACACACCCGCCCTTGCGGCGACGTCGCGGATTGTCGGTCTCTTCATTGTGAGGTCCATGATATAAATTGTCTCATTTTTCGCTATCCTTGAGACGAATGATACGAATGTATCTATAGGAACAAATGCGCCTTGCTTTAGCGCACGTCAAGTTGGCAATGTGCTGGTCACAGAAGGACTGGTGAGTGCTGTCGCAATCGCCTGTTCTGGGAGGGAATGGCCTCGACATCGTTGGAGTTCGCGCTTCGGCCCAGCATCCGAAGACGGTGGAACTTTGTCCGAACGTCGGCCGCCTCCGCCATACGAACATGGGACGAGCGGCGTCCAGGAGGCATGACGATGGATGATCTCAAATTCGGAAAGCGCAACAAGCGAGGCGACTGGGCGCCGAACGAACGTATCGAAATCGCGCCGTTCTGGGCCTGGCCACCAAAGATTCCGTCCTTGTTGAAGTGGATTCCGGAATATATCTGGCCGTGGAATGCTTTCCACATGGCGACGGCGCTTCTCTACTGGTTCTACGTCGTTCCCGACGTCGAGGTTATGAAGACGCTGAGCTGGGGATGGGCGCTCTGGCTCTACGCGGTGAACGCCAGCGCAATCTTCCTCTTCTACGGCTCGGTCGAGTTCTTCTTCTACGTCAAGCGCAAGCAGGGGAACCGGTTCAAATACAATGCGAAGTTCCCCGGCGAACAGCCGTCAGACGTCTTCTGGTTCAAAAGCCAGAACATCGACAACTTCCTGCGCTCGTTCTTCCTGTCGATTCCGCTCTGGACAGTAGTCGAGGTCACGTTCCTCTGGGTTTTTGCGAACGGCTGGGTTCCGTGGCTGACCTGGGCCGAAAACCCTTACTATCTCGCGTTTCTGGTGGCAGTCGCGCCGATGATCCACGAGGTGCACTTCTTCATCATCCACAGGCTGATCCACTGGGGTCCGCTCTATCGATGGATCCATTCTGTCCACCACAATTCCGTGAATCCTTCCCCGTGGTCGTCGCTGTCCATGCATCCGGTCGAAGGATTCCTCTACCACGCGGTCGCCCTCTGGCATCTCGTAATTCCGTCAAACCCGGTCGTCGCAATGTTCCAGCTCCACATCGCAGGTTTCGGCGCGGTCAATGGACATATCGGTTTCGACAAGCTCGAGGTCACCGAGGAGACGCCGCTCGATACGCATGCCTACGCCCATTACCTCCACCACAAGTACTTCGAGGTGAACTACGGCGGCGACGGGCTGATCCCGCTCGATAAGTGGTTCGGCACCTGGCACGACGGGACGAAGGACGGCGACGTGCAGATGGAAGCCCGCTTCGAGAAGAAAAAGGCGCGCATGAACGCCAAGGCCGCCCGCGCAAGCTCCTAAGGACAACAACCTGCGGCGCCAGCGAGGAGGCGGGCGCCGATTGGGCAAGGATCACATTCTTTGAACCCGCCATCCGGCGGAAACTGGGGGAGGAAAACCCGATGACAATGCTGAGCACCATTACCAAGGCCCTCGTGACCACGGTCGCAATCTGTCTCACCACGAGTGCTGCGCTCGCCGCCAACATCGCAGTGGTCGGCGGCAAGACTGATGACGCCTTCTGGACGAAGATCAAGAAGGGCGTCGACGACAGCCGCTTTGTCATCGAGGCGAACGGCGGCAAGGTGACGTACCTCCAACTGCAGACCTATGACAATCTCGGTCCCGACGCAGCCGGTCTCGTGCGCACCGCAATCAGCCAGGGCGTGACGGGGCTCGTCGTGCCGAACTGGGTTCCGGAAGCAGAAGACGAGGCGATCAAGGCCGCAGCCGGGGCAGGCATCAAGGTCATCCTGATGAACGCTGGTTCGCTCGACAAGGCGAAGGAACTCGGCGCGATCAACTATGTCGGCTCCGACGAGTATCTCGCGGGCGTCGCAGGTGGAGACTATTTCGGCAAGGGCGGACAGAAGAATGTCCTCTGCGTCAACACGCTGCCCGGTAGCGCAAACCAGGAGGCCCGATGCAAGGGCGTGATCGATGGGATCACAAAGGCCGGGGCGCAGGCAAGCAACTCCCGCTGCCTGCGACGAGTTTCGGCGACCCGACCGCCATCGCAGAGGCCGTCAAGGCCACGCTGATGCAGGACGGCACGATCGACGGTGTCATCACCATCGGCGCGGGTGACGCGGACGCTGCCGCCAGCGGTATCCAGCAGGCAGGCAAGGTCGAGAACGTCAAGCTCGGCTCGTTCGACTTTAACGAGGCGGCGCTCGACCGCATCAAGAACAAGGCGCAGTTCTTCGCCATCGACCAGCAGCCGTATCTACAGTCTCTCCTGTCGGTAACGCTGCTTGCTTCGCACATCGACTTCGGCACGGACCTTCCGGTGAAGCCGGTCCTCACTGGTCCCGGCATCGTCGACGCCTCCAACATCGACTCGACGCTGCAGGGCGTTTCGAAGGGCGCTCGCTAACGCGGGCCTGCCGGCTGCTCCCTCCACCTCCCAGGGAGCAGCCTCGCAACACCCGTGCGCGGGAAGGGGAACAATCATGAACACAAAAACAGCAGGCCAGCCGATCACCATGGCTCCGACGCCGAAAGCGGCGGAAACCAGTACGAGCTTTTCCATCGGCGGGCTGTTCCGCAGGCCGGAAGCAGGGGCCTTCCTTGGTCTCGTCGGCGTCTTCGTCTTCTTTCTAGTCTTCGGAAGCATGGACTTCCTGAAGCTGAACGGCGCGGCAAGCTGGCTGAACGTCGCCGCGAACCTCGGCATCGTCGCGTTTCCGATCGGTCTGCTGATGATCGCAGGCGACCTCGACATCTCGATCGGTTCAATGATCCCCGCAGGTTCGATGACGGTCGCTATCATCTCCGGCTACTACGGCCTGCCAATCTGGATGGGATTGGCGCGTCGCTTGCGCTCGGCATTCTGGTCGGTCTCATCAACGGTTTCCTCGTTGTCCGCACCAACGTGCCGTCGCTGATCGTCACGCTCGGAACGCTCTTCGCAGTCGCAGGCCTGGTGCTCGGCCTCTCAGTCCTGCTGACGGGTACGACCAGCGTCGCGCTCAAGGCGCCGGAACTGGCCAAGTTCGTGTTCGGCTCCTTCGTCGCCAACACGTTCCAGGTCATCATCTTCTGGTGGCTGGCACTCACTGCAATCTACGTGTTCTTCATCCACTTCTCGCCGTTCGGAAACTGGATCTTCGCCATGGGAGGCGACAGGATCAGTGCGCGCAACGCTGGCATCCCAACGACGAAGCTGACGATCGTGCTTTTCGTGCTGTCGTCGACGAGCGCCGCCTTTGTGGGCATGTGCCAAGCGATCCTGTTCAACTCTGCTCAGGTCTCGGCAGGCATGTCCTTCATCTTCAACTCGATCATCTCGGTGGTCGTGGGCGGCGTACTGCTGACAGGTGGCTTTGGCTCCATAATCGGCATCTTCTTTGGCACCATCACCTTCGCCGTCGTCAACCAGGGCATCTACTTCACGTCATTCGACCGCAATTGGTCGAGCCTGATCATCGGCGTAATGCTGCTGCTCGCGGTGCTGATGAACAACACCTTCCGCAGCATGGCGCTGTCCTATTCGCCGAAGAAGAAGTGAGAACGATCATGTCCACACCCATTCTGACGCTCAAGAACATCTGCAAGTCCTTCGGCCCGATCGACGTCCTCAACGACATTTCGCTGAACATCTGTCCAGGCGAGGTGCTCTGTCTGCTCGGCGACAACGGTGCGGGGAAGTCAACCCTGATCAAGACGCTGTCCGGCGTGTATCGCCCGAACTCAGGAACCATCGAGATGGACGGCAGTCCGATCGAGTTCACTGGACCGCGCGACGCGAGTAGCCGTGGAATCGCAACGGTCCACCAGTTCGGCGGCACCTTTCCGCTGATGTCGATCGGCCGCAGCTTCTTCGTCGGCGTCGAGCCGACCAAGGGTTGGGGCCGTTCAAGGTGTTCGACCGAAAGAAGGCCAACGAGGTCGCCGTCAAGGCTATCCGGGATTTCGGGATCACCCGTATCGATGACGGCGACCGACTGGTTGGCGGCCTCTCTGGAGGAGAGCGGCAGTCGCTTGCCATCGCACGTGCCGTCCATTTCGGTGCGAAGGTGCTCATCCTCGACGAGCCGACGGCGGCGCTTGGCGTCAAGCAAGCGACCCATGTGCTCCGGATCGTCAACGAGGCGAAGCGCCGTGGTCTGGCGGTCGTCTTCATCACCCATCAGGTCATGCATGCCATGGCGGTGGGCGATCATTTCGCGGTGCTGATCCGCGGTGCGATTGCGGCGGATTTCCGCAAGGGGGAGAAGACGCGTGAGGAAATCACCGACCTGATGGCAGGCGGCGAGACCATGGCGGAACTCGAAGCCCAAATCGACGGGTACCGCACCACGCATGATGGCCACACGCAGCTTTCCACTGCAGCCGGCTGATGTGGATTATTCATGAACCGAAATACCGAAGGATGAAATGATGGGCACCTGGACCCGCGCCTGTGCAGCCGACGACATGGAAGTCGAAGAGCAAATCGTATTCGACCAGGGAGGACGCTCCTTCCTGGTCATTCGAAGCCCCGAGGACGAGTTCTTCTGCATCGATGGCATCTGCACACACGAGCACGTGCATCTCGCGGACGGCCTGGTGATGGAGGGTACGATCGAGTGCCCGAAACATGGTGGCGTTTTCAACTACAGGAACGGCGAGGCCAAGCGAGCGCCCGTCTGCATCAACCTAAGGACCTGGCCTGTGAAGGTCGAGAATGGCGACGTTTTTATAGAGATCTGATGATATGACACAGTTTGCATTGGCGGCTTGCGCCGAAATGATCTGGCGGGACCGCCCCATCGAGTGGCGCGCCTCCCGTCTTAAGGAAATGGACTTCGGTGTCGGCCTCTGGAATTGGCCGGAGCATGACCTCGCCAAGCTTGAGGCGACAGGCGCCTCCTTCACGATCATGAACGGCTACCTCACTGGGCGCCTGACGGATGACGAAGGGGCCGACGACCTTCTGCGCAGCGCACGCGAAACGGCTCAGGTCGGTAAGCGATTGGGCGTTCAACGCCTCAACCTCCACGGAACTGGTCTGGGCGAGGGCGGTCTGCCTGTCCAGCCGATCGAGGTGGTTAACGGCGCAATGTGGCTGAAGGCGAGCGACACCTTGCGTCGTATCGTCGATATGGCCGAAGAGGAGAACGTGATCTTCACGCTCGAGAACCTCAATCTGCCTGTTGATCATCCGGGTGTCCCATTCGGTCGTGCCGAGGATACGCTGGCGCTGGTCTCCAGCATCGATCACCCGCGCCTGCGGCTCAATCTCGACCTCTATCACGCGCAGATCGGCGAGGGGAATCTCATTGAACTTTGCCGCAAATCCTTGCCCTGGATCGGTGAAATCCAGGTCGCCGACGTTCCCGGCCGTTGCGAGCCGGGAACCGGCGAGGTGAACTGGAACGGCATCGCCAATGCCCTGAAAGCCATGGGCTATAACGGCCCCGTCGGCATGGAAGCCTTTGCTTCCGGTGATCCGGAAGCCGCACTCACTGCCTTCCGCAACGCATTCACGGTGTAGTCCAATGGTTCACAAGAATACCCGACCGACGGTTGCCGACATTCGCGTCATGAAGGCTCGCGGCGAAAAGATCTCCATGCTCTACGTGACGACACTGGAGGAGGCTGCTGCCGCCAACGCGGCGGGCATCCACATGTTGTCGATCGAAGGCCGTTTCTTCTCGCCGGAAATGCGCGAGGCTGCTGGCAGTTGTTTTGTCCAAGTGGGTCTTCCCTACGGAGGCTGGGGCAAATTCGAGGGGCGGCCGCTGGCAACCGCCGAGGACTATCTGCGTGCCGCCTACCATTTCTCCGCCATGGGCGGTGACTGCTTTTATTGCGCGGCCTCGCTCGATATTCAGAAGGTCCTCTGCGACAACCATGTTCCCATCGTAGCGCATGTCGGGCTGATCCCATCGTACATTACCTGGACTGGATTCCGCGCCGTCGGCAAGACGACGAGGGAGGCGGTCGACGTCTTCCGGCACGTCAAGCAGCTCGAAGCGATAGGCTGCTTCGGTGCGGAGCTGGAGGTTGTTCCCGACCGCGTCGGCGAGCTGATCTCGAAGAACACGTCGATGATCATGCTAGGCATGGGCGCCGGGCCAGGCGCGGACGCGCAGTACCTCTTCGCCGAAGACGTGCTCGGCCACACCGACGGCCATCGTCCACGCCACGCGAAGACCTATCGCAACTTCGCCGCGGAGTTCGACCGGCTGCAGAAGGAACGCATTGCCGCATTCCGCGAGTTCATCGCGGACGTCAACAACGGAGCATATCCGCAGCCTCAGCACAACGTTGCGATCGGCGACAAGGAATTCGACGCCTTCAAGACTGAGCTCGGTCTCTAACAAAAAAGGAAATCTCTATGCTTAAAGTTGGCCTCCTCGGCGCCGGCAGGATCGCCGGCGTCCACGCCACAGCCATATCCGGACATCCCGGCAGCATGCTCGCCGCCGTCTCCGACATCAACACGTCCGCGGCGGAAAAGATCGCCGCGCAGTACGGCTCCGAAGTCCGTAGCACCGAAGCCATTCTCGGCGACAGCTCGATCGACGCCGTCCTGATCGCCACCTCCACCGACACGCACTCCGACCTGATCGAAAAGGCGAGTGTGGCGGGCAAGGCTGTGCTTTGCGAGAAGCCCGTCGACCTCAGCCTGGAACGCGCTCGCGCCTGCCAGAAGGCTGTCGCGGAGACGAGGCGTCCCGTGATGATCGGCTTCAACCGCCGTTTCGATCCGAACTTCGCCGCGTTGAAGAAGGCCGTGGACGCGGGCGAGATCGGCAAGCCCGAGCTCCTGTCCATCACCTCCTTCGACCCGGCCCCGCCGCCGGTCTCATACATCAAGGTCTCCGGCGGTCTGTTCCGGGACATGATGATCCACGACTTCGACATGGCGAATTTCATCATGGGAGCGGCGCCCGACACCGTGACCGCGGTCGGTTCGTCGATCGTCGATCCGGAGATCGGCAGCGCCGGCGACGTCGACACCGCCGTGGTGACGTTAACTTATGCGGACGGTCGGATCGCTGTCATCAAGAACAGCCGCCGTGCAGTTTACGGCTACGACCAACGGCTTGAACTCCTTGGTTCCGAAGGGCTGCTCCAGGCCCAGAACATGCTCGAAAACACCGTAGTGAAGTCGACAACCCAAGGCGTGATCGGCGCCAAGCCCACCTACTTCTTCCTTGAACGGTACATGCCCGCGTACGCCGCGGAATGGGCTGCATTCGTCGAAGCCGTCAATGGGGGCGGTTCGCTGCCGGTCACTCTCGACGACGGCGTCGCCGCGCTCGCCATGGCGGAAGCCGCGACGATCTCGGTGAAGACCGGCGCTCCGGTTTCTCTCGCCAGCGTCTCCGGCTGAGTTGGACAATGCCGCCTCCGCACGGTTCGTAGGCCGTGCGGATCCTTAAATCTCGCGCCCCTGGACGCCCAACCACGAAAGGTCGCAGATGCTTTCACCTTCCATCGAACAGCCAAGCATAAGCGATCTCAAGCAACGGATCGTCGAACGACGAGTGACGTACCCCGCCAGCCTGCAGCAGGCGATGCGCCTGTTGCTCGGCAACCCAGGAGTCATCGCCTTCGGCACGTTGCGGTCGGTTGCCCAGGCCTGCAAGGTATCTGAAACCTCCATCTCGCGGCTCGCATCCCACAGCGGCTATTCGAGCTTCAAGGAGATGCAGGGCGCGTTCCGGCAGCACCTAGTCGCGCTCGCCGACTCTCAAAATCCGAACATTGAACAGCGAAGGTCCCTCCAATGACGTCCATAGTTATCATCGGCGCAGGAGAATGCGGTGGTCGCGCGGCCCTGAGCCTCCGTGACCGAGGGTTCGAGGGTGAGATCACGCTGATCGGCGAGGAGGAGCATCCTCCCTACGAACGTCCGCCCTTGTCAAAGGACGGGATTGTCGCCGGTTCCGACCCGCGCTTCGTCGCCACCGCGGCAGACTATGCCGAAAAGCGGATCGAGCTTAGGCTCGGGGTTCACGCAACCCGCCTCGACCGCGCAAGCCGAGTGGTGGAATTGGCCGACGCCAGCCGTGTGCCGTTTACGAAGCTTCTTCTGGCGACCGGCGCGCGTGCCCGCAGCCTCGCCGTCGATCAGCTGGACAACCCGCGCGTTCTCTCGCTGCGGACGCATGGCGACGCACGTCGTATCCGCGAGCATCTGAGATCGAACAGCCGTCTTGCGATCCTTGGGGGCGGCTTCATCGGCCTGGAACTCGCGGCGAGCGCCCGACGTCTTGGAGCTTCCGTTGTCCTGCTCGAAGGACTGCCGCGAATCCTTTCTCGAGGCGTTCCTTTCGCGGTCGCCGAAGCGATCGCGGCCCGGCATGCCGCCGAGGGCGTCGAGATCATCTGCAACGCACGCATGGAGACGCTGAGCGGCTCGGACAACGACGTGAAATTGGTTCTTTCGGACGGCCGCTTGATCGAAGCCGATATTCTAGTCGTCGGCATCGGGTCTATTCCCAACGTCGAACTTGCCGCCGACGCTGGCCTCGCCGTCGAGAACGGCGTCGCGGTCGACCGTCATCTGCAGACGAGTGATCCGAACATCTGGGCGGCCGGAGACTGCTGCTCGTTCCCGCTCGTTCATCACGCGGACCGCCGCGTTCGGCTTGAATCCTGGCGCAGCGCTCAGGAGCACGCCGCGATCGCCGCCGCCAATCTTCTCGGTGGAAGCGAAAGCGTCTCGGCCGTGCCGTGGTTCTGGTCCGATCAGTACGACATGACGCTACAGGTCGCGGGGCTCTCGACCGGCGCCGCACGGTCCGTTCGGCGAGATCTCGGCGCGGACGCTTTCATCGTCTTCGAGATGGCGGAGGACGGCCGCCTTCTCTCGGCCAGCGGCATCGGCCCCGGTAACGCCGTTGCACGCGACATCCGCCTCGCCGAAATGCTCATTGCTTCAGGCAGGGGGTTCGACGAGGCCGCTCTCGCTTCGCCCGACATCCGTCTCAAGGCGCTGCTCGCCGCCTGACCTTCGAATCCTAGGCGGTCTCGAAGACCGCTCGATGCTTCCTTATCCCCTTCATGAGATCCAGAAGATGAAAAGTCACGTCCTGACCGTTTCCTGTCAATCGTCCCGCGGCATCGTCGCCGCCATCACCGGTTACCTTGCCGAAAAGGGCTGCTACATCTCCGACTCGTCGCAGTTCGACGACCAGGAGACTGGCCTGTTCTTCATGCGTCTGACCTTCCTTTCGCAGGAGAACGTGTCGGAGGAGGAGATCAGGTCCGGTTTCGCATCCGTCGCGAAGACCTTCCAGATGACGTACCGGTTCAACGACAGCGACGAACGGATGAAGGTGCTGCTGATGGTCTCGCGCTTCGGTCATTGTCTGAACGACCTGCTCTACCGCTGGAAGATCGGCGCGCTGCCGATCGACATCGTCGGCGTCGTCTCGAACCACTTCGACTACCAGAAGGTCATCGTCAACCACGACATTCCGTTCCACCATGTCAGGGTGACCAAGGAGAACAAACCAGAGGCGGAAGCGCGGCTAATGGAGATCGTGACATCGTCAGGAGCCGAGCTGATCGTTCTCGCGCGTTACATGCAAGTGCTGTCCGACGCTGTGTGCAAGAAGATGTCAGGTAAAATCATCAATATCCACCACTCCTTCTTACCGAGCTTCAAAGGTGCGAATCCTTATAAGCAGGCCTTTGAGCGCGGCGTGAAATTGATCGGCGCCACGGCGCATTATGTCACCGCCGACCTCGACGAAGGACCGATAATCGAGCAGGACGTGGCCCGCATCACCCATGCGCAGTCCGCAGACGACTATGTATCCATCGGTCGAGATGTCGAGAGCCAGGTGCTGGCCCGCGCGGTGCACGCTCACATCCATCACCGCGTGTTCATGAATGGCAACAAGACCATCGTTTTCCCGCCTAGTCCCGGGTCATATAAGTCCGAGCGGATGGGGTGACGCAATGAGCGCGGACATCCTCGATGGGAAACAGATCGCTGCGTCAGTGATCGACGTTGTCAAACTTGATACGGCGAGGTTGATAGAAGAGGCGGGCGTAACGCCTGGTCTCGCTGTGGTCATCGTCGGTGAAGATCCGGCGAGCCATGCCTACGTGGCAGCAAAAGGCCGCATGGCCACGGAGTGTGGTTTCGTTTCTGTGCAGCATACTCTGAGCAAGGCCGCTACCCAGGACGAGCTTGCTGCACTGGTCGCGAAACTGAACGATGACGACGCTATCCACGGCATCCTCGTACAACTGCCGCTCCCTGGACATCTGCAACCTGATCTTATCATTCAGTCGATCAAGCCCGAAAAAGACGTCGACGGTCTGCATGTTATGAATGCAGGGAAGGTGGCGACGGGCGACCTCCATGGCGCGCTCGTCTCCTGTACACCCGCGGGTGCCATGGTACTTGTGCGCCGCATACATGGCGACGATCTTTCCGGATTGACCGCCGTCGTGGTCGGACGATCGAACCTTTTCGGCAAGCCTATGTCTGCGCTGTTGCTGGCTGCCAACGCGACCGTAACGATGGCGCATTCGCGCACCAGCAATCTCCCTGCCGTCTGTCAGGGAGCAGACATACTCGTAGTCGCTGTCGGACGAGCAGAGATGGTGAAGGCAGACTGGGTCAAACGAGGTGCCACAGTCATCGACGTTGGTATCAACCGCGTAGATGCGTCAGAAAAAGGTACGGGTAAAACATGCCTCGTTGGCGACGTTGCCTTTGCTCAGGTCGCCGCAGTCGCTGGTGCGATCACACCGGTTCCGGGCGGGGTGGGGCCGATGACCATTGCTATGCTGATGAGGAATACGCTGCATGCGGCCCGCCGCAAATGCGGAGCCGACATTGCCAAGATTTGATCGCTGGATACCAGGTTCAGCATTCGCTGGTTTTCGGTTTTTGGGGTAGCCGGATCCCTGTGAAACTTGGTGCGCGAGATCTTTGCGTTACCAGCGAAGGCGGCTATCGAAACGCATTTCCCGCCTTTGGCTGTCACTCGAAGACCAAAGGTGCTTCCGGAACTTATGCGCATCGCTGATAACGAGAGCGTTGGAGCCAACGCTAAGCTGCCAACCAACTTCTCACGCCATCAAGGGTGCGACGTTCCTGGTCTGCCTCCATCGAGAAGGGCACCTTGATATCAGCCTCGGTCGCCAAGGAAGTCAGCACTCCCAGGCTGTTTCCGATCCCGAAGCCCCCGTGCGTTACAAACGGGTAAACAGTCTTCCCGGAGAGGTTGGTGCTACGAAGGAATGATTTGACGACTGGCGGCATCGTCATTCCCCAGATCGGAAATCCAAGATAGATCGCATTGAAGAGCGAGAGGTCGGGGACAGAAGTCTTCAATGGAGGCAGATAACCTCCCGAAGTTTCACGAGATGCTTGCGCGACCGTGGTCTGATAGTCCTCGGGATAGGGCGTGGCGGCTTCGATCTCGTAGATCGCAGCGTTCCGTTCCCTCTTGATCTGGTTTGCGATGACCCGGGTGTTGCCAGTCCTCGAAAAATAGGCAATCAGGATATCGGATTGTTGAGCGCGTGCGTTCGGTGCGAGAACTCCCACGGCAGCGACAATCGGCATTGCCTGGAGAAAACGGCGCCTCTGCATCTCGGCCTCCTTAGAAGTCTCAGTCGACGACCGCAACTGAAGCGTAGTCCCTGTCAGATACCTTCTCCAACCATGTAACCGAGCTTCCATCCAACGCCTCGGCGACGGCGAAGTGGCTCATGGCTTCGTTGCGCGATGCCCCATGCCAATGGCGCACATGGGCTGGGATCCAGACGACGTCGCCTGCACTGACTTGCTGCTTGGGACCGCCCTCCATCTGAACCAGCCCGCTGCCAGAAATTATGAATAGGGTCTGGCCCAAGGGATGGGTATGCCAAGCTGTACGCGCTCCCGGCGCGAACGAAACGGTCGCACCGCCAACTCTCGCGGGTTCGCCACCGCGGAAAAATCCCGATGTTTCGACGTTGCCCGTGAAGTATTGCTCCGGCGCATCGGCACGCCCTTCTCCAGCTCGCACGACGTTGATTTCGGCGAATGCTGTCGGGCCAGTGACTGCGGCAACGCGACCCTCAAGGACCTTCTTCAAAACCGGGACGGCGGACATTGCCCGCGGCCATCCTGCATAGAACGCAACCTGCGTGATGACTTCGGCAGCCTCGGACCGTGAGAGACCATTGTCCATTGCGCGATTGGCGTGGAAGGGAAGCTGCTCGGGCTGGCCCAGCGCGACAAGTGCGGCAATAGTCACCATACTGCGGTCGCGAGGAGCTAGATCTGGACGCTGCCAAAGACCGCCAAACAGAACGCGATTGGTGAGCTCGGCCAGTGCGGCTGCGGTTGGCGCGACATTGCTATCCACTATCGCCTTCCTTGAGGCTTCGGTCGCTGCCTCCAGCTCAATGCGGTCGCCATTGCTGCTTGAGAGCGGGCCAACACCGCGCTCGTCGAACACCTTCTTTGCTTCATTGACCGCCGACATTGCATTCGGCCAACCAGAATAGAAAGCCAGTTGCGTGATCAGTTCGCCGACCTCCTCCGGGCTCACCCCGTTGTCGAGTGCACGCCCGACGTGACTTGCAGTCTGGGCGATTTTTCCCGTCGAGACGAGAACCGCAATTGTTACGAGGCTGCGATCACGTGGAGAGAGTTCTGCACGGTCCCAGACTTCACCGAAAAGTACTTCGTCAGTGAACTGACCTAGACCCGGCGCAGTTTCGTAGACGGCTTGCGGGGCAACGCGTTTGAAGTGTTCAGCGCCTTCAGAGCCTGTTGCTGCGAGGGTAGTCATTGCGATGGAAGCAGCAACTTTTTTCATGAAGCAAATTCCTTGAGCTAGAATAGGGAGAACCGAGGCAGCCGGAGCGGCGCGTCGTCACTGCACCCGCAGCAGCGTCTTGATTGCGCGACGTTCATCCATCGCGCGGTAGCCTTCCGCGACATCCGCAAGCGGGATTTCCAAGTCGAAAACCCGGCCGGGATTGATTTCGCGGCTAAGAACAAGATCCATCAGATAGGGGAGGTAGCGTCGTACAGGGGCTGGGCCGCCAAGCAAGCTTTTCTGCTGAAAGAACAGGTTCTGACCGTCGAAGGTGACACCATGCGGAACCCCGACGAAGCCTATCTTTCCTCCAGGGCGTGCGCAGTTGATCGCCTGGGACATGGACTCGTCCAGTCCCACGCATTCCAGCACTGAATCCGCGCCGA
Organism: Rhizobium sp. BG4; assembly: GCF_016864575.1. NCBI lineage: Bacteria > Pseudomonadati > Pseudomonadota > Alphaproteobacteria > Hyphomicrobiales > Rhizobiaceae > Rhizobium > Rhizobium sp. BG4. Next base: position 3,034,042 of record NZ_CP044125.1, read on the forward strand.
CGCCGTTGGTCATCTCCCTGATGCGGCCGACGCCAGCTTCACCTCGTTCTGAGACGATGTCAGTTGCGCCGAACTCAAGGGCGAGCTCCTGCCGTGCCTTATGGCGGCTCATGGCGATGATGCGTCCAGCCCCCATTCGCTTTGCGGCGAGCACCCCCATCAGTCCGACAGCGCCGTCCCCCACCACGACTGCAGTGTACCCTTCCTGAACCCCAGCGGCATCAGCGGCATACCATCCGGTACCGAGAACATCTGACACGGCAAGCAGCGACGGGATCAGGTCGTCCGAAGGTATCCCGGCCGTCGGGACCAAAGATCCGTCGGCAAGCGGGACGCGTGCGTAGGGGGCCTGCGCGCCGACCATGAACTCACGCTGCTCGCAAGACGACTGAAAGCCGAAGCGGCAATGGGGGCAGGTGTTGTCCGAAAGGCAGAAAGAGCCGACAACGAACTGGCCAGGCTTTACCGTTCTGACGTCACTGCCGACTTCGACCACGATGCCGCAATACTCGTGACCCATTGCCTTGGGCTCGCTGGTATCGTTCGCGCCTCGAAATGGCCAAAGATCGGATCCGCAGATGCAACTGGCCGACAGCTTGATAATAGCGTCAGTCGGTTTGAGGATCTTCGGATCGGCAACCTGTTCGCATCGTACATCGCCGGGAGCATGTAGAACCGTACCTAACAATTTGCATTCCTTTCGAAATATAGATGCTCAGGCGCAGGCACTCTTTGCGGGCGACTTTGATAGAGGCGTCCACAGCGTAATTGGACGTGAAGCGGGTCCGTTGGTGCCAGCCGTTTGAAGCAAGATATCGCCGATCGATTGATCTGATTAGGCGGTGTGCGTTGCATGCGCTTATGCTTGCTGTTCATGAATGGGGTGCGGCGTCGTGATCGCGCAGGGCACCCATTTCATCCATGAAATCAATTCATGACTGCATGCCGATTCAACGGGCTAATCCCATGATGGTCATCGGCTTAGGATTCCCCTTACCGAAACGACAGGGTGATCCTAAATGAAAAAGAGAACTCTTGGGCAGGGTCTGGAAGTCACAGCGCTTGGCTTCGGATGTATGGGCCTCAACTTTTCCTACGGGCATGCTCTGAGCAACGCGGACAGCGTCAAGCTAATCAGAGATACCTTTGATCGTGGTGTGACCTTCTTCGATACCGCCGAGATCTACGGGCCATTCACCAACGAAGAGTTGGTCGGTGAAGCCCTCCGCCCAGTTCGGGATCAGGTGGTCATCGCCACCAAGTTCGGTTTCAAATTCGAGGGTGGAAAGGCCGCCGGCGTCGACAGCCGTCCTCAGCGGATCCGAGAAGCAGCGGAGGGGTCGCTGAAGAGGCTTGGCATCGACGTAATCGATCTTCTCTACCAGCATCGCGTCGATCCCGGTGTGCCGATTGAGGATGTAGCGGGGACCGTGAAGGACCTGATTGCCGAAGGCAAGGTCAGGCACTTCGGCCTCTCCGAGCCGGGCGCCCATACCGTCCGCAAGGCTCACGCCGTGCAGCCGATCACCGCCCTCCAGAATGAATACTCGCTCTGGACACGTGGTCCCGAAACGAACGGCATCCTGGATGCATGCGAGGAATTGGGAATAGGTCTTGTCGCCTACAGCCCGCTCGGGAAGGGCTTTCTTACCGGAGCAATGGGCAAGGATAGCAAGATTGCCGAGAATGATTTCCGCAGGATCCTTCCCCGCTTCACGCCAGACGCCATGGAGAAGAACCAGACCTTGATCGACCTAATTCGCGGAGTCGCGACGGAGAAAAATGCTACTCCCGCACAGATCGCACTGGCTTGGCTGCTTGCCCGGAAACCATGGATCGTCCCCATTCCCGGGACAACGAAGCTGCATCGTGTGGAGGAAAACCTCGGCGCAGTCGATATCGAGCTGAGCAGTTCCGCTCTCGGCGAACTCAACGCAGCGGCTGCCAGGATCCAGATCGAAGGTGAGCGCTATCCCGAACAACTGATGAAGACCACTGGTCTTTGAACAGGCGCCTCGCAGCGCCTTCCTCCTTTGAGACCATTCATGCCACAAGAACTAGCTTCGACCGCATATGGTGAGGCTCCTGTAGATCCGCACGCGAAGCCCCATAGGCTCCGCGTGCTTGCGGTCCTCAGTGCACTCATGGGCTTCGCATCCATCTCCACTGACCTGTATCTTCCTGCCATGCCAACCATGGCCTATGATCTGGGTGCGGACGCAGGAGACATGGAGCTGACTGTATCCGGATTCCTCATCGGTTTCAGCCTCGGCCAGCTACTCTGGGGGCCGCTTGGCGACCGATACGGTCGTAGACTCCCGATAGCGGTTGGTCTCGTCCTCTTCGTTATTGGCTCGACCGGATGTGCCATATCCGGGAACGCAAACGAGATGATCACATGGCGCGTCGTTCAGGCGGTAGGCGCCTGTTCAGGTGTCGTCCTTTCTCGGGCGATGGTACGCGACCTGTATGAAGGAAGCCGTGCCGCACAGATGCTTTCTACACTGATCACGGTGATGGCTACAGCGCCGCTGCTTGGCCCGATCGTCGGTGGTCAGGTGCTTGCCGTCGCCGGATGGAGGATGATCTTCTGGTTGCTCGTCGCGGTCGGTTTGATCACGCTTGCCGCACTCTTCACAATTCCCGAAACGCTTTCCGCCCAACGCCGCAGTGAAGCATCGCTCAGAAGCTCGTTCCGCGGATATCTTCAACTCATCACTGAGAGGCGACTGTTAGGCTTTGCGGTGGCGGGAGGCTTCTTTTACGCCGGGATCTACGCGTATATTGCGGGAACGCCATTTGCGTTCATCGAATACTACCATGTTCCATCGCAGTTGTACGGCGTGTTGTTCGCGCTCGGCATCGTAGGAATCATGCTGACCAACGTCGCAAATGCAAGGCTCGTGGGCAGGCTCGGAAGCCGCCGACTTCTTCGCTTTGGTACCGCCGGAGCGGCGCTTTCCGGGCTTGCGCTGCTCGCGACCGGAACCACGAACTGGGGTGGGCTCGCAGGACTGGCGTTTCCGCTCTTCGTGTATGTCTCCTGTTCGGGGCTCATTGTCGCCAATTCAATCGGCGGTGCTTTGCAGGACTTCCCGGAACGGGCAGGAGCCGTATCCGCCTTGATCGGAGCGCTGCACTACGGCTGCGGAATACTTGGATCGGCTGCCGTAGGCGCACTTGTCGATGGTAGCCCTACGGCGCTCGCTCTCGTTGTCGCCATTTCAGGAATAGGAAGCTTCCTTTGTCTCTTCCTGGTTCCAAGAGGTTGACCAGTTGCACAGCCTGCTGCAACTTCATAAGTCGATGCTAACTCATGTCGACGGAGCATGAATGAGACGAGAAGAGCTAGTCGACCTGAATGCGTTCATGACCGTGGCGGAAGAGCAGAACTTCACGCGGGCAGCGGCAAGGCTTGGAACATCCCAGTCATCGCTGAGTCACACGGTCCGGCGGCTCGAGACCCGGCTGGGGGTTCGTCTATTGACCCGGACGACGCGCAATGTGGCGCCTACTGAGGCCGGAGAGCGTTTGCTCTCCACTCTTAGACCAGCGCTCGACAGCATTGGCTCCCAACTCGCCGCACTCGGGGAGTTGCGAGACCGCCCCGCTGGAAGCATTCGCATCACAACCTCGGAGCATGCCGCGACCACAGTGCTGTGGCCCGCACTTAGGCGACTACTTCCCGAATACCCTGACATCCACGTGGAGCTGGCGCTAGATTCCAGTTTCACTGACATCGTATCGGAGCGGTTCGATGCTGGCGTACGCCTTGGCGAGGCTCTCGCGAAGGAGATGGTTGCCGTCCGAATTGGACCTGAGCTGCGCATGGCCATTATTGGTTCGCCCGATTATTTTTCGAATAACCCGATCCCGCGGACGCCTCAGGATCTGAACTCCCATCGCTGCATCAATCTGCGGATGCTAA